>DATKGG010000069.1:0-82019 GCA_035510855.1 Acidimicrobiales bacterium
GGACCTCGACCGTTACCGCTACTTGGTGCTGCTCGCCGCCGTCGCCCTCCTGCTCGCGCCGCTTGTGCCGCACGTCGGGCTGAAGATCAACGGCGCGAGGCTGTGGGTCCACGTCAAGGGGATCCAGTTCCAGCCCGTCGAGATCGCCAAGATCCTCTTCGTCGTCTTCTTCGCGTCGTACTTCGCGACGACCAAGGAGCTCCTCACGATCCCGTCACGGCGCATCGGCAACCACCTGTTCGTCGATCCCCGGCCGCTCATCCCGATCGTCGTCATGTGGGGCTTCGCCATCGCGGTGCTCGGCGCCGAGAACGACATCGGCTTCGCGATGCTCCTCTTCACCCTCTTCTTGGTGCTCTTGTGGGTCAGCACCGGCAGGGTCGTGTACCTCGTGATCGGGCTCCTCTTGTTCGGGCTCGGGGCGCTGGTCGCCGCACACTCGTTCTCACAGGTGCACGAGCGCGTGTCGGTGTGGCTCGACCCGTGGAAAGATCCTCGGGGCAGCGGTTATCAGATCATCCAGGGCTGGTTCGCCCTGGCCGCCGGCGGCGTCGGCGGGACCGGGCTCGGGCGCGGCACCGCGGGACTGGGTGCGGGCGTCCCCAACCTGACCTCGGACATGATGTTCGCCGCGATCGGCGAGGAGATGGGGTTCCTCGGGCTCTCCGTCGTCGTCATCGGCTTCACGATGCTCGTCGGAACCGGCCTCCAGATCGCCCAGCGCGCGCGCAGCGACTTCGCGCGGCTGTGCGCCGTGGGCCTCACCGCGACCCTCGGGTTCCAGGCGTTCTTCATCATGGCCGGGGTGCTCCGCCTGCTGCCGCTGACCGGCATCACGCTGCCGTTCATGGCCTACGGCGGGTCGTCGCTCGTTGCGAACTACGCCCTGCTGGCCCTCCTCATGCGGCTCTCCGAGGAGGCCGAGACGCGACCGACCGCGGGCGACGCCGCCATGGCGGTGGACCTCGCGAGGCCCACTCAGTCGTCGAGCAATGTCTCGTCGCAGAGGATCGGCACGGGCACGACCTGACGGAGCGCCACGGCGATCCCGTCGGTCGGACGGCAGTCGAGGACCTGGTGACCCGTTGGCGTCATGAGGTCGAGCTCGGCGATGATCGTGCCGTTGCGCTCGCCGGTGAACCGGACCGACACGACGTCACTGCCCGTCGCGACGATGACGGCGCTCAGCAGCTCGTGGGTGCTCGGTCGCACGGCGGTCTCGTTGTCGAGCGCCAGCGCGATCGACTGCGCCTCGGGGAGCCCGATCGGGAAGTCGATCCCACGAAAGGGGGCGTCTGACTCGCGGAGGTGCACGATGGGGCTCGGGCTCGGCAGCGAGAAGACGACGTTGATGATCTCCATCAGCTTGAAGACGGGATCGGCCACTACGTTGCCCTCGCGGTCCGTCGGTTGGTGACCGAGAGCACGATGCCCGCCGCAAGAAAGAAGCACACCGCGGCGGAGCCCCCATAGCTGACGAGGGGCAGCGGGATCCCCGTGACGGGCATGAGCCCCATGATCATCCCGACATTCTGGAAGCAGCTGAATGCAAAGAACGTGAAGATACCGACCGCGAGGAGCCGGCCGAGGTGGTCCTTCGCGAGCATCGACGCGCGCAGCATCCTGGCCGCGATCGCGCCGAGGGCCACGATGAGCCCGCTCGCGCCGATGAAGCCGAGCTGCGAGCCGACGACCGAGAAGATGAAGTCGGTCTGCTGCTCGGGGACGTAGCCGAGCGTCGGGATGCCGTGGAAGAGGCCCTGGCCCCACAGGCCCCCGGCTCCGATCGCGGCCTTCGACTCGTTCGTCTGGTACTGGTTCTGCTGCAGGAAGCCCGTGAACCGGACCAGCTGGTAGTGCTGCAGGACGCCGAGGACGACCGCGAGCACCGCGATCCCCGCGGCGACGAACGTCATGAGGATGAGGAACCGCGGCGGGACGCCCGCGATCGCGAGCATGACCATGAGCACCACCACCATGATGATGGCGGTCCCGAGGTCCGGCTGGAGGTACACGAGAAAGATCGGCAGCCCCGCCATCAACAAGAGGCGCCAGACGTCGCGCATCGACAGCCCGTCGGGGCGCCGCTCGCAGTACGTCGCGATCGCGAGGATCATGGCGAGCACCGCGAACTCGGAGGGCTGGACCTGGATGAAGTGGAAGTTGAACCACCGCTGGGACCCGAGGGCGTTCGAGCCGATCGGCGTGCGCACGGCGAGCAGCGCGAGGATCGCGAGCACGTACGCGGGGGTCGCAAGCTGCTCGAGCCGCCGGTAGTCCATTCGCGAGACTCCGAGCATCACCACAAGTCCCAGGGCGACGAAGATCGCTTGGCGCTTGAGGTAGTAGCGCGGGTCGCTGCCTGCGCCGATGAGGCCAGGGCGCGTCGCGCTGTAGACCATGAGCACCCCGAAGGCCGCGACGACGAGCGCGAGGCCCGCCAGCAGGGCGTCGAAGCCGGGGACGCGACGGGCGCCGAGGCTCGGGATCCTCGCGTGGATCACGGTGCCGCGACCGCCGCGTGCAGCACCTCGAGCGGTGCAGGGACGCCGAGCCAGATCGAGAGGGCCGCTGCCGACTGGTGCACGAGGACCTCGACGCCGCCAACCACGCTCGCGCCGCTGGACGCCGCCCGTGCGAGCCAGGGGGTCACGCGAGGATGGTAGACGAGGTCGACCGCCACTTGGCCCGCGCGCAGCGAGGTGGGCTCGACGAGCGGTGAGGACTGCTCCTCGGTGGTGCCGAGCATCCCGACGGGCGTTGCCTGTACGACCAGGTCGAGCCCGGCCACGTCCTGGGGTGCGCCGACCCGCGCTGCAGACGCGAGATCCGCGACGCGCAGTGCCTGGTCTTCGCTGCGCGCGATCACGACGACCTCGGTGGCACCGGCTGCTGCGAGCGCGACGACGGCAGCCCGTGCCGCTCCCCCACCGCCGAGGACCGCGCAACGCAGCCCGCGGACGTCTCGGTGCGCCACGCATGCGATCGCCGCGACCAGTCCGTCGCCGTCGGTCGACTCGGCGCGGACTCCGCCCGCCGCCGTGCGCGCGAGGCAGTTCGATGCGCCGAGCAGCTCGACCACGGACGCGCGCTCGTCGCAGTGCTCGACGACCGCGGCCTTGAGCGGCATGGTCACGCTGAGGCCGCGAACGCCGAGCCGGCGGACCGCGTCGACGACGACGGCGGCGTCGCGTTCACTGGCGCGTAGCGCGATGGAGACGGCGTCGACGCCAAGCGACCGGAACGCCGCGTTGTGCAGCGTCGGCGACAGCGAGTGGGCGACCGGGTCCCCAGCGACCCCGAAGACCTGTGTCGCGCCAGTCGGTCCCAGCACGGGTGTCACAGCCTGTCGCGCAAGGCAAGCGCCTCGTTCGCGAGCTGCTGGGCAAAGGTGGACGCGAATGCCATCTTCCCGGATGCGTCGGAGACGAAGTAGAGCCATGGCCCCGCTGGCGGGTGCAGGGTTGCGTTGAGCGCCTGGGTCGACGGGATGCAGATCGGCGACGGCGTGAGCCCGATGTGGAGGTAGGTGTTGTACGGGGACTTGACCGCCTCGGTCGCGTGCGTTACTGGTCCGCCGTCCTGGTGCAATGCGTACAGCACCGTCGCGTCCATCGTGAGGGCCATCGACCGCGCGAGCCGGTTGTAGACGACCCTCGCGACCTTGGGCATGTTGACCGCGTAGTAGCCCTCCTTCTCCACGATCGACGCGACCGTCACGAGCTCGTCGGCATTCAGACCATTGCGAGTCGTCGAGGGCACGAGCCCCACCGAGGCGGCGCGCGAGACGAACTGCGCGATCATCTGGCTGAGCAGGTCCTTCGGCGACTCGCCGGGCAAGAGCACGTAGGTGCCCGGTGCGAGCAGCCCCTCGAGGGACGTGTGCGACGTCGGCTGGAACGGCGAGGGGACCGTGCCGTTGTGCACGTAGGACTCGAACCTGCGTGCGAAGGGCGATCCCATGATGCTCGCCAGGTCCTGGGCAATCTCCCAGGAGGCTTCGGCGGTCACGACCGTCACGACCTGGGCGTTGGGACCGCTCGAGAGCGCCGCCTTCGCGGCCGAGAACGACGACGACGTCGGGATCTCGTACCAGCCGGGCTCGACCGTCGGGGTGCCCGTGAGCATCAGGTCGAGACGGAACCCCAGCTCGGACGAGACGATCCCCTTCCCGGCCATCGTGGCAGCAACCTGTCCGATCGGCTCGCCGGGCTGGACCTCGAACGCGACGGGTGCACCCGTACCACCGATCGGATAGGCGTCGATGGCGAACCACGCGGGTGCGGCGAGCACGAGGAACGCGACGAAGGCCGCCACGAGCCGTCGGCGACGGAACCGACGGCGATGGTCGGTGTCGCGAGCGTGTGACCGCACCCGCGCGGCGGGACTCGCCGGGGGGTCCACTGCCGCCGCGTCCGCGCCTGAGAACCCCGGCGGCTCCGTCACCGTGCGAGCCATGCCTCGAGGAGGACCACTGCGGCGGCGCTGTCGACGCGACCCCTGGCGCGCCGCGACGGCACGCCGGCGTCGCGAAGGCGCGCCGAGGCGGTCACGGTCGTGAGTCGCTCGTCGAAGAGGACGACCTCGATACCAGCGGCGCCGAGCGAGCGACGCAGCTCGTCCGCGAAGCCCGAGGCACTCGCCGCGGCATCGCCGGGCGACCCGTCGAGCCGGAGGGGAAGGCCCACGACGACGGCGACCGCGGACTCCTCCTTCGCGATCACCGCGCACCGATCCGCGGCGTCGTGAGCCGCCGGCACCGAGGCCAGCGGAACGGCTATCGAGCGGTCTGCATTACAGACCGCGACGCCGATCCGGACCGTGCCGTGATCAAGTGCGAGGACGCGACCGCGCGCCCGGTCGTCATCGGTCACGCGATGCCGAGCTGCGCTCGGACCGCGTCCAGCGCGGCGTTGATGCCCGCGGGGTTCTTCCCGCCTGCGAGTGCCACCTCGCTCGAGCCACCGCCACCGCCGCCGATCAAGGCAGCGACCTCGCGCACGAGCGCTGCCGCGTCGACGGCGCCGTCGGTGCTGGCGGCGAGTGCGGCGGTGCCGCCCGGGGACGCGCCCGCGAGGACCACCACCCGCGCGCTCGCCTGGTGGCGAACTGCCCCAGCAAGCGAGCGCAGCTCCTCGCCGGGGCGCCCGTCGGCTCGCGACACGACGACACCGTCCTGTGCGCTCTCGGCGAGTGAGCGCGCGTCGTTGCGCAGGGCCTGCTCCTTCAGCTTGCCGAGCTCGTGCTCTGCTGCCCGCAATCGGTCGGCGACCTTCTCGACCGCGGCGGGGAGGTGCTCTGGGTCTGTGTGCAGGACCGCGCTCGCGGCCCCCAAGAGCCGCTCTCGCGACGCCGCGCGTCGCAGCGCCCCGAGGGCCGTCACGGCCTCGATCCGCCTGGTGTTGGCGCCGATCGAGCTCTCAGAGACGAGCTGGATGGTGCCGATCGCCCCCAGGGCGCGAACGTGCGTGCCGCCGCAGAACTCGAGGGAGTGCGGGCCGGCGCGCACCACGCGGACCGTCTCGCCGTACTTGTCCCCGAAGAAGGCGACCGCGCCCATCTTCTGGGCCTCCTCGCGAGAGGTCTCCGTGGTCTCAACGGGCTCGTCGGCGATCACGTCGCGGTTGGCCATCTCGAGGATCGCGTGGTGCTCCTCGTCGGCGATCGCGCCGTGGTGCGAGAAGTCGAACCGCAGGCGATCGGGTGCGACGAGCGAGCCCTGCTGGCGGACATGGTCGCCCAAGACGTCGCGCAGCGCGGCGTGCAGCAGGTGCGTGGCGGTGTGGTTTCGACGGATCGCCTCGCGCCGGTCCCGATCGATCGAGGCGATGGCCTCTTGGCCGGGGTGCAGCGAGCCGCGCACGCGCGCGCGGTGCGCGATCACCCCGGGGAGCGGCGAGACCGTGTCGAGCACCTCGGCGGTACCGGACTCCGTCGCGATGGTCCCGGTGTCGCCCACCTGGCCGCCTCCCTCGGCGTAGAAGGGGGTGTGGTCCAAGAAGATCTCCGAGAGACCGTCAGGGGCCTCCAAGACGGCTTGGATCCGGGCGGTCGCGGTGTAGTGCGCGGCGTCACGCCCGATGAACTGGGCGGGCCCCTCGGCGTCGAGAAGCGAGCGGTACGCAGACTCGTCAGCGGCGTGCTGGGACTTCGCCGCCGCCCTCGCGCGCTCGCGCTGCTCGCGCATCGCCTCGTCGAAGCCGACGCGATCGACAGCGATGCCGCGCTCTGCGGCGAGCTCCTCGGTGAGCTCGACGGGGAAGCCATGGGTGTCGTGGAGCCTGAACGCGAGCTCGCCGTCGATGACCTTGGACGCGGCGACACCGGAGTGCGCCAGGGCCGTCTCCAAGAGCCCGAGACCCGTGCGCAGCGTGCGATCGAACTGCTGCTCTTCGCGCTCGAGGACCGAGGCGACGAGGTCGCGGTCAGCGACGAGCTGGGGGTACGCGACCTCGAAGGTCCGCACGGCGGCGTCGACCAGCGCGGGCGTCACCGCCGCCGTCGAGCTCGAGTGTCGGCGCGCGGCAAGGACGGCCCGGCGCACGACGCGTCGCAGCACGTAGCCGCGGCCCTCGTTGCTCGGGAGCACGCCGTCGGCGACGAGCATGGTCATGGCCCGGCCATGGTCCGCGATGCGCCGCAGCGCGACGTCGACTGTCTCGTCCTGGCCGTAGGTGCGCCCCGTGATCGACTGGGCCGCGTCGAGCATGCCGGTGTACAGGTCCGTGCCGAAGATCGAGTCGTGCCCTTGGAGCAGGGCCAAGAACCGGTCGAGGCCCGCACCCGTGTCGATGTTCTTCTTCGGGAGCTCGTGGGTCGTGCCGTCGTCCAGGCGATTGAGCTCCATGAACACGAGGTTCCAGAACTCGACGTAGCGCTCGTCGGCACCGCTGGCCGGACCGCCCTCCGCCCCGTACTCGGGACCCTTGTCGAACCACAGCTCGCTGTCGGTCCCGCACGGGCCCGTGTCGCCCATCGCCCAGATGTTCTCCTCGCCGAGCCGCTGGAGCCTGCCCGCGGGGAGCCCGATCGTGTCGAGCCAGATCGCCCCCGCCTCGTCGTCGGTCTCATGGACCGTCACCCAGATCCGCTCGCCGTCGAGTCCGAAGACCTCGGTCACGAGCTCCCAGGCATAGCGGATCGCACCCTCCTTGAAGTAGTCCCCGAAGCTGAAGTTGCCCAGCATCTCGAAGAACGTGCAGTGCCGCGAGGTCGTGCCGATGAGCTCGATGTCGTTGGCCCGGAAGCACTTCTGCACCGTCACGAGGCGGGGGTGCGGCGGGTGCTCCTCGCCGAGGAAGTAGGGCTTGAACGGCACCATGCCGGCGATCGTGAAGAGCACCGTCGGATCGTGCGGGATGAGGCTCGCCGACGGCACCGCGAAGTGCCCGCGCTCCTCGAAGAAGCGGGTGAATGCGTGGCGTACGCCGTTCGCATCCATCCCTGCGAGCCTACCGGCGCACCTATGGGCCCCTAGTCAGTCCTGGCGGGGCGCATCGGCGGCGCGACGTCGCCACGCGTCGCGCTCGGGCTCTTCGCCGTGGGACGACGCGCGCCAGTACGCGGCGTCGACGAGCTCGTCGGGCAGGTACTGCTGGTCGATAACGCCGCTCGGGTCGTCATGGGGGTAGCGGTAGCCGTCACCATGGCCGAGCGACGCCGCACCGGCGTAGTTGGAGCCGCGCAGGTGCGACGGCACCTGGGTGTGCGGCCCCTCGCGCACGTCGCGCTGCGCGGCTGCGAGCGCCTGGGTGACGCGGTTGGACTTGGGCGACAGCGAGAGATGGACCGTCGCCTGGGCGAGGTTGAGCGCGGCCTCGGGCAACCCCACGAGCTCGACGGCGCTGGCCGCAGCCGTCGCGATGAGGAGGGCGGACGGATCGGCCATGCCGATGTCCTCGCTCGCGAGCACGACCAGTCGGCGTGCGAGGAACCTCGGGGACTCACCTGCCTCGAGCATGCGGGCCAGCCAGTACAGCGCGGCGTTCGGGTCCGAACCGCGCAACGACTTGATGAACGCACTCGCCTGGTCGTAGTGCTCGTCTCGACCCTGGTGCAGCACCCGGCTGTCACGCGCCTGGACGACGTCGTCGCGCGTCACTCGCGTCGAGGAGCTCGCCGCCGGCTCGGCGGATCGCGCCCTCGCGAGGGCGGCGGCGACCTCGAGGCCGCCGAGCAGCGCTCGCCCGTCGCCGTCGGCCGAGGCGACCAGCAGCTCGCGAGCGTCGTCGTCGAGCCCGACGTCCTCGGCGCGCGCACCGCGCTCGAGGAGCTCGAGCATCGCCGCCTCGTCGAGTGCCAGGAGCCGGAAGATCGACAGCCGGCTGAGCAGCGGCGCGTTCACCTCGAAGTAGGGGTTCTCCGTCGTCGCCCCCACCAAGACGACCGTGCCCTCCTCGACGGCGGGCAGGAGGACGTCCTGCTGGGACGTGCTGAAGCGATGGACCTCGTCGACGAAGAGCACCGTGCGCTGGGCGTGCTCCCCGAGGGCCCGCGACGCCTCGGCGATCGCCTCGCGCGCCTCGCGGACGCCCGCGCTGGTCGCGCTCAGCGCCACGAACCGGTTCGAGGCACGCTCGGCCACGAGCCGCGCGAGCGTCGTCTTGCCGCTGCCCGCAGGACCCCACAGGAGCATCGACACGAGCCGACCGCGATCACACAGGACGCGCAGCGTGCCGTGGGGGCCGACGAGGTGGTCCTGGCCCACCACCTCGTCGAAGGATCGTGGCCGCAGGCGTGCCGCGAGTGGCGCCTGGGCGCTCAGCCGGTCGCGCGCGGCCGCGTCGAAGAGCCCCGGATCGCTCACTTGGGGGTCGGCCGCACCTCGATGCCCACCTCGGCGAGCTGCGACGCGGGGATCGGCGTGGGCGCGCCCGTCATGAGGTCGGCACCCGACTGGGTCTTCGGGAACGCGATGACCTCGCGGATGTTCTCCTCGCCGGCGAAGATCGCGGCGAGCCGGTCGATGCCGAACGCGAAGCCTGCATGGGGCGGCGCCCCGTAGCGAAAGGCGCCGAGCAAGAACCCGAAGCGCTGCTCGGCCTCGTCGTCGGTCATGCGCAGCACCGAGAACACGCGCCGCTGGATGTCGCCGCGGTGGATCCGCACCGAGCCGCTCCCGAGCTCCCAGCCGTTCAAGACCAGGTCGTAGGACTGCGAGCGGACCGACAAGGGGTCGGCCTCGAGGCGCTCGAGGTCGTCGGGGTGCGGCATCGTGAAGGGGTGGTGCGCGGAGATCGGCGCGCCGTCGGGCCTGAGGCCGTCGAAGAGCGGGAACTCGGTCACCCAGCAGTACCGGTGCGGGCCCTCTGAGACGGGGGGCGAGCCGAGGGCGACGCGGATCGCGCCGAGAGCCTTGCACGCGACGGCGTGGGCGTCCGCCACGACGAGGACCAGGTCGCCGGGGACCGCGCCGTCGACGCTGGCGACCACGGCGGCCTCCTCGTCAGAGAGGAACTTGAGCAGCGGCGAGTCGAGCCCGGACTCGGTGACTCGGAACCACGCGAGCCCGCCCGCACCCAGCTGCTTGGCGCGCTCGGTGAGCGCGTCGAGACGCGCGCGGGCGAGGTCCGCGCCCCCTGGCACGCGCATCGCCTTGACCGTTGGGGCATGAAGGGCGCGCGCCTTGGTGGTGGCGAACTGCTCGGACAGGTCGACCAGCTCCATACCGAAGCGGAGGTCCGGCTTGTCGGTGCCGAACCGGTCGAGGCACTCGAACCAGGTGAGCCGCTCGATCGGGCCTGGCCGCTCCCCCGTCGCTGCCTCAGCGGCGTCCAAGACGGCCTCGGTCACGAAGCCGAACACGTCCTCTTGGGTCACGAAGCTCGCCTCGACGTCGAGCTGGGTGAACTCGTACTGGCGATCGGCACGGAGGTCCTCGTCGCGCATGCAGCGCGCGATCTGGTAGTAGCGGTCGAAGCCCGCGACCATGAGCAGCTGCTTGGCGAGCTGGGGGCTCTGGGGAAGGACGAAGAAGGACCCCGGGAAGTGCCTCGAGGGAATCACGAACTCGCGCGCGCCCTCTGGCGTGGGCGCCCAGAGCAACGGGGTCTCGACTTCGCAGAACCCCTGGCGGTCGAACGCCGCGCGGATCGCCGCGTTGATCCGCGCGCGGAGTCGGAGGTTCTTCTGCATGCGGTCCTGGCGCAGGTCGAGGAAGCGCCACTTGAGGCGCACCTGCTCGTCGGACTCCACACGGCCGCCGATCGACAGCGGCGGCGTCTCGGCCGTCGCCAGCACCTCGACGACGCAGTCGGCGAGCTCGACCTCCCCGGTGCCGAGGTGCGGGTTCACGGTGCCCTCGGGTCGCGCGGTGACCGTGCCGGTCACCCGCAGCACGAACTCGTTGCGCACATCGACGGCGCCGTCGATCACGCACTGGATGAGCCCGGTGTGGTCGCGCAGGTCGACGAAGGCGAGGTGCTCGCCGTGCTCGCGGCGCTTCGCGACCCAGCCGCACACCGCCAGGCGCGTGCCGGCGTCGCTCGCACGCAGCGTCCCGCAGTGCCGGTCGCGCATCGCGGTCGACTCGCTCGGCGTGCTCACGTCCCGGGGGCCCGCACCGCGCCGTCGGCGGTCGCGCGCTCGAGCACTGCGGCGAGCGGCTCGGTGGACTGGACGCCCGAGGCGAGGTCGCGCACGACGACGGTCGAGCTCTCGAGCTCGGCGTGCCCGATGATGAGTGCCAGGGGCGCACCGGAGCGGTCGGCCTGCTTCAGCTGGGCGCGCATGGAGCGCGCGTCGTAGGCGCGCGCCGCGCGGATGCCGCTGCGGCGCAGCGCAAGGACGAGGTCGCGCGCGACCTCGCCGCCGGTCACGTCGACGACGAAGACGTCGGGGTCGCGGGGAACCGCGGGGAGCACCCCCTCGGCGTCGCAGGCCAGCAGCAGGCGCTCGATGCCGCTGCCGAACCCGATGCCCGGCGTCGGCGGACCGCCCAGGGCCTCGGCGAGCAGGTCGTAGCGCCCGCCGCCGCCGATCGCGTCGCTCGCGGACTCGAGCGCGCTGCCCGTGAACTCGAACGTCGTGCGCGTGTAGTAGTCGAGCCCGCGAACGAGCCGTCCGTCGAGTGTCCAGGCGACCCCGGCGGCGTCGAGCCCGGCAGTGACGCGCTCGAGGTGCGCCTTGCACGGTGCGCAGAGCCGCTCGGAGAGCCTCGGTGCCCTGTCGGCGACGGCCCGGCACGACTCGCGCTTGCAGTCGAGCACGCGCATCGGGTTGCGCGACCAGGTCGTCGCGTGCTCGTCGCACAGCTCGGTCTCGTGCTCGGCCAGGTACGAGCGGAGCTCCTCGAGGTAGGCGGGGCGGCACTCGAGGTCACCGAGCGAGTTGAGGCGCAGGGTGAAGTGGGTCAGCCCCAGGGCGCCGTAGAAGTCGTGGGCGAGCGAGATGACCTCGGCGTCGACGTCGGGGTCCTCGGTGCCGAGCACCTCGACACCCACCTGGTGGTGCTGGCGGTACCGTCCTGCCTGTGCCTGCTCGTAGCGGAACGCCGGCGTCACGTACCACACGCGCCACGGGACGACAGGGTGGTGCTGGACGAACGCGCGCACGATCGGGGCCGTGCCCTCGGGGCGCAGCGCCAGGCGCCGGCCGCTGCGGTCCTCGAACTCGTACATCTCCTTGTTGACGATCTCAGAGGCGTCGCCGATGCCGCGGCGGAAGACGCGCGCGTCCTCGAACGCCGGGGTGTGCGCGAGGCCGAACCCGTGTCGGGTGGCCAGCTGGGCGAACGTCGCGATGAGCGCCTCCCAGCGGGCTGACTCGGGCGGGAGCACGTCGTGGGTCCCCTTCGGGCTGCGCGGCGCCTCGTCCCCTGGGTCGCGACCCGACCCGTCGATCACTTGCCGCGACCGGGCAGCTGGCGGAACGCG
Organism: Acidimicrobiales bacterium; assembly: GCA_035510855.1. GTDB lineage: Bacteria > Actinomycetota > Acidimicrobiia > Acidimicrobiales > RAAP-2 > Palsa-459. Next base: position 11,874 of record DATKGG010000069.1, read on the forward strand.
TCGTACACGCCGTCGACGTGCTTCAGCTGCGTGAGCACGCTGGCGAGATGCGACGGGTCGGCGAGCTCGACCTCGAAGGTCATCTTGACCACGCGATCCGGCGTGGTCGTCGAGTGCGACGCGACGATGTTGAGGTGGCTCTCGGCCATCACGGCGCTCACGTCGGCGAGCAGTCGCGATCGGTCGAACGCCTGGACGTCGAGGGTCACTCGGAATGCCGAGGTGCTCGAGGCGTCCCACTCGACCTCGACCACGCGCTGGCGTGACTCCGAGGCGAGCGCCGTCGCGTTCGAGCAGTCCGTGCGGTGCACCGACACCCCCCTGCCCTGGGTGACGAAGCCCATGATCTGGTCCCCCGGCACCGGTGAGCAGCACTTTGCGAGAAGCACCATCACGTCGTCGAGGCCCTCGACGTAGATGCCGGCGTTGCGCCTCGTGCCGGTGCCCAGCCGCGGGCCCCTCGCGACGGTCGTCGGGAGCGTCTCGTCGTCACCGCCGCGCAGCTCGCGCTGGAGGCGCTGGACGACGGACTGCGAGGAGATCTGGCTCTCCCCGAAGGCTGCCAGCAGCGCGTCGAGGTCGGCCAGGTTGAGCTGGGCGCAGACAGTGAGCAGCGCGGCAGACGACATCGACGTCTGGATGGGCAGGCTCGCGCGGCGCAGCGCGCGCGTGAGCTCGTCGCGCCCCGCCTCGATCGAGTCCTCGCGTCGCTCGCGCGAGAACCACTGGCGGATCTTGGCCTTGGCCCTGGTCGACTGCACGAAGCTCGACCAGTCGCGCGACGGGCCCGCGGTCTCGGCCCTGGACGTGACCACCTCGACCACGTCGGCGGAGTTGAGCTTGGTGTCGAGCGGGACGAGCCGCCCGTTCACCTTCGCACCCACGCAGTGGTGACCGACCTCGGTGTGCACCGCGTAGGCGAAGTCGACCGGCGTCGCTCCCGCCACGAGCGCGATCACGCGCCCCTTCGGGGTGAAGACGTAGACCTCGTCCTGCTCGAGGTCGAGCTTCAGCGCCTCGAGGAAGTCGATCGCGTCGGTCGACTCCTGCTCGGTGTCGGTGAGCCGACGCATCCAATCGAGCTCCGACGGCGTCGAGTGCTCCTTGTAGCCCCAGTGCGCCGCGATGCCGTACTCGGCACGCCGGTGCATCTCTTGGGTCCGGATCTGGACCTCGATCGGCTTGCCGTGAGGGCCGATCACCGTCGTGTGGAGCGACTGGTAGAGGTTGAACTTGGGCTGGTTGATGTAGTCCTTGAACCGTCCCTGGACGGGGTGCCACAGCGCGTGCAGCGTGCCGAGCACCGCCCAGCAGTCGTGCTCGTCGGCGACGATCGCACGGAGCCCGACGAGGTCGAAGATGTCGTCGAACTCCTTGCCGTTGACCACCATCTTTTCGTAGATGCTCCAGAGGTGCTTCGGGCGGCCCATCAGCTCGGCGTCGATGTGCTGGCCCTCGAGCTTGTCGCGCAAGGTCGCGCTCACGTCGCTCACGTACAGCTCGCGCTCGGGCGTCCTCGTCGCGGCCATCTGCTCGATCTCGGCGTAGCGCTTCGGCTGCAGGGTCGCGAACGCGAGGTCCTCCAGCTGCCAGCGGACCTGCTGGACGCCCAGGCGGTGCGCGAGCGGCGCGTAGACGTCGAGGGTCTCCTGGGCCGTCATGCGCTGAGAGACCTCGGGCATGACCGCGATCGTGCGCATGTTGTGGAGCCGGTCGGCGAGCTTGATGAGCAGCACACGCCAGTCCGAGGCCATGGCCAAGAACATCTTGCGGATGGTGGCCGCCTGCTGGGCCTCCTTCGAGTCGAACTCGAGGCGGTCGAGCTTGGTCACGCCGTCGACCACCCGGGCGACGACCTCGCCGAACTGGGCACGGACGTGCGCGAGGCTCATGCCCGTGTCCTCGACGGCGTCGTGCAGGAGCGCGGCGGCGACCGTGGCCGCGTCCAGACCGAGCTCGGCGACGGTCTGGGCGACCGCGACGGGGTGGGTCACGTAGTCCTCGCCCGAGCGGCGGACCTGGCCCCGGTGGGCGAGCTCGGCCGCCCTGGCCGCCTCGACGATCGTGGTGTCGTCCTCGCCGGGCCGCAGCGCGGCGAAGGACTCGAGGATGGGCGCGAGCAGCTCTTCGAGGGCAGGGTCCGCCGACGGGCGCGACCGGCTGGTCGTGACGACGCTCGCCATCACCCCAGCCTACTGAGCGGGTTCAGCGCTTCTTCTGTTTTCGGGCCCTCGGCGCGATGACGGGCGCGCTCTGCGGGGTGACCGTTGACGCACCCTGCGCGGGTCGCGACTCAGGGCTCGGACGTGTGCCCGGCCGCCCGGTCGGCCGCCCGGTTGGCCGCATCGCGCCGCCTGTCCTCGCAGCTGGCGCGGACAGGGAGAACGTCGCGGCGTCCTGCGCGCTGAACGAGATGCTGCGCTCTCCCTTGGAGACAAGGCGCTTGCGGATCGCGACGTACTTCGCCTCGCGCTCCTTGAGGATCGCGAGCAGCGGTGAGGCGATGAAGATCGACGAGTACGCACCCGAGAGGAGCCCGACGGTGAGCGCCACGCCGTAGTTCTGGAGCGTCGTCGCCCCGAGCAGCTCGGCGCCGACGAGCAGGACCGAGAGGACCGGCAGGATCGCCACCATGGACGTGTTGATCGACCTCGCGAGGGTCTGGTTCATCGAGAGGTTGACCATTGTCGAGTAGGTCATCCGTCCCGCCGCGGCGAAGGGCTTCGTGTTGTCCCTGACGCGGTCGAAGACGACGACGGTGTCGTAGAGCGAGTATCCGAGGATGGTCAGGATCGCGATCACGGTGTCGGGGGTGACCTGGAACCCGAAGATCGCGTAGATGCCGACCGTGACGGCGAGGTCGTGGAGCATGGCGATGAACGCTGCGAGCGCCATCTTCGGCTCGAAGCGGACCGAGATGTAGGCGACCACCGCAACGAAGAACGCGATCAGGGCCTGGATCGCCTTCGTGGTGATCTCGCCGCCCCAGGTCGGGCCGACGAACGAGGTCGACACCTTGTTCTGGTCCGTCACGTGCGCGAGCTTCGCGAGCGCGCTGATCACCTCCTTGGTGATCTTCGCCTGCTGTGTGTGCGAGAGCCCGTTGAGGTCGGCCTGGACCTGGAGCGTCTGGCCACCGAGGATCTCGACGATTGGCTGGCTGAGGTAGGGCGAGACGGCGTTGACGGCTTGCTGCTGGCTCACGTTTGGCGCGAGCACGGTCCAGGTCGAGCCGCCCTTGAAGTCAATCCCGAGATTGAGGCCCTTGACCCCCAGGGCGGTCATGCCGATGATGATGATCAGCCCGGAGATCGCGAACCAGGTCCTGCGTCGGCCGACGAAGTCGAAGTTCGTGAGTCCCCGGTACAGCCTTCGAAAGGGCCCGAGCTTCGCGCGCTCGCGCACCTCGGCCGGCGACGGCGGCGCGAGGTCGGCCGCAATCTCGGCCTCGACCTCGTCTTGTTCGGGTTGGGCCCCCGGTGCGTTTGCTGGATCCTCGACGTCGGTCACGCCGGCACTCCCCTGGCGCCGAGTCCACTCGCCACCCCGATGCGGCGCATCGAGGTGAGGCGCTCGTTGCGGGCGAGGAGGTAGACCGCAGGGCGCGTGAAGAACCACGTGACGATGACGTCGAGCAGCGTTGAGAGCCCGAGGAAGAACGCGAACCCGCGAACCGAGCCTACGGCGAGGAAGAACAGCAGCACCGCGGCGAGCAGCGACACGGTGTCGGCCGCAAGGACCGTGCGCCACGCCGAGGCGAAGCCTCGGTCCAGTGAAGTGCGCACGGTTCTGCCCGAGCGAGCCTCGTCCTTCAGCCGCTCGAAGTAGACGATGTAGCTGTCGGTCGTGATGCCGATGGAGACAATGAGGCCCGTGACGCCCGCGAGATCGAAGCTCGGCGCGACCGAGGTCCGGCCGAGTGCAGAGATCAGCGCCCAGAGGATGGCGGCCGTCACGGCGAGCCCCGTGAGCACGACTGCGCCCAAGAGCCGGTAGTAGAAGAGCACGTAGAGGAGCACGAGGGCCAGTCCGGCGAGCCCCGCGCCGAGGCCAGCGACCAGCGCGGCGTGCCCGAGCGTCGGGGACACGGACTCTGAGGTCAGCACCTGGAGTGGCACCGGCAGCGAGCCGTAGGTGAGGTCCGCGGCGAGCAGGTTCGCCTGGGACTGGCTGAGCGAGCCCGAAACTTCGACGGAGCCGTTGAAGGACGTCCAGACGCTCTGCGTCGGCTGGATGATCGGCGCGGAAATGACCTGTCCGTCAAGCTCGATCGCCATGTACTCGTGGAAGTACTGCTTGGTGGCCGCGTCCCACTGCTTGGACCCCGTCGACGTCAGGTTGCAGTCGACGACCCAGTTACCAAGCTGGTCCTGTGTCGCGCTCGCGTTCGCGACCTCATTGCCACGCATGACCGCGGGGAACAGCACGTAGCGCGCGTACTGGCTCGAACTCGGATCGAAGGCGCTCTCGACAACGGACTTCGAGGGCACCTGGGGCAGCGCGTCTTGGTCCGAGGTGATCGACGGAACGTTGAGGAACTTCGCGTCAGGGCCGATGTTGCTCGCCACGTAGCCGGCTGCCGTGCTGGGCTCTGGGGTGACTTGGTAGCTCGGATTGCGGAGGGTGAGCTGGTTGGCAGGCGTGCAGAACGGGATGTTGAGCGCGCTCACCGGCTTCTTGTTGGCAGGCTTCACGTAGGCAGGTGCGCCGCACTCGACGGGCCGGAAGAGCAGCTGCGCGGTCGAGGAGATGATCTTGAGGAGCGCGCGGGCATTCTTCACCCCGGGCACCTGCACGATGATCTGGCTGCCTTGGATCTGCACGGTCGCGCCCGAGACGCCGATGCCCTGCACGCGCTCGCGGATGATCGTCTCTGAGACGGAGAGCTGGGCCGCCGAGATCGTGCGTCCCTTCGCGGGGGTCAAGACGACCTCGGCACCGCCCGCGAGGTCCAAGCCGAGCTTGGGCGACCAGCCCGCAGAGAGCGTCGCGAAGAGCGAGCCGAAGGAGATGGCGAGCATCACGAAGAGGCTGATCATGAGTCCGCGCTTGCGGCGCGCAGAGCTGGCCGAAGCGGCGCTCACGAGCCGTCCGGCTCTTTGCCCTGGGTCTCGTCAGTCCCAGTGGGCGTCGGGGATCCCTCCGTCCCGTCGAAGCCGGGCGGAGGCCCCTCGAACTGCGCGGCGTCGGGGTCGGAGACCTCGGTCGGCGTCTCCGGTGCGGTCAGCTTCTTGCCGATCGCCTGGCGCAGGAAGACAAGCTCGGTCCCGTTGCCGGTCGAGACCGTGACGCGATCGCCCTCCTCGGCGACGATCGTGCCCACGAGCCCGCCGATCGTCGCGATCTCGTCGCCGACGTTGGCGGTCTTGACCTGCTCGCGGCTCTGGCGCTGCCGTTGGCTCCTCGGACGGATGATGAGGAAGTAGAAGAGTGCGAAGAGGCCGATGATGATCGGCAGCAGGTACGGATTACTCGACTTCGAACTGGTCTTGGTCGTGGCCGCGAAAAGGACGTGTGCGGCCAGCAAGTGCGACAAGGTGTGCCTCCCGAATTGACCCTGAGCACCCTAGCCGAGGGCTGCCGCGAGGCTCATTGCAGGACTACAGGAGCCGGCCGTTCCCCCTCGGCACACCGAGGTGCTCGAACGCTCGCTCCGTCGCGACGCGGCCGCGTGGCGTGCGGTGCAGCAGACCCTGTCGGATGAGGTAGGGCTCGTAGGCCTCCTCGATCGTCTCGGTCTCCTCGCCGACGGCGTGCGCGAGCGTCGTGAGCCCGACGGGGTTGCCGTCGAAGCGGACCGCGAGCGTGTGCAGGATCGCGAGGTCGAGCTTGTCGAGCCCGAGTGCGTCGACGCCGAACAGCGCGAGACCCGCTGCAGCCACGTCGCGCGTGACCTCGCTGTGCTCGCGGACCTCGGCGAAGTCCCGGACGCGGCGCAGGAGCCGGTTCGCGATACGAGGCGTGCCGCGGCTCCGCGTCGCGATCTCCTCGGCGCCGCCCGGGGTGATCGGGATGCCAAGCAGCCGTGCGGACCTCGCCACGATCCGCTCGAGGTCGCTCGAGTCATACAGGCCGAGCCGTCCAACGAACCCGAAGCGGTCGCGCAGCGGGCCGGCGACGAGCCCCGTCCGCGTCGTCGCACCGACGAGCGTGAACCGCGGTAGGTCGAGTCGGAGCGAGCGCGCCGTCGGACCCTTGCCGAGCATGACGTCGAGCTGGCCCTCTTCCATCGCCGGATAGAGGACCTCTTCGACGACCCTCGCGAGCCGGTGGATCTCGTCGATGAACAGCACGTCGCCCTCTTGGAGGTCGGTCAGGGTCGCGGCGAGGTCGCCCGCTCGGGCGAGCACGGGACCCGACGTGATGCGCAGCCCCACGCCCATCTCTTGGGCGACGATGCTTGCGAGTGTGGTCTTGCCGAGCCCCGGCGGCCCGGCGAACAAGATGTGATCGACGGGGTGCGAGCGCCGCCGGGCCGCTTCGAGCACGATGGAGAGGTGCTCGACCAGGTCGGGCTGCCCGACGAACTCCGCGAGCGTCCGCGGCCGTAGGCCAGACTCGTCGGCCTCGTCGTGCGGCACGAGAGCGGGATCGACGTCGCGATCGGCCGCGGCGGCGTCCCCCACGTCCAAGAGCTCCTTGCGAGCGGCGCTCATCGTCTCGACAGGACGCGCAGCGCCTGGCGCAGCGCGTCCTCGACGTTCGCGGTCTCGTCCAGCTGGTCGATGGCTCGCCGCACCTCCTCGCTCGTGTAGCCGAGCTCGCCCAGCGCACCGCGGACCTCGGCGCTGACCGACGGTGTCGCGTCCTGCGCAACGGTCGCGGACTCGGGCACGAGTCGCCCGCGCAGCTCGAGCAAGAGCCGCGCTGCAGTCTTCCGGCCGACCCCGGGGACCGCGCACAGCGCGTCGAGGTCGTCGGACGCGAGCGCGCGGGCGAGGGCCTCTGGTCCGAGCGCGCCCATGATCGACTGGGCGAGCGTCGGGCCTACGCCGGGTGCGGCAAGCAGGGCCTCGAAGCAGTCACGCTCCCGCGCGGTCAAGAACCCGTAGAGCACGATCGCGTCCTCGCGCACGTGGGTGTGGACCGCGAGCTCGACCTCGCCGCTCGCGGTCGGCGACGTCGCGGCCGGGCCGGTCAATGCGACGCGGTAGCCGACGCCATTCACGTCCACGATCGAGGTGCCGTCGGCAAGCCGTGCGGTCAGCTGGCCGCGCAGCGAGCCGATCACGAGGGCAGCTCGGCGAGGCGGACGGCTCGGCGCATCGAGGCACCCACGAGGTGGCACATCGCGAGCGCCAGGGCGTCGGCGGCGTCCGGCGGCGGGGTCGTGGTGAGCCCGAGCTGGCGGGTCACCATCGCCTGGACCTGGGACTTGGTGGCCGAGCCGTAGCCGACGACGGCCAGCTTCACCTCATTCGAGGTGTACTGGGCCACCTCGCAGCCGTGCGTCGCGGCGCACGACAGCGCGACGCCGCTCGCCTGGGCGACGCCGATCGCGGTCTTCGCGTTGGTCTGGAAGAACACGCGCTCGACGACGACGACGGCGGGGTCGTACTGGGCGAGCAGCTCGCGCATTGACTGGGCGAGCTCGCTGAGCCGGCGATCGACCGACGCGGCGGGGTCGGTCTCGATCGTGCCGGCCGCGCTCGCCGTGAACGTGCCGGCCGCGTCGCGGGCGAGAAGGCCGTACCCGCACCGCGTGAGCCCGGGATCGATCCCGAGTACGAACATGTGTTCGACTGTAGTGGACCGGCCGGTCCCGGCCCGCGACCTAGCCGTCGTAGGCGGTGAGCACGGACTCGGGGACGTCGAAGTTGGCGTGGACGCTCTGGACGTCGTCATGGTCGTCGATGGCGTCCATCATCCGCAGCACCCGCTTGGCGTCGGCGTCGTCGGTGATCTCGACGGTCGAGCTCGCCACCATGGTGAGCTCGGCGTTGCGAACCGAGACGCCCTGGGCCTCCAGGGAGTCGCGCACCGAGGCCAGATCCCCCGGCGCGGTCGTGATCGAGAAGCCGTCGTCGTCGCTCTCGAGGTCCTCTGCGCCGGCCTCCATCGCCAGCTCCATGAGGCGGTCCTCGTCGATCGTCGCGGCGACCTCGATCGCGCCCTTGCGCTCGAACTGCCACGCGACCGCCCCGGGCTCGGCCATCGACCCGCCGCTGCGGGTGAACAGGCTGCGCATCTCGGATCCCGTGCGGTTGCGGTTGTCCGTCAGGCACTCGACGAGCACCGCGACACCCCCGGGGCCGTAGCCCTCATAGGTCACCGCCTCGTAACGGACCCCCTCGAGCTCGCCAGTGCCGCGCTTGATGGCGCGCTCGATGGTGTCGATCGGCACCGAGCCGTCACGGGCCTTTTGGAACATCGTGCGCAGCGCCGCGTTCGCGTTCATGTCGGCGCCGCCTTCGCGGGCAGCCACCTCGACCTGCCGGATGAGCTTGGCGAACAGCTTCGCCCTGGCCTTGTCCTGGGCACCCTTGCGATGCTTGGTGGTCGCCCACTTTGAGTGGCCCGACATCTCGCCCTCCCCGACGTCGCGACGAACGATCCTAGTTCTGCACGGAGGCCGAGCTGCTCGACGAGGCCAGGTCCACGAACAGCGCGTGCACCGTTCGGTCGGCCGTGAGCTCTGGGTGGAACGAGGCGCCGAGCACCGAGCCCTGGCGCACGAGGACCGGGTGCGGGCCGTCGCCCACGTCGATCGTCGCAAGCACCTCGACGCCGTCGCCGACCTCGGTGATCCGGGGCGCGCGGATGAACACCGTGGGCACCCGCACGCCGCCCGCGAGCTCGCTCGACGACTCGAACGACGAGATCTGGCGCCCGTAGCCGTTGCGAAGGACCGTCACGTCGAGGAGCCCGAGCGCGGGCTGGTCGGGGCGCCCGTCTGCGATCGACGAGGCGAGCAGGACGAGGCCCGCGCAGGTGCCGAACGCCGGCATCCCTGCGCGCAGGCGCGACTCGAGCGGGCCCAAGAGCCCCGAGGTCACGAGCAGGTGCGCGATCGCGGTCGACTCGCCGCCCGGCAGCACGATGGCGTCGACGCCGTCGAGCTCGGTGACAGATCGGACCGGCGTCGAGGCGACACCGAGGTCCGCGAGCGCTGCCCGATGCTCAGAGACGTCGCCTTGGAGGGCGAGCACGCCGACACGCACGGCTACCAGCCGCGGTCGGCCAGGCGCTCGTTCAGCGTGGAGATCTCGTCGCCGCGCATGGCAGGCCCGAGACCCGTCGAGATCTTGGCAACTAGGTCGGCGTCGTCGAAGTGCGTGGTCGCCTCCACGATCGCCCGCGCCATGCGCTCGGGGTCCGAGCTCTTGAAGATGCCCGAGCCGACGAAGACGGCCTCGGCGCCGAGCTGGCGGACGAGCGCGGCGTCCGCGGGCGTCGCGATGCCGCCAGCGCAGAACAAGGGGACCGGAAGCTTCCCGGTCGACGCGACCTCGGCCACCAAGGCAAGCGGCGCCTGGAGGTCCTTGGCCGCCGCGTAGCGCTCGGCGTCGCCCAGCGTCGTGAGCCGGCGGATCTCACTGAGGATGGTCCTGAGGTGCCGGACGGCCTCGACGATGTTGCCCGTCCCCGCCTCGCCCTTCGAGCGAATCATGCACGCGCCCTCGTCGATGCGCCGCAGCGCCTCGCCGAGGGAGGTCGCGCCGCACACGAACGGCACCGTGAAGGCCCACTTGTCGATGTGGTGCGCCTCGTCGGCGGGGGTCAGGACCTCGGACTCGTCCACGTAGTCGACGCGGAGCGCCTGGAGGATCTGGGCCTCGGCGAAGTGGCCGATCCGGGCCTTGGCCATCACCGGGATCGTGACGACCTCTTGGATCCCCTTGATCATCTCGGGGTCGCTCATGCGGGCAACGCCGCCGTCGCGGCGGATGTCGGCAGGGACGCGCTCGAGCGCCATCACCGCGACGGCTCCCGCGTCCTCGGCGATCTTTGCCTGCGCGGGGGTGACGACGTCCATGATCACGCCGCCGCGAAGCATGTCGGCGAGGCCGCGCTTCACGTTCGTCGTCCCGTAGCTGCGCTCGTCGACTAGGTCCGCCATGACCCAAGCCTACCGGGGAGACCTCACCATTCCGCGAGCACTTGGGCACGGACGGCGGGCGCGTCCAGCTCGCCGATGTCGTTGCTCGGGTCGCCGGGCAAGGGGTCGAACCACAACCACCGGGTCCGAGCGAAGTGCTCGGTGGCGAAGTACGAGCCGGCGACTGGCGGCGGCTGCGCGATGCACCGGTCGAGGACCGCGGCGATCCCGACGGGGAAGCGCACCGACACGGCTGCCACCTCGTCGGCGCGGAGCAGCCGGCCCCGGCCCGCGAGTCGGTGGCGGATCACGTCGTTGCCGAGCACGCCCGGCAGGGTCGCCGCCAGCGTTCCGCGGCGAACGTCGTCCAGGCGCAGGTGCGCGAGCCCATGTGCGAGGACGCCCTCGAGCTCAATCAGGTCGAGCTTGCCGATCAGCCCGGTGGTGGCGACCATGGCCGCGCCGCTCGAGGTGGCGACCATCGCGAGGTTGACCCGATCGTCGTCGAGCACGAACAGCGGGGGGTGCGAGACACCGAAGGTGGCGCAGAGTCCAGCGACGAGGTTCTCGAGGCGCGGCTGGGCGCCGTCGGCGACGCGGTGCGCGCCGAGCAGCCGCTCGACGTTCGCCGGTGCACTGAGGATGCCCGCGGCAACGACGAGCCCGCCAAGCACGAGGCTCGCAGCCACGATCACGAGGCCGAGACGAAGCGCCCCGGCGGCCGCGAGTCCCGCGCCGCACACCGCGCCGATGGCCACGATGAAGGCGAGCGGGATCAACGGGACGAGGAACGCGACGCGACGGTTCCGCGCGCGCTCCTCGCTCGTCACGTCGTATCTCGGCGGCAGGGTCACGGCGTCGCCACCGCGCGCGGGAGGCACGTTGCGCAGGCTACTTCCCGTCACCTGGGTTGCCCTCGCCTCACGCGCGCGCACTCTCGAACCGCTCGGCCGCTCGGCCGTAGCGAACGAGGTAGCGGTCGACGAGCGCTGCCATCGACCAGCCCGCGGCATGCGCCGAGGCGGCGTCAAGGCTCTCTTTCGTAGCCGGCCGCTCGAGCGCCTCTCGCAGGGCGGCAGCGAGCGCCGCGGGATCGTTGGGGGCGACGAGCCTCGCGTGGCCCGCGGTCGCCTCGCGGTAGCCGTCGATGTCCGAGGCCACGACCGCGGTGCCCGCGGCCATCCCCTCGAGCGGCACGAGCCCAAAGCTCTCGCCGCCGAGCGAGGGCACGCACAGCACGTCGGCGCCCCGCAGGCGCGCGAACTTCTCGGCGTCGGTCACGGCTCCGAGCCACCTGATGCGCCCGTCGGACCCGTGGCGGCGCCGGAGCGACTCGGTCTGCGGCCCCTGGCCGAGCACCCAGCACTCGATCGGCAGGTCGATGCGACCGAGCGCGTCGAGCAGGACCCCGAGGCCCTTGCGATCCTCGTGGCGTCCGACGAACACGATCGTGGGCGCGGACGTCGGGCTCGGCACCGTGGCGCGAATGGCCTCGTCGTCGATCCCATTGAAGAGGACCTCAGGATGGATGCCCGTGGCGGCGGCGATGGTTGCCGCCGCGTAGTCGCTGACCGCGACCGCCTCGTCGAGGCCCCGCGCGAGCAGGCGGAAGACCGGCTTGCCGACCAGGTACGCGGGGCCGCCGCCGCCGCGGTGGAACGTGGCGACGATCGGACGGCGATGCGCGCGCAGCAGGCCGTACGCGGCGATCGGGGCGAACGGCTCGTGGACGTGCACCACGCCGTCTCGCAGGGTCGCGGCGATGGACGCGAACGTGCGTGACGCTCGAGGCGAGAGCGTCACGGGCGCGCGGGAGCCGTTCGCGGGCACGCCCACGACGCCGCCCACCGCGACGTGGGCGATGCCGAGTGAGCCCAGCACCTCGTCGGGCGCACCCGGCGAGCACACGGTGACTGAGACCCCACGCGAGGTGAGCTCCCGGGCCATCGCGCGCACCTGGGTCTGGACGCCGCCGGGCACGCTCAGCGCGTAGGGGCTGACGAGCTGGACGCGCGTGATGCCCGCCGTCACGCGGCGCCCGGCCAGTTCGACTGGAGCACGTGCCACTGCTCGGGCGCGCGGCGGATGAGCCAGCCGAGCTCGCCTGCGACGACCCTCGTCACGCGCGCGACGTCGTCGCGGATCGTGGCCCGGCGCTCGGTGTCGATCGGCGGCCCCACGACGATGTGGTGGTCGCGTCCCGGCCCGCTGTAGACCGCGGCGCATAGCAGCGTCGCGCCGGTGCGCAGCGCGAGGAGCGCTGGTCCCGCCGGCATCGTCGTCGACGCCCCGAACAGCTCGACGTCAAGCCCGTTGTGCAGGATGTCGCGGTCGCAGAGCAGCCCGACCACCCCGCCGGCTCGCAGCACCTTGGCGACGGCGCCGCCGGCGGCGTCGTCGAGCGGCACGACGCCAAGTCCCATCTGGACGCGCTTGGCAGCGAACCAGTCGAAGAGCTCCGGTGGCTCGAGGCGCTCGGCGACCGCGGTCATCGGCCAGCCAATGTCGGCGAGCATCATCCCGCCCCACTCCCAGCTGCCAATGTGCGGGAGGGCGATCACGACGCCACGCCCCAGCGCCACCGCCTCGCGCAGGTGCTCCTCGCCTTCTGAGAAGCAGATTCGCGCGGTGACGTCCGAGGGACGCATGGCGGGGAGCTTGGCGCCCTCTGCCCAGTAGCGGCCGTAGGCGCGCAGGCCCCTCGTCACGTAGCGGTCGAGCACACGGGGGTCTGCCGGCTCGCGGGCGCCGCCGGCGAGCACCCGGTCGAGGTTCGCGGCGAGGTCGGATCGCCGCCACTTCGGGAGCCGCCCAAGGGCGCCAAAGACCGCCTCGAAGGCCCCGACGTCGACGCGCTCGGGAAGCCACTCGAAGAGCGTGCCGAGGGACCTGTAGAGCCAGTACCGAGCCCGCGGGCTCACGTCCCGGAGCGGTGCGTCCGATTCGCGCGGCGGTGCTCTCGCGCCTCGCGCCAGTCGCGAGCGCGCGTCTTTGCCTCGATGCGGACGGTGCGCCACCGCGCGACGGCGGCGACGGTGCGGTCCTGCATCCGTGCGGCCGTCCACTCGGGACGCGGTGCCCTCGAGCGTCGCCGAGACACGGCCGGGCGGTCGGGTCGGCTGGCGGACACCCAGATGCGCTGGAAGCGGCCCACTGCGGTCAGCGTGGTGAGCGCGAACAGCATCCACAGGACGGGCACGAAGATCACCGCCGACAGCAGGGCCACGCCGAGGAGGATCATTCGCTCGGCTCGCTCCATGAGGCCCCCTTTGGCGGGGATCCCGAGCGACTCGGCCTTCGCTCGCTGGTACGAGACGAGGAAGGTGACCGAGAGGATCGCGAAGGGCAAGAGGACGAGGCGCCCGCGGTGGTGATCGGCGAGGTACCACGACGCACCTCCGAGCAAGAGGGCGTCGGCGAGCCGGTCGGTGACTGAGTCGAAGAAGGCACCGCGGACCGACTCGGTGCCGGCGGCCTTGGCAAGCGGGCCGTCGAACAGGTCGTGGGCACCCGTGAGGATGAGCAGGCCGATGGCGAGCGGGAACATGCCCGCGCCAATGGCGACCCCCGCGCCGGTGGCCGACAGCAGCCCGGTCGCGGTGAGCATGTCAGCGGTGAGGCCAACGCGCTGGAGCGCTCTGCCTACCGGCTGAGTGCTCCTGTCGACGGTCTTGCGGAACCGTCCGTCAAACATTGACCCTCCCTGCCCGCCGGCTCCTTGCGCCGTGGGGCGGATCCGCGCGCGCGGTTCGACCATCGTACCGGGAGCACGCCCGCTCCAGCGGAGATGCCCAGATCAGACGTGTTGTACGCCCCAACTCTCAATCCAGCGCCTCATAGGCGCCTCGCAGCTTGGCGAAGGACACCGCCAAGGACTCGGGCAGCACCCGGGTCTCGGCGACCGAGGTCATGAAGTTGGTGTCGCCGCCCCACCGGGGCAGCACGTGCAGGTGCAGGTGCCCGGGGATGCCTGCGCCCGCGGCGCGCCCGAGGTTCGCGCCCAGGTTCGCGCCGTCCGGCCGGTAGGCGGCGGTCACGGCGCGCAGCGCACGGGTGGTGGCGCGCCACAGGGCGGCCGACTCGCTGTCATCGAGCTCCTCGATGCCAGCCACGTGCCGCCTGGGCAGCACGAGCACGTGGCCGGATCCGTAGGGGAACGCGTTCAGGACGACGAAGCTCGACGCGTCGCGGTCCACGACCCCGGAGGCTTCGTCCATTGGTGCCTCCGCCAGCGCGCAGAAGATGCAGCTCGAGTCGTCGGCCCCGTGCCCGGTGGTCGCCTGCTCGACGTAGCGGCGCCGCCAGCTCGCGTCTAGGCGCTCGAGCGCCATCAGCCAGCGGTCGTCTCTGGTGCGCCGTGCGCGACAACCTGCGCGTCCATCTCGTCGGCGAGTGCGTGCACCGCGACGCCACGCTCGGGGTCCGCGCTCCCGCGGCGGTTCACGCCCACGGTGCTGTTGGCGACGTCGTCGTCACCCACCACGAGCACATAGGGCAGCTTGTCCAGCTTGGCCTTTCGGATCCTTCCTCCGAGCGGCTCGGAGGCTTCGTCCCACGTGCCGCGCAGCCCACGTTCGTGCAGCTGGGCGGCCACGTGCGCCGCGTACTCGTGGTGGTCGTCGCGGACCGGCAGCACGCGGAACTGCTCGGGCATGAGCCACGTGGGCAGGTTCCCCGCGTAGTGCTCGAGCAGGATCGCCAAGAAGCGCTCGACGGAGCCGAAGAGGGCGCGGTGGATCATGATCGGGCGGTGCCGGCCGTTGTCGGCGCCGATGTAGGCGACGTCGAAGCGCTGCGGGGTCTGGAAGTCGAGCTGGACCGTCGACAGCTGGTGCGTCCGGCCGATCGCGTCGCGCGCCTGGACGGAGATCTTTGGCCCGTAGAAGGCACCGCCGCCCGGGTCGTCATGGAGCTCGAGGCCCGACGCGGTCGCGACGTCGAGGAGCGTCGACTCCGCTTCCTGCCACTCCTCGTCGGTGCCGACCGCCTTGCCCTCGGGCCTGGTCGACAGCTCGAGGTAGAACTCCGAGAGCCCGAAGGCCCGCAGCATGTCGAGCACGAACTCGAGGGTCCTCGTCAGCTCGCCGTGCATCTGGTCGCGGCGGCACAGCAGGTGCGCGTCGTCCATGGTCATCCCGCGCACGCGCGTGAGGCCGTGGACCACCCCAGAGCGCTCGTAGCGGTACACCGTGCCGAACTCGAAGTAGCGCTGGGGCATGTCGCGGTAGCTGCGCTGGCGCGATTTGAAGACGAGCATGTGGAACGGGCAGTTCATCGGCTTCAGGTAGTACTCCTGGCCCTCGTCGAGCTCCATTGGTGGATACATGCTCTCGGCGAACCAGCTGAGGTGCCCCGACGTGTCGAACAGCTCGCGCTTGGTGATGTGCGGGCTCGTGACGAACTGGTATCCGGCGTCCAGGTGCCGCTGACGCGAGTAGTCCTCGATGACCTTTCGCAGCAGCCCGCCCTTGGCGTGGAAGATCGCGAGTCCCGGACCGATCTCCTCGGGGAAGCTGAACAGGTCGAGCTCCGCACCCAGCTTGCGGTGATCGCGACGCTCGGCCTCCTCGAGGTGCTCGAGGTGCTCGGCGAGTGCGGCCTCGGACTCAAAGGCCGTCCCGTAGATGCGCTGCAGCTGGGGACGGTGCTCGTCGCCCCGCCAGTACGCGCCCGCCACGCGCTGTAGTCGGAAGTGCCCGAGCCGTCCCGTGGAGGGGACGTGGGGCCCACGGCACAGGTCCGTGAACGCGTCGGTGTTGCGGTAGCTCGTGACCACGCCGTCGTCCGCGCCGGCGCCGACCTCGTCGGCGCCTTGCGCGACCTTCTCGATGATCTCGACCTTGAACGGCTGGTCCGCGAACAGCTCGAGGCCGCCCGCGACGGTGTGCTCGTGGCGCTCGAACGGCTGTTCCTCGGCGATGATCTCGCGCATCGTCGCGTCGATGCGATCGAGGTCGTCGTCGCTGAACCGAGCCTCGTCGGGTAGCTCGAAGTCGTAGTAGAAGCCGCCGGCGATGACCGGACCGATGGCATAGTGCGCGCCGGGCCAGAGGCGCAGCACGGCCTGGGCGAGCACGTGCGCGGTCGAGTGGCGGAGCACATCTCGTCCCCCAGGGCTGTCGGGCGTGAGGAGGCGTACCGAGGAGCCGTCGACGAGGCTCGCGCCGAGGTCGACGGGGTGCCCGTCGCGCTCCGCGGCGACGACTGCCTTCGCGAGGCGCGGGCCGATGGACGCGGCGAGGTCTGCGTAGGTCGATCCGCTCGGGAGCTGGACTGCCGCGCCGTCAGGGAGTGTGATCGTCACCGTGGCGGACATCGTCATCTTCCTCGTGGCGGTCGCTAGAGGTTAACGCCTAGCAGCGAGAGGGCCGGTCCACGGTCGGTGCCACGCGGCGCGGCGTCGATGGCACGAAGCGCCGCGGGGGTGTCGAGGTCGTCGTCGAGCGCGACGCGCACGTCGTCAAGCAGCGCCACGCCGTCACGGGTCCCCGCGGAGTCCGCGTACGCAGCGGCGCGGCGGCGGCCGTCGTCGAGGTCATTGTCCGTCCAGGTCCAGTCACCTCGGTAGTGGTGTCCGAGCAACGCCAGCCGGACGACCGTGGCAGGGGCTCGCTCGAGCAGGTCCGAGACGAAGACGAGGTTTCCCAGGGACTTCGACATCTTCGCGCCGTTGAGCCCGACGAGGCCCACGTGCACCCAGTACCGCACGAACCGCTGGCCGGTCACTGACTCTGACTGAGCGGCCTCGCACTCGTGGTGCGGGAAGATCAGGTCCCGTCCTCCACCGTGCACGTCGATCGTCTCGCCGAGCTCGCGCAGCGCCAGCGCCGAGCACTCGATGTGCCAGCCGGGTCGACCCGGCCCCCAGCGCGACTCCCATGCCGGCTCGTCGGCGAGCGAGGGCTGCCACAGGACGAAGTCGAGAGGGTCGTGCTTGTGCGGGTCGTCGGGGTTCCCGCCGTTCTCCTTGGCCAGAACAAGCATCTCGGCGCGGCCCAGGTGGCTGAGGGAGCCGAAGTCCGCGAACCGCGCCACCCCGAAGTAGATGGCGCCACCTGCCTCGTAGGCGACGCCGGCGTCAAGTGCGCGTCCGATGAGCGAGAGGATCTCGGGGATCGCCGAGGTCGCGCGTGGCTCGGCGTGCACGGGGAGGATCCCGAGCCCCAGCATGTCGCGGTCGAACCTCGAGATCTCCTGTGCGGCGAGGTCGAGGTAGTGAACGCCGAGCTCGCGAGCCTTTCGCAGGATGTCGTCGTCGACGTCGGTCACGTTTCGCACGCACCGGGTCTTGTGACCAAGGTCCCGGAGTCGGCGCTGGAGCACGTCGTAGGTGAGGAAGACCGCCGCGTGCCCGAGGTGGGCGGAATCGTAGGGCGTGATGCCACAGGTGTACATCGTGACGAGGGGCCCGAGCTCGAGCTCGAGGATCTCGCGACGTCGCGTGTCGTAGAGTCGCACGCCTCAGAGGCCCCCGAGGAGCAGGGTCGAGTGCACCTTGTGTCGGATGTTGATCGTCGCGCACACCGCGGTGAATGCCTCGATCGCGCCAGCCTGGGCGAGGCTCCCCACCTCGACGGCGCGCAGCCCGTCGATTGAGTCAACGAATCGGCACGTCACCTCGCGCGCGGCGGCGTCGTCGCCGCAGACGAGGACGTCGGCGCGGAGCCCGCTGTCCACGTCCTCCATCTTCGAGGCCGGCAGGTGGTGCAGCGCTCCGGTCACCCGCGCAGCGGGGATCGCGGCTTGGAGCTGGGCTGCCATCGAGCCCCTCGGCGGAAGGAGTGCGAGCAGCTCGCGTCCTTGCTTGGCGAGTGCATTGGCCATGGAGATCACGACCTTGCCGTCGAGGGCTGCGGCCAGTGGGTGCACGGTCGCGACGACGGCGTCCCAGGGCGTGGCGACGACGACGAGCTCGGCGAGGGCTGCCTCCTCGTTGCTGCAGCCGTGCAACTCGTAGCCGAGGTCGCCCCCGAGCGCGCGGGCGACGCTCGCCGCGCGCTCGCCGTCGCGCGACCCGAGGCGGACGTCGTGACCCGCCTGCGCCGCCCTGATGGCGAGGCCGCGACCCGCGGGACCGGTTCCGCCGAGGATGCCAACCTGCACTGCGCAACCTTCCCACAGTCGTCTTGCATGGTGCGAAGTAGCGTGGTTGTGTGTCACTCCTCACTGGGAAATGTCTCCTCATCACTGGCGTGCTCACGTCGGACTCGCTCGCCTTCACCGTTGCGCAGCGCGCGCTCGAGGAGGGCGCGCGCGTCGCGCTCTCGGGTGCGGGCCGGGGCATGTCGCTCACGCGGCGGACCGCAAGGCGGCTCGGTGATGTCGGGGAGGTCCTGGAGCTCGATGTCACGGTCCCTGCCCAGATGGACGAGGCGTGTGACGCGCTTCGTGAGCGCTTCGGCCGACTCGATGGGCTGCTCCACGCGATCGGGTACGCGCCGGCTGACTGCCTCGGCCACGGCATGCTCGTCGCGAGCGCGTCGGACGTCGGTACCGCCTTCGAGGTCTCGACCTACTCACTGGCAGGCCTCACCCGAGCGATGCTGCCGCTCCTCGAGGTCGCCGGCCGCGACACCGGCGCGTCCGTCGTCGGGCTCGACTTCGACGGGACCCGGGCATGGCCCGTCTACGACTGGATGGGCGTCGCCAAGGCCGGCCTCGAGTCGCTGACGAGGTACCTCGCAAAAGAGCTCGGGCCGAGAGGCATTCGGGTGAACCTCGTCGCTTCGGGGCCGGTGCGCACCATCGCGGCGAAGTCGATCCCCGGCTTCGCGGCATTCGAGGACACGTGGGGCGATCACGCACCGCTCGGTTGGGACGTGCACGATGCCACACCTGCCGCGAACGCGGCGATCGCCCTGTTCTCGGATCTCCTCAAGGCAACCACTGGTCACGTTCTGCACGCCGACGGTGGCGTTCACACGATTGGCATGTGAACATAGTCAGCAGTGCCTGAGGAGGTGTCGGCGTGGCCCTGAAGATCGAAGGCGGACGAAGAAGCGCCCCAACTCGACACGTCATCAGCCTCGCCGCACCCCGTCGCCCCCGGCGCGGGATGAACACGAGGGCCTACACGGTCGGGATTGTCACCAGTGACTTCCTGCTCGCATGGGCGTCGCTCGCGATCGGCTTGTACCTGCTCAGCCTCGTGTCCAGGAACCCCGAGAACCGGCTCTCCAACTTCTGGGTGAACTACCCGCACGGCACCGCACTCCCGCTCGGCATCGTGCTCGGCATGACGCTCGCGGGGATGTACCGAATGTCGCGTCGAAGCCCGACGCAGAGCACGTTCACCGAGCTCCAGAACTACACGATGGGTGTCACCTTTGGTGGCGTGCTCGCACTCGCGCTCTCCTACATCGCGCACCACTACGCGCACTACACCGTCCAGGTGGCTACCCAGGTGCTCGCCGCGATGTTCGTCGCGGTCTTCCTGCTCCCGATCGGGCACGCCGTCTTGCGACACGAGGTCCTCCGCCAGAGCCCCGTGCGCGTGCTCATCGTCGATCGCGGCGAGGGCGTCGCGCGCTTCACGACGCACCTTCGCTTGAGCTTCGGGATTCAGGTCGTGGGCTGGGTGGCGACGACCGAGTCGCTACCGCCCGGCGCGCTCGGTCGGCTCTCGGACCTCGAGGAGGTGATCAGGAACTTTGACGTGGACCGCATCATCATCGGGTCGACGGGCGACTTCGAGGGCGACCACCTCGCCGAGTACCGCCGCGCCATGCAGCTCGCCGACGTCGCCTTGGTGCCGAGGGTCTTCGAGCTCGTCTCGTGGCGCTCGCGGCTCACCGAGCTGTCGGGCCTGCCGCTGCTCGAGACCGTCCCGCCTCAGATGACCGCGCTCGACCGGTTCACGAAGCGGGCCTTCGACGTCGTGGTCGCGAGCGTGCTCGTGTCCGTCAGCATCCCGTTCGCGCTCGTGATCGCTGCCGCCGTGAAGCTGACGTCCCCGGGCCCGGTCTTCTTCCGCCAGGAGCGCCTGGGACGCCACCGCCGGACCTTCACGATCTACAAGTTCCGGACCATGCGCGTCGACAGGTCGGCGCGACGTGGAGACATCGACGAGGTGCTCGACGGTCTCGTGCCGCTGCACGAGGCGCGAGGAAAGGCCGACGACGTCGAGCGGCTGACGCCGATCGGTGGGTTCCTGCGGCGCACCGGACTCGACGAGATACCCCAGTTCGCGAACGTCCTTGCGGGCTCGATGTCGGTCGTCGGGCCGAGGCCGTTCGTGACCTCGGAGTCAGAGCCGCCCTCGGGCTGGACGGCGCGCCGCTTCGACCTCCGCCCCGGCATCACCGGGCTGTGGCAGGTCTCGGGGCGCAACGAGCTGACCGCCGAGGAGCTCCGTCAGCTCGACTACCTCTACGTCACGAGCTGGGCGCTGTGGTGGGACATAAAGATATGTGCGGACACGCCTCGGGCGATGATCCGGGGGCTCGGTGCCTACTGAGCTCACGATCGTTCACGACTATCTGACACAACGAGGCGGTGCCGAACGAGTCGTCCTGGTCTTCGCAGAGGCCTTCCCCGACGCCCCGATCCTGACCTCGCTCTACGACCCCGACGACACGTTCGAGGCATTCGGCGACCTGGAGGTGCGCACCGGCATCCTCGATCGCTCGGCCTTCCTGCGCGAGCACCATCGCGTTGCGCTGCCGTTCCTCGCCCCGTGGTTCGCCTCCCAGCATGTCGACGCCGACGTCGTGCTCGCGAGCAGCTCAGGCTGGGCCCACGAGGCGCGCACCGACGGCCGGCTCATTGTCTACTGCCACGCCCCGGCCAGGTGGCTGTACCAACAAGAGCAGTACCTCGGCCGCTCGACGCTGCGCTCCTTCGTGGGACGCGCGGCGATGGGCGTGCTCGGCCCGCCGCTGCGGCGCGCCGACCAGTCGGCGGCACGGCGCGCGGCCACCTACCTCGCCAACTCGACCGCGACCGCCGAGGTCATCCGCACGCTCTACAGACGAGACGCCGAGGTGCTCTGGCCGCCGCCCGCGCTCACCTCTGACGGGCCGATCACGCCGGTCGACGGGCTCGACGCGGGTTTCGTGCTGTGCGTCTCTCGACTCCTCGCCTACAAGCAGGTCGGCCTCGTCGTCGACGCGGCGCGCGAGTCGCCCTCGCTGCGCTACGTCATGGTCGGCGAGGGACCCTTGCTCGGACCGCTCAGCGAGGTCGCGCCGCCCAACGTCCGCTTCCTCGGCACGGTTGACGACCCGACGCTGCGCTGGTGCTACGCCGCGGCGTCGGTGCTCGTGTCGGTCAGCTTCGAGGACCTCGGGCTCACGCCCCTCGAGGCGGCGGCCAACGGCACGCCGACGGTCGCGCGTCGCTTCGGCGGCTACCTCGACACGGTGTGCGACGGCGAGACGGGGATCCTGCTCGACGAGGTGAACCCCGTCTCGATCGCGCGAGCCGTCGAGTCCCTGGCGGCCAACCCGCCTGGCGCCGCGACGCTCGACGAGCATGCCGCGGCGTTCGGCAAGGACCGGTTCGTCGCGCGGCTGCGCGACGTCGTCAGTTCTGCCTGACGCGGGCGAGCAGCTCGAGGAAGTTCGTCGCGACCCGGGGGATCGAGAACGCGGCCAGCGCCCGTGGCCTGGCCTCGTGTCCGAGCGCGGCGGTGCCAACCCGGTCCGCAGCACGCTCGGTGATCGCGCGGGCAAGCTCGTCCGGGTCGCGCTCGGGGACGAGGATGCCCCCGCCGGTCTCCCCCACGACCCAGGGGATGGACCCCGTCGCGGTCGCGAGCACGGGGACGCCGTGGGCGAGCGACTCGACGAGCACGCGCCCGAACTGCTCCTCCCAGGTGGCGGTCGTGCGGCTGGGCACGCAGGTGAGGTCAGACATCGCGTAGACGTCGCCGACCGACGCGTGGGGCACCGCGCCGAGCAGCCGCACGCGCTCGCCGGCACCGCTGACGCGGTCACGCAATGGTCCGTCACCAGCGACCACGAGGCGGGCGTCGATCTCGAGCGACTCGAACGCATCGAGCAGGTCCTCGATGCCCTTCTCGGGAGCCAGTCGTCCTACGAATCCGATGGTGAAGGGCCCGTCGGGCATCGGGCGCTCGTCGGCCGCGTCGACGCCGTGGGGGACGACCTGCACCAGGCCAGTGGCACCCCAGCTGGTGGCGAGCGCCGCCGCGGCCGGGGAGCGAGCAGCGACGAATGCGGCGCGGGCGAGCACGTCGTGGCGCCAGCGCTGCGCGACAGCGGGAAGTCGTCGATCGAGGGTCTCGGCGAGCTGCACGCCGAAAGGAAGTCCAAGTCGACGTGCGGCCCAGCTCCACTGCAGCGCCGCGACCGAGAACGGCTCCTCTTCGATGAAGACGACGCTCGGTCTGATCCGTCGGAGCATCGAGGTGCACGCCGCGAGGTACGCGTGGCGCTGCGGTCGTCCGCGACCCAGCACGTTGGCGAACGTCACGTTGCCACGTAGCTCGGGGGCGACGTGGGCGTCAAAGCCCTCCGGCGCGTACTCGCTTGACCATCGCCTCGGCACCACGAGGTGCACGCCGACCCCGCGGCTCGCCAGCTCGACGTAGACCTGCTGGTTTGCCGGCAGCACGCAGGCGTGGCTCACCACCGCCACGGTGCCTTCGACGCGTGCCACGTCGGTATCGTCGCAGCCGGCCCGAGCGGCGTGCCGGACCCCTTTCACACACCCGCCTCTCGCGACAGGCGTGGCGCCGTGTCGACGGTCCGATAAGGCGGCAACGCCCGTCTGGAACACTGTGGTCGTGTCGGACGACCACGACGCGCCGGCGCCCGCCGCGCTGCAGCGCGGCACCGAGTTCCGAGGGCGACGCGTCGCGATCAACAGCATGACGCTGCTTGCCGGTCAGATCTTCTTCACCCTGATCGGCTTCGTCACGACGCCGGTGGTGCTGACCCACGTCGGTCTCGTCGAGTTCGGGCTCTGGGGACTCATCATGACGACGGTGGGCTACATCACCGTCGTCGACCCGGGCTTCGGCGATCTCGTCACCCGCTACGGCGCGAGGGCCCGCCTTGCTGGCGACCGGGACATGGGGGCGAGCCTTTGCTCGGTGGCCTCGCTCGCATGGATCGGCTTCGGGATCCTCGGGCTCCCGATCCTCATCTGGGCGATCCCTGCCTGGGTCCCGCACCTCGACCTGCACGCGGGGCTCAGCAACGTCGCGATCGAGTTCTTCGAGTGGGGGTACGCGTACACGGTCGCCGGCTGTCTCAACGCGATCATGTCGTCACGGCTGACCGCCATTGGTGACCAATGGCTCGTGACGGTGATCGACGCAGCCACGCGGCTCGTCTACGCGGGCGTCCTGCTCGGCATGCTGTTCACCGGCAGCAAGCTGAGCGCCCTCGTGGTCGCCTCGTCGGTCCAGCTCGCCGTGACGTTCGTCGTCACGGTCGGCTTCGTCTCGGTCCGTGCAGGCGCCCCCTACGGGAATCCCTTCCGACTGGACCGCTCCATGCTCCGTGAGATGACGAGGTTCGGCAGCTGGCTTCAGCTGGGTGGCGTCCTTGAGCTGCTCACCTATGAGACGGACGCCGTCGTCATCAGCACCTTCGTGTCGGTCGGTCGAAACGGCACCTACCAGCTCGCCCAGAAGGCCGCGGGGATGACGACCTACTTCGGCTTCATCGCCCAGTCCTCGATGCTCAGCGCGATCTCGGCCGCCTACGCCGCAGGCGAGGGGCTCGCGGCAATGCGGCGCATGTACACGAGGGCGAACCGGCTGGTCGCGCTGCTCGGGAGCCTGATCGGCGGCTCGCTCCTCGGGATGGCGCCGGTCTTCTTCGCGTTCTGGCTGGGCAACTACCCGCCGCGCGGCGGGATCCCGATCACCGACGCGGCGGCGTGCCTCGCCGTTGCCGCGCTGCTCATCGGACTGCCCCGGCCCGCGGCGGCCGCGACGATCATGGCGATGGGGCGCGTCGGCCTCGGCGTGCGGGCCCAGCTCGCAGCCTTCGTGATCAACCTGATCCTGACCGTCGCGCTCGTCAAGCCCCTCGGGATGGTGGGCGTGATGCTCGCGACGGTGATCGCCAAGCTCGTCGCGACCGGCTACCTCCTCGTCCGGTTCCACCGGCTCATTGACGGCTCGGCCCGGGACCTGTTGTTCTCGTGGATGACCAAGCTGGTCGCGGCGATCGTCGCGGGGGCAGGCTGCGCACGCCTGGTACTCCTGGTCCTGCCGAACTCAGTGGTGCACCAGCGCATGCCCGCACTGGGGGCCCTCGTGGTGCTCGGGCTGGTGTACGCGTCAGTGTTCCTGCTCGTCATCCGCGTGACGAAGTACTTCGCCGCCGAGGACCTCGCGTGGTTCGAGGAGATCCTTCCCGGGCCGTTCTCCAGGGTTGTCGCTCACCGTGCGACGCGCGGGCTCTTGGGCATCAGCGCGTGACGACGGTCGCCGTCGTGATCCCGACGCACCGTCGATCGGGATCGCTGGCGGATTGCCTTGCCGCGCTGGGCACCCAGGACCGCGCACCCGATGAGGTGCTCGTCGTCGCGCGCACCGGCGATGCCGACAGCGCGCGCGTCGTGGCGGCCGCGCCGATTCGTTGCGACTATCTGGAGCTCGACGAGCCCGGCGTGCTCGCCGCCATGGCCGCGGGCGCGCGGGTCGCGACGAGCGACGTGATCTGCTTCACCGACGACGACGCCGCCGCGCCGAGCGGCTGGCTCACCGGGCTCCTGGCGCTGCTCGAGGCTGCACCTGGCGTTGGCGCCGCGGGCGGCCGCGACGAGCTCTTCGACGGCGACGTCCCGCGGAGCGAGCCGCGGACCAGCGACGTCGGCCGCCTGACCTGGTTCGGGCGCCATGTGGGCAACCACCACCTCGGCACCGGTGCTCCACGAGAGGTCGCGTTCCTCAAGGGCGTGAACGCCGCGTACCGCCGGGGCGCCCTCGGCATCCCGCGCGGGCTCCGCGGCTCGGGCGCCCAGGCGCACTTCGAGATCGCGGTCGGCCGCTTCGCGCGGTCCCGCGGCTTCACCCTGCTCTATGACCCCGAGCTCTCCGTGCAGCACCGTCCCGCAGGGCGGCTCGGCGAGGACACCCGCGCCGATCCGTCGCGGGTCGCGATGAGCGACGCGGCCTACAACCTCGTGGTCGCGATCGGCGGCGTGCGCGGCGGCGTGCGCAGCGTCTACGCGGTCATGGTCGGCGACCGTGGCTGCCCGGGGCTCGCGCGCGGGCTGCTGGCCCTCGTTCGCCACGACCCGACGACGGCCCGCAAGGTCGTGCCCTCGATGCGCGGGACCTTGGCGGGAGGCTGGGCGCTCGTGCGCGGGCGCGGCGTGACCTACGAGACCTTCGACTGAGCAGCCGCGACGAGCTCGGCCTCCAAGAGCGCCGCGACCACCCCGGGCGCGAATCGCGCTGCCTCCTTGCGGCACCGAGCCGCGAGGTACGCCCGCTCGTCGTCGGAGAGCGCGAGCAGCTCGCGCACCGCGGCCGCGGCCGCAGTGACGTCGCCGGGCTCGACCACGCGCGCCACGTCGGCGGGGAGCCCCTGGGCCGCGCCGACGGCCGGGGTGACGATGACGGGCGTCCCGCACGCGAGCGCCTCGGCGACGGTGAGCCCGAAGGGCTCGTAGCGGGAGAGCTGCACCAAGCAGAGTGATCGAGCCAGGAGCCTCGCGACCTCGTCGCGGTCGAGGTGGCCAACGGCCCGTCCGACGAGGTCGTCGAGGTCCTCGAGCATGCCCGAGTAGTCGCTCCACAGCGACGGGGCGCCGACGACGAGCACCTCGACGTGCCCGGCGAGGTCGCGCAACGCGTGCGAGAGCGCGACGACGTCCTCCAGTCCCTTGCGCACGGTGAGCCGCCCGACGCTCACGACCGAGGCGGGCGCGGTCACGCCACCGTCGACGATGGGCGTCGCGGGGCCGAAGCGCTCGAGGTCGATGCAGTTGGGGACGACCGCGACGCGGTCAGGGTCGAGCCCGTAGTCCGACACGAGGTCGCGGCGGAACGCAGGCGAGATCGCAAGGACGCGGTCAGCACGACGGGCGTCGCGACGCTGTCGGGCGGCGCGCGCGACGAGCCAGGCGCGCACGAGCATCGGTCGCCACGCACCTTCGAGCGCGGCTGACAGGACGCGCTCCTCGCGCATCCAGCGCAGTTCGCCCGCCGCGTGGACTGACGGGTGCACGACGAGCGGGGGGCGCCCCTGCCGAGCGCCGGGCACGCCGAAGGACTCGAGGTTGGAGCACTGGTAGATGACGTCGTAGGGCACGGCTCGGTGCCTCGCGGCGAGCGTCGCGGCGAGGCGACGCCGCGCGAGCGCGGCGGCGACCTGGTGCGAGGCCATCTTGGTGAGCCGGTCCCTCGAGTACCAGCGCTCGAAGCCGAACCTCGAGTGCGCGGCCACGACCTCGATCCCCGGCACGCCGCCGAGCTCGCCGGGACCCTCGGTCTCTCGGCTCGTCGCCACGTAGCAGTCGATGCTCGAGCCGCGAGCGGCGAGCGCCTCGAGGAGCAGGCCTGCCACCCCTGGTGCGCCCCCCGTGCGGGGGTTGGGCACCGGACCGACGTACGCGATGCGCAGGGCGGGGCGCTCGAGGCCCGGTGCAGGCGCCGTCGAGCGATCCTTGTGGTGCCGCCACTGCGTGGCGGTCACCCAGCCAGCGACCGCCAGCTGTCCTGCGGCGAGTCGAGCCCATCGCGCCGCCCGCCGCGGTGACCCGTCGATGCCGCCCTCGGCGCTCGCGATGGTGCGCCACCGCCGGAGCATCGAGGCGAGCGGCGCGACGCGAACCGGCAGCCGTGAGGCCTTCGCGTCAGGGAAGCGGCGGAGCAAGAGCCAGTCGTCGACGACGAGCCGACCACGCCTGTCCCACTGGCGAGCCCCGAACGGGCGGCCGGGGTGCACAACACGCATGGCCGGGTTGAACCGCACGTCGCCGACGCTCGACCGCACGCGCCACGCGAGGTCACGGTCCTCGTGCGCGGCATGCGGGAACTGTCGGTCGAAGCCGCCGACGGCCCGCAGCGCCGAGGCCCGGTACGCGACGTTGCACGTCAGGTAGCTCCCGCCGTCGTGGTCGAACACGGAGTGCTCGTAGAGGGGGTCGAATGTGGGCGAGTCGGTCCGTCCCGTGACGCCCGCCGCCGCGGGGAACGACTCGAGGGTCTCGAGGGCCTCGGCGAGCCAGCGGACGTCGACCTCGACGTCGTCGTCGGTGAACGCGACGACCGGTGCCGTGGCCCCGGCGATGCCGAGATTCCTCGCGCGCGACGGCCCGACGCCGGTGGTGCGCAGGACACGGACGCGCTCGTCGCGCACCGCTGCGACGGGCGGTGCCGAGCCGTCGTCAACGACGAGGAGCTCGCAGCGTCGTCCGGTCGCGTCGCACGCGGCGAGCACACCCGCCACGCAGCGCTCGAGCAGTGCGGGGCGGTCCTTGGTCGGGATGACGACGCTGATCGCCGGGTCGGGTGCGGCGCCGTTGCTAGCCACGCCGCCGCCGGCGAGCTCGTCGTCCCCCGTCGGATGCCGAGCGCCACGCCGCGAGCAGCCGCGGCGCAAGGGCCTCGGGGGTGTACGCCGCCGCGGTGCCCACGGCTGCCTCACCGAGGCGCACTCGCAGTGCCTCGTCATGGGCGAGGCGTCGCAGCGCCTTGCTGAGGGCCGCGGACTCGCCCATGGCGTAGGTGATGCCATCGAGGCCGTCGGTCACGACCTCGGCGGGCCCGCCCTGGTCCGGGACGATGACGGCACAGCCCGCGCCCATCGCCTCGACGACCACCTGGCCGAAAGGCTCGGGGATGGTGGAGCAGTGGACCAGCACGTCGGTCTCTTCGAGCACGGCCGCCACGTCGTCCACGAAGCCGAGGAACTCGACGCACGCGCCGACGCCCAGCGCCGCCGCACGTGCCCGGAGCGAGGCCGCGAACTCCTCCTCGCCGAACAGCGGCGCGCCGACGATCCGAAGGGTCGCGCCCGATGTGCCGAAGGCGTCGGCGAACGCGTCGATCGCAAGGTCCTGTCCCTTCCAGGGCGCGAGGCGGCCGAGCACCGTCACGCGAAGCGGTCCGTGGCGGCCACGCTCGAGGGGGACCCGGTGCGGGTCGATCGACGGGTCGAGCGGGCTCGGCAGCACGAGCCCCTCGACGCCGAGCGCACGCAGGGTCGACTCGCTGTTGGCGACCACGACGCTCGGGAGGATCCGCGCTGCGACGCGGACGAGGCGAACCGCGGGCTCGGGCAGGTACGGGGTCGCGATGCGGTCCCGCACGTGCCACACGCACGGGATCCCCGCGAGCCGGGCCGCGGCACCCCCGTAGAGCGCGGACTTGAGCGTGTTGGTGTGGACCACGTCGGGTCGGAGCACCCGGAGCCGCCGGGCGAGCCTGATGACGTAGCGCGCGGTCGCCACGACCGCGCGGGGATCGAGCCGACCGGGCCGGACCGTCGACCTGTTGACGTGGCGGGCGCGGTCGTCGAGCTCGAGCACCTCCACGGTCGAGCCGGCGTCCTCGAGCCGTCTGCGCAGCGGTCCGTCAGCACCGAGGATCGTGTGCACCGTCGCGGCGGAGCCGAGGCCGCCGACGGCGCGCGCGATGGCGAGCTCGCCGCCTGACAGGACCGCGGTGTGATCGAGGACGACGGCGCGGAGGGGCTCGCTGCCGTCGAGCACACGCGCGTAGAGCAGCTCGTGGCGCTCGGCCACGCTGGCCCAGGAGTGCTGCGCGGCGACGGCGCGGCGTCGCGCAGCACGCTCCGTCGTCTCGGGTGCAGCGAGCGCGCCCGAGATGGCGGCGGCAAGCGCGCGGGCATCGCCGGCGGGCACTGGCGTCTGCTCGCCCGCGAGGGCGATGGCCTCGCGGAGCCCGCCGGCGTCGGTCCCGACGACAGGGGTCCCGCAGGCCAGGGACTCGAGCACGACGAGGCCGAAGCCCTCGAGGGCCACACTCGGGACCACGGTCACGTCGGCGGCTCGATACCACTCGACAAGGGACGCGTCCGCGACGGTCCCGCAGAACCGGACCGACGACGCGATGCCCAGGCTCGAGGCGAGCGCCCGCAGCCGGGCCCCGTCGGTGCCGTCACCGACGATCACAAGGAGGTCGTCGTCGCGTGGCTGCAGTTCGCGCCACGCCTCGAGCAGCACCTCGAGGCCCATTCGCGGCACGAGCCGGCGCACCGAGAGCGCGACGCGTCGAGCCGTGACGCCGAGCGACAATCGCGCCGCGCCTCGATCGCCTGGGGAGAATCGCTCGAGGTCGACGCCCGGTGCGATGACCTCGATGGACCAGCGCGCGACGCCGTAGGTCGAGGCCAGGATCTCTGCGAACGCGTCCGAGAGCACGATGAAGCGGTCCGCACGACGGTAGGCGAGCCGCTCGACGACTCGCTTGACCGCGACGTTCCAGCGACTCGATCCGGCGTGCGCGCTCTCGTTGGCCCAGGGCCCCTGGAAGTGCACCACGAGGGGGACGGAGCGAAGGGCGCCGATCGTCGTCGTGAGCACCGAGGTGCCCGCGAAGTGTGCGTCGGCGAGGTCGGGGCGGCGAGTCGCCCGTACGGCGCGATCGACTGCGGCTGCGGCGGTCAGCATCGAGCCGCTCACGCCCCGGGCGATCGTGATGCCGTCTGTATGGGCGGATTGCTCGGCGTCACCGAGGACGACGGCAATCGCGTCAGTGCCCGCCGCTCGTTGTGCGGCGAGCAGGTCCTCGAGGTAACGGTTGAGCCCGCCGGGCCGCATCGAGGTGGTCTCGAGCCCGACGTGGGTGACCTTCACGGTCCCTGCTTGATCAGCTCGTCGTAGACGGCAAGCGTGCTCGCGGCCATCGCGTCCCAGGAATAGCGCGACGCGTGCGACGAGGCGATGGCACCCATCGCACGACACGTGGCGCGATCGGCATCGAGTCGCTCGAGCGCCCCCGAGATGGCACGCTCGTCGGCGTCGACCACGACGCCGCCCGGCCCACCCCCGACGTCCGCGCACAGCTCGGGTCCGACGCCCGTGTTGGTGCAGACGACCGCGCACCCCGCGGCGGCGCCTTCGGCGACGGCAAGACCGAACGACTCATGGGCCGAGCACGAGAGCACCACGTCCGCAGCCCAGAGCTCAGCCCACACGTCGCTTCGATGACCGAGCAGCTCGACGCGGTCAGCAGCGCCCAGGGACCTTGCCAGCTCACGCATCGCAGCGAGGTCACCGTCGCCGACGACTCGGAGCCGGCAGCGCGCGGTCCGCGAGACGGCCCGGATCGCGAGCGCGATCCCCTTTCGCTCGAAGTCCCCTGCGACGACGACCACCTCGAGCGCCAGCGCCGGAGAGGTGCTCCTGGCTGCAGGGTCGCGGGGCGCCTCCACGTCGATGCCATTCTCGATCAGCACGAGCTCGACATCGGGATAGCGCGCAGCGAGGTCGGCTGCGTCCGCCCTCGAGATCGCGACGAGTCGTCGGGCCCTCCCAGGGCGGAGAGCCCAGCGCTCCATGGCCGCCGCAACCCGGCGCCGAAGTGCGCCGATCGCGCCGCCCATGCCGGTGCGCCCGGGCGGGCGGGCCCCGCCCTGGGCCTCGATGACCGCGGCATGGCTGAGGTGCATCGTCACGACATCAGGCCTCGCGTGCACCACGGCACCGCAGGTGTGCACGAGGTCGCACCTACGCCGTACGGCGAGCAGACGCAGCGTGCCGAGGAGATCGAAGAGCACGAGCCTCGCCACGCTCGGGCGGCGTGGGATCGGGACGTGCGTCCGTCGCACGCCAGGCGGCAGGGTCTCGAGGCCGTCGCCAGCGACGACCTCGAGGTCGACGTGCGCAGCGAGCCGCTCGAGCAGCCGTGCGTTCACGAGCTCCATGCCACCTCGGCGCGGATCAACTGAGTGCGCGACATACGCGACGCGAAGTCGCCTCACGACTCCATGGCTAGCGCAGCTCGCCGGGACGGCGCCACTCGAACGCCGGCGGCGGTGGCGGTCTCGCGGCGATCTCCGCGCGCGCCCGGACGAGCGACATGTCGAGGTAGCCGAGGAACAGCCAGATCAGCCAGCACACCGAGTAGAGGTCGCCGTTGGTCCACGAGAACAGCGTCGCCATGAGCATGCCGAGGGCGAACAGCGAGATCACGTCGCGCCGGATGACCGCCCCGAGATAGGCGGTCTTGATGGCCTGCCAGAGGACGACGACGAAGGCGATGAGCCCGAAGACCCCGAACGCGATGCCCATGTTGCCCGGGTCGAACTCGGTGCCGCCGGTCTTCGAGTGCGCGTAGCGGCTCGCAGCCAGGGTGACCGAGCCCGTGCCGTGGCCGAGGGGGCTCTTGAAGGCCTGGAGCATGCCCTTTTCCGTCTGACGGATGTGGCCCGGCAGGGACGACCCCGAGCCGAACGGACTCTCGATGCCGATCGACGCGTGCGTGCTCAGCTGGCTCGCGGCGCTCGTCCCGCCACCACTACCTCCGAAGTGGCCACCGAGCACGATCAGCAGAGCCACCGCCCCGATGCCGCCGGCGAGCACGCCGATGGGACGCATCCGGAGGCGCGACGCCGCCATTACCCCGATCGCGAGCACGACGAGGAAGATCGCGGTGCGCTCGGACTCGAACCACAGTGCGACGGCCACCGTGACGGTCCCGGCAAGGTGCGCGGGCGGGAAGAGCCGGGTCTCCGTGCGTGCGAGCGCCAGCCACGCGACGAGGCTGATCGACAAGAACGCTGCGTACTCCTCGGCGGACGAGAACGTTCCGAACGCACGGATGACACCAGAGCCGATCGTGAGCGCCTGATAGCCGTTCGACGTGATCCACTGCTGGTCCCACGACGGCAGTCCGCGAAACTCCTGGATCAGGCCGTAGATCGCTGAGCCGAGACCGAGCACTGCGATCGTTCGGACGATCTGGAGCGCGAGCACCTCGTCGAGCAGTGTTCGGCCGATCCAGAACGCGAGCATCGGCACCAAGATGAACAGCAGCCCCCCGAGTCCCGCGAGCAGGTTGCCCTGCTTCGGGTTGAACGCCTCGAAGAGGGCGATGACACTGAGGGCACCAACGGCGGTCGCGAATCGAGACCGGTGCTCGAACGCGCCACGGCTCGCGGCGACGAAGAAGAGCAGAAGGATCACGATCGGTCCGATGATGAGCACCGGGTCCCCCGAGAACGTGATGTTGCTGCCACCCGGGGTGAGGCGACGAAGCATTCCGAGCAGCACCATCCAGACCGGCAGGATCCCGACCATCGTCTTCGGTGACTGCCACACGATGGCGATGAACACCGGCAGTGCGATGAGCACGAGGCCCAAATGCGTGCCGGACGCGAGGGCGATGCCGATGCACGCGACCGACGCGCTGACGACGATGACCCACGCGGATCGGCCCTGCGGCGCGGGGGCCTCCACGCGCGCAATTACGTCAATGCCGGGTCGCAAAGACATCCGTGTGATTCTCGCACAACGACTCGACAAACCAAATTTCTAGGTGACATTCGGGGGTCTCCGGCTAGCATCCGTGCGATGGAAGCGACGTCCAACACGCGCGCGAAGCAGAACATTGGCCAGTACGTCAATGTTCTTTGGCGTCGAAAAGTCACGGTTTTGATGTGCCTCCTCGTGGCGCTTGGCGGCATGCTCATCGTCGACACCCTTCGCTCACCTGTCTATCTGTCGACCGCGAAGATTCAGTTTCCAGGGCAAAAGGCGACCGCGACGGCGAGCCAGATCGCGACCCAGGAGATCGATCTGCTGACGCCGCAGATTCGCAGGGCTGCCAAGCACCTCCTCGGCCGGCCCTTGTGCTCGCTGTCCGCAACCCAGGAAACCGGCACGGAGATCATCATCATCAGCGGTAGGTCGTCGAACCCCAAGTTCTCCGCGCAGTGCGTGAACGACCTCATCGCTGGGTACGACCGCGTCTCAACTGAGACGGAAATCACGAAGATCTATAACGATGAGTATCTCCTCACGGGTGAGATCAGGACGGTGACCGCGACGGTGAACTTGACGGCCGGCCAGCTAACGCACATGAAGTCGAAGAATCCGCAGTACCCGATCCTCGTCCGCCGACTCAACGACGCAGTCACACTGCAGACGAAACTCAACAATGACGACGTGGGGCTCCTCGCCAAGCTGTACTCGCAGAAGGGCCAGGGCGTCAACACCCTGATCTACGCAGGTCCGAACTCCTCTCCCATCTCGCCAAAGCCAATTACCGACGGCCTCCTCGCCGGGCTCGCGGGCCTCGCCATCGGCATCGCGCTCGCACTCCTGCGCGAGTCGCTGGACGACAAGATCCGATCCCGCGCTGAGCTCGAGGAGATCGCCGCTGGCAAGCCAGCGATCGGGCTGATCCCGCTCATCTCGGAGTGGGAGGACCGCAAGACGCCGCTCCTGATCGCCGCCGAGCAACCGAAGTCGCCCCCGGCCGAGGCATTCCGGTCGCTTCGGACCTCGCTGCAGTTCATGGCCCTCGAGACACCCCTCAAGTCGCTGCTCATCACCTCGCCGGCGGCTGCGGACGGCAAGACCACCGTGTCGGCTGACCTCGCCTACACGATCGCGGCCGCGGGCCAAGAAGTCATCCTCGTCGGCTGCGACCTCCGCAAGCCGAGGATCCATGAGTTCTTCGGCGTCACCAACGAAGTCGGGCTCACCTCGGTGCTCCTGAGTGAAGTCGAGCTCGACGACGCGATCCAGGACGTGCCGGGCAGCCCCTATCTCAAGATCCTTGCGTCTGGCCCCATTCCCCCCAACCCCTCTGAGCTCCTGTCGGGCCGTCGCACCGAGCAGATCATCGATGCGCTCAAGCGGCGCTGTGACCTCGTGATCCTCGACAGCACGCCGCTGTTGCCGGTGTCCGACGCAGCGGTGCTCGCCGCCAAGGCCGACGGCGTGCTGCTCGTCGCCGCGGCGGGCATCTCGACCAAGCGCGACACTGCAAGGGGTATCGAGATCCTTCGCCAGGTCGATGCCGCACTGATCGGCGTCGTGCTCAACAGGGCACCCGCCGCGGACTCCTACGCGTACTACCGCTACGGGTACGGCTACGGCTACGGCTATGGCTATGGCTACGGGTACGGCTACGGCTCGGGGGCAGACCAGCGCCAGGTCCAGGTGGGCCCGTCGATCGCGACGCCCGTCGCCTCTGACGGCCAGGCCGCCCAGCCCGCGGGTGTCGCGAGCTCGACCCGGGCCGACCCTGACAGTGCCAATGGACCGTCGGACCCCTCGTCACCTGAGACACTGACGGACTGAGCCGGGCCGCGCGGCCTGGCGTCGACCAGTCGATGGAACCATACGTCCACCGCCGCCAGCGGCCCCTCCACCCGTACCGGCACGGCTGGTGGCACTACACCCAGCACCGCGACGGCCACCACCACGGCCACCGCCGTCGATCCAGGCGTCACTCCATCAAGCAGCAGCGGACACCTCGCGAGTCCCTCCGCCGATCCGGTCGCTACCTTCGCGGCCGCTGGCCGCTCGAGATCGCGCGTCAGATCGCGGTTGGCGCGCTGCTCGCACTCGCCGTCGTCTTCGTCGTCTGCTCGATCTGGGGGCTGCTCACGATCCTCCAGGCCAAGAACGACCTCCGCGGCGCGCAGTCAGAGGCGACCTCGCTCGCCGTGGACCGCACGCAGCTGTTCACGGCCACGGGGCGTGCGAACGCGACCCAACAGATCGTCAAGATGCAGGAGGGGACGGACAACGCCGCCAACCTCGTGAACAACTCGATCCCGCTGCAGGTGCTGTCGTGGATCCCCTTTGTCGGCCAGCAGGTGAACGGGGTCACGAGCCTCGTCAACGACTTCGACACGACCTCCCAGCAGGCAGGAACCCTCCTCACCTCGGTCAACCAGCTGATCGGTGCGAGCCACGCCACGTCGATCTCGCTGCCCGAGCTCAAGTTCCTCGACGTGCGTGTCCACCAGGCGGTCGCCGTGCTGCGGCCCCTCAACCGTGGCTCGGGCCTGCTGATCGGCCCGCTCGCGAGCGCCCGGGACACCTTTGACTCAGAGATCACCAAGATCACCGCCCTGCTCTCGACGGGCGGCGACCTCCTCAACTACGTGGGGCCGTTCCTCGGCGCGGACGGCCCGCGCACCTATCTTCTCGCTGGCGAGAACAACGCCGAGATGCGCGACCAGGGCGCGGTGCTCTCATGGGCCCTGCTCACCGCGAACAACGGGACGTTCTCGATGAGCCATGCGGCGTCGGTGGGCACCCTCACGATCCAACATCCCGCCCCCTTGCGCCTCCCCAAAGGCACGCAGGAGGCATTCGGCGACCTGCAGCCCGAGCAGATCTGGCAGTCCGTGAACGCGACCGCGGACTTCCCGCTCTCCGGTGAGGTGATGGCCGCGATGTACCACCAGCGAACCCACAAGTCCGTCGACGGCGTCATCGCCGTCGACGCCATCGCCCTCCAGCACGTCCTCGACGTCACGGGCCCGGTGCACGTCAAGGTCAAGGGCAAACGGCTCAAGGTGACACCGTCGAACGTCCTCTACGTGCTGCTGCACGGCCTGTACCTGCTCTACCCGAAGAACTACGAGGAGGGGACCCGCCACGACGAGGTGTCCGCGGTTGCGAGCGCGGCCGTCGCCCGCATGAAGCACCACGCCTACGACATCGCGTTCCTGGTCGACCAGCTCGCCAAGGCCGCACAGGGGCGCCACCTGCTCGTCTGGAGCCGCTTCCCGGTCCTCGAGAACGCGGTCACGCGCTTCGGCGGCAGCGGCTCGCTCGTCGCCCAGTCGACCAGCGTCGTGCACCTCGCGATCGAGTCAGCGGTCGCCGCCAAGCTGGACTGGTACGTGCACACCCGCGCCAACTACACCGTCTCGATCGACTCGGACGGGGCGGCGACGATCTCGGTCAAGGTCGTCGTCGACAACAAAGCGCCCGTGGGCTGCCGCCCCCACTATGTCTGCGGCCCGGACCACACGAACTCGTTCGTCCGTGGCCAGTACGTGGCCCGGCTGGACCTCTGGCTCCCTGCCACCACGGTCGTACCCGGCGGCGTCAGCGAGTCAGGGCTCACCTTGTGGCGCGCCGAGGTCAACGTGATGCCCACCCACAAAGAGACGCTGCTGGTCACCGGCTTCATCCCGCACGCCGTGAAGAACGGGGGCTTCTCGTTGCAGTTCATCCCCCAGTCGGGCCTGTACCCCCAGCTCTCCAAGATCGCGCTCAGCGCACCGGGCTGGTCCGTGTCGGGTCCGTCCCAGAAGCACTGGTACCTGAAGGCACCCATCACCTACGGATGGCAGCTCAGCCGCTGAGCGACGACAGCAGCCGTGCGAGACGCCGCGTCGAGCGCTCGATCTGCCCGAACATCACCTCGTTGCCCTCGATGGCGTCGGCCTGGGGATCGTGGATGTCGTCGATCGGGTCCGTGCCCAGAATCTCACTGCGGTCCCTCGAGGCATGCACGCGTGCGATCCACGTGCCGAGCGTGTCGCCGTGGCGAGGCGGCTCTCCGGACACGCCCCGGCGGACGATCTCGAGCAGCGTGAAGGACTTGTGCCACAGCGCCGGGGTCTCGACCACGAGCTCGCGCAGGAGGTCACGCGTCATGGTGAGGACGAGGTCGGCGTCCTCGGCGAGGTCGGGGGTGAAGGCCACCTGACCGTGACCGCGGAGGTCGACGCCCTGGAGCAGCGCGAGATCCACGAAGCCGTCGGGCACGACCTGGTCCTTCTCGACGCTCATGCCCGCCGAGGTGATCGTGGCGTTCACGTCCGTCGATTCGAGCGCGCGCGCGAGCATGACCTCGGCCGTCGGGGATCGGCACAGGTTCGCGCGGCACAGGAACAAGATGGAATAGCTCACGCGGTCAGCTCCTCGGGGGCGCCTGCCGCGCGAGTGACCTGTGTCGCGAACTGGGTCTCGTACAGGTCACGGTACAGCCCGCTGTGCGCCAGCAGCTTGACGTGCGTGCCGCGATCCACGATCTGTCCGTGATCGATCACGAGGATCTCGTCGGCGTTGCGGACCGTCGACAGACGGTGGGCGATCACGACCGAGGTGCGCCCCGCGAGCGTCACGTCCAGGGCGCGCTGGACGGCGACCTCGCTCTCTGCGTCGAGGTGCGCGGTCGCCTCGTCGAGGACCACGACCCGCGGTGCCTTCAAGAGCAGCCGCGCGAGCGCGACACGCTGCTTCTCGCCGCCTGAGAGCCGGTAGCCGCGCTCCCCCACGATCGTGTCGAGGCCGTTGGGCAGCGAGCGGATGAGCCCGAGGATCTGGGCGGACTCGAGTGCGGCGTCGAGCTCGTGGTCAGTGGCGTTCGGCCTCGCGTAGAGGAGGTTCGCGCGCAGGGAGTCGTGGAAGAGGTGTGCGTCCTGGGTGACCACCCCCACGGTGTCGACGATGCTCGCGGTCGTCGCTCCTCGCAGCTCGACGCCGTTGATGAGCACCTTGCCGCCCGTCGGGTCGTAGAGCCTCGGAATGAGCGCGGACATGGTCGTCTTGCCCGCCCCGGAGGGACCGACCAGCGCGGTCATCGTCCCTGGCGCGGCGGTGAACGAGACGCCGTGGAGGACCTCGGTGCGGCCGGTGCGCTCCAGCACCGAGACGGCCTCGAGCGAGGCGATCGAGACCTCCTCGGCGCTCGGATAGCTGAAGTGGACGTCGCTGAACTCGACGGTCGCGGGCCCGGCCGGGATGTCGACGGCGTCGGGCGCCTCGGTAAGCATCGGCGCGAGGTCGAGGACCTCGAAGAGCCGCTCGAAACTGACCACCGCGCTCATGAGGTCCACGTGGAGGTTCGAGAGCTGGGTGAGAGGGGCGAACAGCCGCGCGAGGTAGATGGTCATGACGACGACGGTGCCGATCGCCATCGTGCCGTCGACCACGGACACGCCGCCGAAGCCGTACGCGAACGCCGTCGCGAGGGCCGCGGTCAGGCTCAGCCCAACGAAGTACATCCGCTGGTAGGTCGCCTGCTTGATCCCGATGTCGCGGACCCCCGCGGCGCGGTCGTCGAACGCCGCGTGCTCCTCGGTGGGCCGGCCGAAGAGCTTGACCAGCATCGCGCCCGAGACGTTGAAGCGCTCCTGCATCATCGTGTTCATCTCGGCGTTCAGCCCCATGCCCTGGCGAAAGAGCTTCGCGAGCCGTGGGCTGAGCGCCTTGGCGGGCACCATGAACAGCGGGACCAAGATGAGCGCGACGAGCGTGATCTGCCAGGACAGCAGGGCCATGGTGACGAGGACGAGTACGACGAGGATCACGTTGCCGACGATGTTGCTGAGCAGGTCCGTGAAGGCCTGCTGGGCACCGATGATGTCGTTGTTCAACCGGCTGATGAGCGCGCCCGTCTGGGTCCTCGAGAAAAAGGAGATCGGCATCGACTGGATGTGGCGGAAGACCTTGGCCCGCATGTCGTAGATGAGGAACTCGCCGATGAGTGCCGAGATCCGCCGCTCCGTGAGCGTGAAAAACGCGTCGAGGAGCGCGAGCCCAGCCACGAGCACGGCAAGCCCGATGACGTCGTCGACGCGCGAGTGTCGCGCGGCCAGCGAGAAGACCTGACCCGCGCTCTGGCGCCTCTCCGCCAGGTTGATGATCTGGCGCAGGATGAGCGGGTTGGCGACGACGACGAACGAGTCGAGAATGACGACGGTGAGGAACAGGACGAGCATCCGGCGATAGGGCCTCGCGAAGGTGATCATCCGGCGGATGGTCGCGCGCTGGACCCGCTGGTTCAGCACCTCTTGGTCTCGCCGGAACGAGCGCATCATGCCCATCCCGCCGTGTCCCATTCCCGCCATCAGCCACTCCTCGGTCGATCCATCGTAGGGAGCGCACCGCGGCGCAGGGCGAGGGCGGTGCCGCGACGTACAGTGCCGGCGGACGACGACACACCAAGGAGCTCGCGTGGAACTGCAAGAGGCCCTCTACACAACCCGCGCGATGCGTCGCGTGACGTCCGAGGCGATCCCGATGACGAGCCAGGCGAGGATCCTCGACGCCGCGATCCGCGCGCCGTCCGGGGGCAACCAGCAGGGGTGGCGATTCCTGCTGGTCGACGACGCCGAGACGATCGCTGAACTCGGCCCGCTGTACCGCGACGCGATGGACCAGCTCTGGACGACGGTGTACAAGCCGCGCATCGACGCGGCGGCCGCCGCTCCTGAGACCGAGGAGAGCCAGCAGTTTGATCGGGTGCAACGATCCGCCCAGTGGCTGGCCGACAACTTCGAGACCGTGCCCTTGTACCTCTTCGCATTCTCGCGCTACGACCCGTCGGGCAGCTCGATCTACCCGGCGGTCTGGAGCGCGATGCTCGCGGCCCGTGCCGAGGGCATCGGGACGTGCCTCACGGCCGTGCTCTCGGTCTTCCACCTGGACGAAGTGCTCGAGCTGCTCGGCGTCCCGAAGGACGCTGGCTGGGTCTGCTCGGCCTGCGTGTCGTTCGGGTATCCCACCGGCCGCTGGGGTGTCGCGCCGCGTCGCGCGGTGCACGAGGTCACGTACCGGAATCGCTGGGGCGAGCCGAGCGGCTTCACGGTCGACGAGCCGCTCTGGCCGCCGCACTGACTGAACCTGTCGCGCGCTTGGCAACGAGCACCGTGCGGTAGGCGCCAAGCAGGGCGTCGACGACGACTTGTGGCGAGTGCGCGGCCGCGACGTCTGCGCCGTAGGCCTCGCACGCCGAGCGTGCGGGCCCGTCGGCGAGCAGCATCCGCACCGCGCCCGCCATCCCCTCGACGTGGCCGTCGGGCACCACGACGCCCGCACCGCTGCCGAGCAGGTCGCTGACGCCGGGGACATCGGAGCCCACGATCGCGATCCCCGAGCGAAGCGCCTCGAGCAGCGTGACGGGCAGGCCCTCGGACCGTGAGGCGAAGAGCAGCACACGGTGGCCCGCGAGCAGTTCGGCGAGCGCCTCGCGCGAGTAGGGCCCGCCGAGCGTCGCGCGGTCGCCGAGATCGTCGGCGAGGCCAGCGGCGACGTGGGCGGGGTCCTCGAGCCCGTGCCAGGACACCGTGGTGGCCGAGTCGGCGCGAAGCAGCGACTCGAGGACGCGGATGGCGACGTCACCGCCCTTTCGCCACGAGGCCGCGCCGAGCACCAGGACGTCACGTGACGGCGCCCGAGGAAGACGCTGCACCGCGCCGTCGAGCACCGGCGAGGTACGCCAGACCCGATCACTGGCGACGCCGAGGCTGCGCTCGGCGAATCGGACCTCGGCGTCGTTCAGCAAGAGTGCGCCGTCGGCGACGGCGAAGGAGTGTGCGACCTCGCGAAGCCGGATCCCGCCGTGGTACAGCGAGTACCGCCAGCGCAGATCGAGCTCGCCGGCGCGTGCTGCGCTGCGGCGTCGCTCGCTCGCGAGGTGCTCGAGCCCGTGGCTCCGAGTGAAGACGGCAGTCGACGCGGCGCGCACCCGACTCGCCGAGACATAGGCGAGGTCGCCGCTCGAAGCGTCGATCACGTCCACGTCGGCGCGGTCAAGCCGGCGCCGCACGATCCGGGCGACGTGGTGCGGAAAGGCGATCGAGTCGACCGTCGTACCGCGCCGTCGAGCGAGATCGTCGAAGCCGAGGACCTCGACTCGATGGCCGCGGTCCTGGAGCTCGGCCGCGAGCGCGAGCGTCGTGCCGGCTGCCCCGGTGCCCTGCTCGAGTGAGTGGTGGACGGTGAGCAGGACCGAGAGGCCCTCGTCCGCCATCCCCGCCACCATCAGATCAACGGCTCGTTCTCGCCTCGCATGAAGAGCCGCTCGAGCCCGTGAAGCCCACGGCGGCGCGCGAGCTTGATCGCCACCATCCGCGCGAAGAACGCGAGGCGCGGGCTGAGCCGGATCGCGTCGAGCACCGCGCCGGTCACGCTTCGCTCCTCCTTTTGGAACTCAACCAAGGTGCGTTCGCAGCCGACATAGCGGTATCGACGGGTCCACCACAGGCGTCGGAGCACGGCTCGTGTGGTGCCGATCGCGCTGAAGGCGTCGTGCAACAGCATCGTCCCGCCCGTGACGAGGTGTCGATCCCAGCCGTCGATGTCGATGAGCACGCTGTTGCGATCGTGCGCCCCGTCGATCCACGCGAGTGCGACCGGCAGCCCGCTCCACGTGCTCGCCGCCTCTTGAGAGACCCCGCGGTGCAGCTCGACTCGGTCGGCGACACCGGCGCGCTCGAGGTTGGCCCTGAAGATCTCGAGAGACTCGGGGCCGCCGCCCCACCGCGGATCGTCGAACGGGTCGATCGCGGTCAGTGTCGCTCCGGTGCTGAGGCCCGACGCGAGCAGGATCGTGGACTTGCCACGGTGGCTGCCCACCTCGATCGCGGCACGACCCTGTGGCACCTGGGTCGCGGCGTCGAACAAGGCTCGACCTTGCTGCGGCGTCAGCCAGCCCTCAACGCCGTCGGCAATCGCCCAGGCGTCAGCGAAGGATCCCGGCACCCGCGCAATCTACCGAGCGGCGCTGTCACCGAGCGTCGCGTGGCGACCCACGTATGCTCGAGACAGGAGCGCGGCACGAGCCGTGGGCACGATGGCATCACCAAGTTACGAAGAGATCGACGCAGTCCTCGCGGACCTCGTCGCGCCATCGGACGGCGCGCTCGATCATGCCCTCGCCACGTCGACCGAGGGCGGTCTTCCCCAGATCCAGGTCGCCGCGGTGCAGGGAAGGTTCCTTGAGCTGCTGGTCAAGGCGATCGGCGCGTCGACCGTCTTGGAGGTGGGGACGCTCGGCGGCTACTCGACGATCCACCTTGCCCGTGGCATCCGCCCGGGCGGCAAGGTGACCACCCTCGAGCTCGACGAGCACCACGCCGACGTCGCACGTGCGAACTTCGTCGCTGCCGGTCTGGACGACCGCATCGAAGTCATCGTGGGGCCGGCGCTCGAGTCGATTCGCAAGCTGCAGGCGAGCGGCTACGGACCGGTCGACTTCATGTTCATCGACGCCGACAAGCCGAACAACACGAACTACGCGCGCGCGGGCCTCGAGCTCTCGCACCCCGGCACGATGCTGGTGGTTGACAACGTCGTACGCGGCGGCTCCATCGCGATCGATCCGCTCCCCGACGACTACGCGCGCGGCGCGCACGAGGTCATCAGCTTCATGGGCAGCGAGCCGAGGATCGACTCGACCGCGCTGCAGGTCGTCGGCCAAAAGGGCCACGACGGCCTGCTCTTCGGTCTTGTCACCAGCTGACGACGACCGCGCCTACTCCGAGGGCGGCGTCGTGCCGCCCGTCACGGCAGGTGTCGTGATCTTTGTGGCCGCGAGACCCTCGACGAGCGCCGCGGCCGCGCCGACGAGGCCGGCCGCCTCGTAGGGGACGACGAGCTTTGCGTTCGGCGACACGGCGACGTCCTGGAGCGCACGCAGTTGCATGACGGCCAGGGTGTTCGGGTTGATCGCGACCTTGTCGATCGCCGCGAGTGCCGCGGCCTCGCCCTCGCCGTGCAGCGCCGCGGCTGCCTTCTGGCCCTCGGCGCGCAGCTTCAGGGACTCCTTCTGCGCCTCGGCCGAGAGGATCGCCGCCTGCTTGGCACCCTCGGCCTGGAGGACCTCGGCCTGCTTCTGTCCCTGTGCGGAGTTGATCGCAGCCTGCTGGTCACCTTCTGACTTGAGGATCGCCGCGCGCTTGTGCTGCTCGGCCTCCTTCTGCTCGGACATCGCCTGGAGGACGTTGTTCGGCGGACGGATGTCGAGGATCTCGATGCGGTTGAGCCGTACCCCCCACTTCATCGTGGCGTCGGCCATGTGGTCCTGCATGCGGGTGTTGATCTGCTCGCGCTGGGAGAGCGACTCGTCGAGGGACATCTCGCCGAACACGGCGCGAAGGGCGGTCTTGGAGAGCTGGTCGATCGCGAGCAGGAAGTCGTTGATCTCGAAAAGCGCCGACTTCACGTCGATCACCTGGCAGAAGATCGTGGCCGAGACCATCACCGAGACGTTGTCCTTGGTGATGACGGCCTGCTGGTCGCCGACCTGGGGGAACTCTCGCATGTCGACTTTCTCGAGCTGGTCGACGAACGGTGTGATGATCGCGAGTCCGGGCTGGCGGATCGATCGGAACTCCCCGAGGCGCTTGACGACGCCCACGCTGCCCTGCTGGATGACCTTGACGGCGCTCTTGAGGAACAGGAGCGCACCTCCGACGACGACGACTCCGACCACGACCTCGACGATCGCGGCTCCGGTTGACGCAAGGATCACGTTGGCTCCCCTTCTAGAACATTGGCCAACGCGACCTTACGCCCCGTTGGACGGGTAGACGACGAGCAGTCCCCGGTCGATGTCGGCCACCACGACGTCGGTGCCCTGGGCGATCACGAGGTCGGGATCGAGTGGGATCGCCAGCCACTGCTCGCCGCGGGCGCGAACCGTGCCCGGCTGGTGCTTCCCGTGGATCGCCTTGGTCACGAGCGCGGTCTCGCCGATGAGCCCTTGTACACCACTTCTCATCGAGGCGTCCTCCCGCGGGCATCGACGTCGCGTCGACGTCGCGTCGCACCGCGAGTCAACTATACGGCCGGTGGCGCGATTCCCAGATTGACACGGCGCCATGGCCTCGACGCGAGCCGTGTCACACTCGACGAGGTGACCGCGACGCCCGGCTGGTATCCCGATCCACGGGGCACCGGCACCCTTCGGTACTTCGACGGCGAGAGCTGGACCGAGCACGTCGCGCTGCCCCCGCCGACCGTGGTCCCGGGGTGGAAGGGAGCACGACTGGGGCGCCCCCCACTCGGCGCCGGCTCGCTCGCCAACCCCGGGCGCCGCCTGGCCGCACGACTGCTCGACCAGCTGTTCGTCCTGCCGGTGCTGGTCGTGCTCCTGGTCGTCCTGGTGGTCGGGTTCGCACACGAGATCGCCAGGTGGACCAATGGTCCGTCGAACCAGGCCACGCCGATCGCGGGCATCGTGGCATTCGAGCTCTCGGTCTTCGGGATCATCCTCATCTTCTTCGTGTTCTCATTTCTCTACGAGGCCCTCACGACGGTGCGGTGGGGCAGGAGCCCAGGCAAGGCGATCATGAAGATCCGGCCCGTTCGCCTCGATGACACCGCGCTCAGCGTCGGGCGCGCGTTCGGAAGGGCTGGCGCGTTCCACGTCGCCGGGTTCGTCCAGCTGCTCCAGATCCTCGACGCGCTGTGGTGCCTCTGGGACGAGGACGCCCAGTGCCTCCACGACAAGGTCTGCGACACACTGGTCGTGAGCGACGACTGAGCCGTTAGGTGCGCGGCTTCCCGCGAACGGGCCGACCCGCCGGTGGGGGCGTTGCCACCCATGTCCCGAGCTGGCGGACGGCCTCTTGTTCGTCGACCGCCGCAGCTGCCGCGAGGTCCTCGGCGCTTGCCCACTTGGGAAACGGCGTCTCGTGGTTGACGTGACGCCCCGACGACGTGTG
This sequence comes from Acidimicrobiales bacterium, assembly GCA_035510855.1. Taxonomy (GTDB): domain Bacteria; phylum Actinomycetota; class Acidimicrobiia; order Acidimicrobiales; family RAAP-2; genus Palsa-459. The sequence continues at coordinate 56,238 of DATKGG010000069.1, forward strand.
CTCCTGGTCCACTCTCGCGAGACGCTCGGTGGGGAGCAGTGCTGCCGCCGCGATGAGTGCGGGCCAGAGCCGGCGATGCACGAGCGTCACCTTGCCGTTCACCGCTCGGCACACCAAGACGTCCTCGTCGCTCGTCACGACCTCGAGCACCGCGAAGATCTCGTGCCCCTTCGGATGGCCCCACCAGCTGCCCACGATGGGCTCACCCGCGATCGCCTCGGTCAGCTTGGGCACGGGACCCTTCGCCGCGACGAGCACGACGCCGTGCTCTCGGACGAACGCACGCGCGGCTGTGGCGTCCATAGTCGCGCTCATCGCCTCGCGCCTCGACCTGCTGGCCCCCGGCGGACCCGGGCCGACCCGCCCCATTCCTCGGACACGATCCCGACCGCCGGATACTCGAGGGGCCCACCAGGTGCGCGTTCGGTGCCGGGACAGAGCCGTATCATCGCGGCCTCGCGCGGTGCCCAGCTGGGTAGGACCATCGTCACACCGAGCTCACTCGCGACCTGGAGCCGAGCCTCGGGTACCAGCCGGGATGGCCTTCGACGGTCACGAGCGGCTCGGAGTCGGCGTCTGCTTTCGACAGCGCCTCGAACACGAGCGCGGTACCGACTCCGATGCGCTGGCCGCCCACCCGCCCACGCAGCGGGCAGGGCGCGAGCATGCCGTGTCGAGCCGGTGACGAGTCCAGCACGTGCGCGCGGCTCAAGACCACGCGCTCGACCAGCCATCCAGCTGGGCGACCAGCTCGAACTCGCACAGGTGCGCCGCCGACGCTCGCAGTGCCCAAGCGCGCTGACGATCGATCGTCGGGGATGAGGGCCTCGAGTAGCACGCCCTCGATCGCGGCGGCGTCCTCGTCGCGGGGAGCCCGAGCCGCGGCACGCGGCGAGGAGCTCTTCATGGCACCTCAGGCGCTGGTTGGGCTCGGCGCCCCGGCGGGAAATTGCCGAGCTCGGCGCCCATGGCCTTCCCGATGTTGGCCACGTGGAGGTGGATCTCGTCGAGCAGGTCGGTCGCTCGCTTTACCTGCCCGGTGAGCTCGGTGTTCTCCGCGATGAGTGTCTTGATGTCCTCGGTGTTGTGCTCGGTGTGCAACGCGATCTCCGAAGCGATCCCGTCGGACCGCTTTGCCGCGATGAGCAGGGCCGCGGCCTGGACGCCGGCGAGCATCGACAGGAACAGGTTGAGCAGGATGTACGGATATGGATCGAAGGCCTTGTGACTCGAGAGATGTGCCAAGACCAACGAGTTGACGATGACCCAGATAGCCATCACGGCGAAGAAGGAGCCCACGAAGGGCCACGAGCCCATCGCGTTTCGCATCCGGTCCGCGGCTCGCTCGCCGAGGGTCAGGTCCGATCCCGAGCGCACGCCTGGATGGATGTGCCAAAGGCTCTGGAAGCCGCGCGACGCCACGCGTGAGCGTCGCACACCGGGTCCCGGCGCGAGGGGACCAGCGCGCAGCCCGATCCCGTCGAGCGAGGTGCCGAAGAAATGTGCGTGCGACAAGAAGTGACCTGCCAGTAGTGCACGGGGACGAGGGTCGCGCATGCGACCATGGGAACGCACATCTCTGCCCGCCGAGGAGGACGCCGCAGTGCTCGCATTCACGCTCCCGGACCACGGCTCGGAGTGGCCCGGCATGGGCGACTCCTGGTCAGCGCACCCGTCCTGGGATCTCGTCGACGCAGCGAGCGAGGCTGCCAACAGGGACGTCGCCGCACTGCTCCACGCCGGCGGCACGGAGCAGCTCCAAGCGATCGAGAACGCGCACCTCGCCACGTTCGTGCTCAGCCTCGTCGCGCTGGACGCCGCCGAGCGGCTGGGCCTCGCCCCGATGGCCGTGTGCGGCTACGGCCTCGGTGAGTACACGGCGCTCGTGGCATCGGGCGCGCTGGACTTCGACACCGCGGTCCGACTTGTCCTCGAGCGCGGCCGGGCGGCTCGGATCGAGCGCGCAAGCGCGCTCGGCGCCACCGTCGCGATCTGTGGGCTTGGCGACGACGACGTGGAGGCTGCGTGCGCCCGGGCAGACGGCGACGCCTACGTCGCGGGCTACGACGCGCCCGGCCGCGTCATCGTGTCGGGCAGCCCCGAAGGCGTCGCGAGGACGATCGAGGTCGCTCGCTCGCTCGGCGCGACCGTCGACGAGCTCGCGGACAGCGGCGGCTTCCACACCCCCGCCCTCGCGGGCGCGCGCGACCGGCTCCGCAAGCTCCTGGCGGAGGCGACGTTCCGGGACCCCGATCCCGTGGTGGTCGCGAACGTCGACGCGAGGCGCCATGCGGACCCCGCTGAGTGGCCGGGCCTCCTGTCGTCGCAGCTCTGCGCGCCCGTGCGGTGGCGCCAGAGCGTCGAGATGCTGTTTGCCGACGGCGTGCGTACGTTCGTCGAGTTCGGCGCGGGCACCACGCTCGGGACCGCGACGAGGACGTCGCTGCCGCGCCGGTCTGTCCAGACCTTCTCGATCGCGTCGCCGCTGGACCTCGAGGTGCTGGTGGACCGCCTGATCGCCACACCGTCGATGCGACGCGCCGAGGTGCGCGATCACGACCAGCTCGCGGGACGCCTGGTCGTCTCCCCCGCGGCCGGCGCGTTCCGGCCGGCTGAGGGCCTTGCCCACACCGCGCCGAGCCTCGCGGCGGTGACCACGAGCGGGGACGTCGCGACGGTGTCACCAACGCGCATCGACGTGGGGGACCTCGTGGGATGGGTCGGCGAGGTCGAGGTTCGCTCGGCCTTCGCCGGGACGCTCGGCGGCTTGCTCGTGATCCCCGGGGAGCGCGTGATGCCGAGCCAGCCCGTCGCCTGGCTCGACGCCGGCGTCGACGCGTAGCCGTCGCACCGCGTCGCGGACTGGCACGCGTCAGCTCGGGTAGCCTCGCGCCGAGTCGAGGCGGAGGTCGTCGTGGCAGAGATCGTCGTGCTGGGAGCAGGCGTCGTCGGGCTCGGGACCGCGATGCTCCTCGCCAAGGACGGCCACGACGTGACCGTCCTCGAGCGTGATGCGACGCCACCGGCGAGCACGCCCGAGGGGGCATGGGAGCGCTGGGAGCGGCGAGGTGTCAACCAGTTCCGCCTGCCGCACTACTTCTTGGCGAGGTATCGCTCCGTCCTCGACGCAGAGCTCCCCGACGTCGCGCGTTCGATCGAGCAGGTCGGCGGGCTCCGGCACAATCCCCTGCTCGAGATACCCGAGGCAATCCGCGGACCCGAGCGCCCCGACGATGCGGACTGCGAGGTCCTCACCGGCCGCCGCCCGGTCATGGAGCTCGCCGTCGCTGCCGCGGCCGAGCGCGCCCGCGGCGTCACGGTTCGACGAGGCACGCCGGTCAGCGGCCTGCTCGCGGGGTCCCCGAGCCGCGAGGGCACCCCGCACGTGGTGGGCGTTCGGACCGAGTCGGGCGAGGAGGTGCGCGGCGACTTGGTCGTGGACGTGACCGGCCGCCGCTCGCCGACCCCGCGCTGGCTCGAAGAGCTCGGCACGAAGCCGCCGGTCGAAGAGCTGGAGGACAGCGGCTTCATGTACTTCGGTCGCCACTACCGCTCCGAGGACGGCAGCTTGCCGTTCGCCTTGGGCGGCGGCATCCAGCACTTCGGCACCATCTCGTCGCTGACGCTGCCCGCCGACAACGGCACCTGGGGCGTGGGGATCGTGACGAGCGCCAAGGACAAGGCCTTGCTCGGGCTCCGCGACCTCGGCCGATGGGAGTCGGTCTTCGGAGCACTGCCGATGGTCGCGCACTGGATGGAGGGCACGCCGATCGACGACAAGATCACCTCGATGTCCAAGATCGAAGACCGGATCCGCACCTTCCACGTCGACGGCGCCCCGATCGTCACGGGAATGGTGTCGGTCGGGGACGCGTGGGCGTGCTCCAACCCGTCGCTCGGTCGCGGCGCGTCCCTCGGGATGCTCCACGGGTTGGTGCTCTGCGACCTGGTCCGCGACGTCGGACTCGACGACCCCTTCGAGCTCGCCGCAGCGTTCGCGGCTTCCACCGATGACCAGCTCCGACCATGGTTCGAGTGGACGAGGGCGACGGACCGTCACCGCGTGGCCCAGGTCGATGCCGGCGTCGCCGGCGAGCGCTATGAGCCGGACGACGACGACTTCGAGCTCGAGCAGGCGCTCGCGAGCGCGTCGTCCAAGGACCCCGATCTCCTTCGGATCAACATCCGAGGGGCGCTCGTGCTCGAGCGACCACGCGACGCGCTGCAGCGCCTCGACCTGATCGACCGCGTCAGCGAGCTCGGCGGGGCCTGGCGCGACGAGCCCATGGCAGCGCCCGACCGCGACGAGCTCGTCCGCCTCGCCTCGGCGTGACGCCACGGCACCAGCGACGACACCCCGACGGGCTGGAGGGCGCATGGCACGAGTGACGGTCGACGGCGTAGGGATCAGCTACGAGATCGCGGGCGAGGGCCGACCGGTCCTGCTCCTGCACGGCTTCCCCGACACCGGCGCATGCTGGCGGCACCAGGTCCCGGCCTTGGTCGACGCGGGCTTCCAGGTGATCGTGCCGGACCTCCGCGGCTACGGGGACTCGGACAAGCCAGCCGACGTCGCGGCGTACTCGCTCCCCTTCCTTGCGGGCGACGTGCTCGGGGTGCTTGACGACCTGGGCATCCAACGCGCCCACGTGGTCGGCCACGACTGGGGGGCGGCCCTCGCATGGGTGCTCGCGTCGCTCGTCGCGGACCGCGTCGACCAGCTCGTCGTGCTCTCCGTCGGGCACCCGTCGGGCTTCCTTCGGACGCTCGAGCAGCGCGAGAAGTCCTGGTACATGCTCCTCTTCCAGTTCGAAGGGGTCGCGGAGCACTGGCTGTCCGACGACGACTGGGCGAACTTCAAGGACTGGGCGCACCATCCCGACCCCGAGGTGACCACACGGCTCGAGGCCGACGGCTCGCTCACCCCGGCGCTCAACTACTACCGCGCGAACCTCTCGCCGGAGACCTGGATCGCGCCGCCGGCCGCGCTTGGGACGGTGGCAGCATCCACGATGGGCGTCTGGAGCACCGGCGACATGGCGCTCACCGAGGTCCAGATGACCGACTCGCGCGCCCACGTGACCGGACCGTGGCGCTACGAGCGGATCGAAGGTGCGGGGCACTGGCTGCAGCTCGAGGCACCTCGCCGCGTCAACGAGCTGCTGGTCGACTTCCTCGAGCGCTGAGGCGCAGCCGGTCAGGTCAGGCTGAGCCACTTGCGGCCGTCGAGGAGCTCGCGCGCCGCGTCGAGGTGGCCGGCGTGACAGGCGGTCTCGGCGATCACGTGCAGGAGGACGACGCGCAGGTCCGGGACGTCCCAGTCGCCCCACCACTCGTCGCGCTGGGCGGGCGCCTGGTCGAGCGGCGTCGCGGCGATGACCGCGTTCGAGCGACCGATCTCGTCGCGGTATGCGGCGAGCAGCTGCTGGGCGTCGGCCTCCGCAGCGACCTCCCAAAAGTCCTGCTTCTCCTCCGGCTCCGTGCCGAAGAAGTCGAGTGACTCGCCGCCGACGATGCACCGGAACCAGTAGTGCTCGACGTCGAACGCCAGGTGCTGGACCATTCCGAGGAACGACCAGCCAGACGGCAGCATCGCGCGACGGAGCTGCACGTCGTCGAGGCCCTCGAGGATGCCGAGGACGTGCTCGCGCTGCCCGCCGAGCCACTCGACCAGCGACGTTCGCTCCGCGTCGTCATCTCGCACTCGCTCTCCCATCGTCCACGCTTCTCTCGGGCCAGCACCCGCCAGGTCTGCCCGAAGGTACCTCCCTGCTAGGCCAGCCCGTTCAGTTCCTCAGACCCCCTCGAACGGCGGCGTCGGGCGGACGTACCGCGGCGAGCGGCCCTCGTGAGATGCCGGCACGAGCAAGCTCGATGGCGACTTGGCGGGCTCGAAACCTTGGTGGGCGCTGCGGGACTCGAACCCACGACCTCAGCCGTGTGAAGGCTGCGCTCTAACCAGCTGAGCTAAGCGCCCGGGACGACGATGCTACCGGGCCGTGCGAGACCGTCGAGATGGCTGGATAGCCTCGTCGTGTGACCGACGACGCAGCAGAGGCGACGTCGGTGCCCGAGCGGACCGGATTCCTCTCGCGCTTCGCACCGAAGCCATCGGGTCCGCTGTCGGACCAGGATCTGCGCGGACGAATGCGAACCCTTGATCCGCTGGAGCGCAAGTGGGGCTTCGGCGTTGGCGCGGTGCCACTCCTTGTCGCGCTCATCCTCATGCCGCGAGTCCTCCACAACACGCCGGGCACCGCGCCGTGGAGGGTCGTCAACAAGCACTGCCTCAAGCCGGGCCACCTCGTCGGCGGCGCCGGCAGCGCCTGCGTCGTGAACGTGACGTTCACCCCGGGGCACTACGCGCTCGAGTTCGGGCTCCTCGTGGTCCTCGGTGCGGTCATCATGTTCGCCGTCTGGAAGTCGATGCGCGTGCTGGCGGCGGTCGCCAGCATCTTTTCGGGGCTCGCGACCGGGCTGGTCGGGCTGCTCGCCATCCTCTACGGCGCGTGGCTGCTGCTGCGGTCGTGGCGGCTCCAGCGCTACGGCGTGACGGACGGGGCGTCGGTCCGCAAGGTCGCGACCGAGCGCGCCTCGGAACGGCGCGCGGCGAAGAAGCTTTCACCGAGCTCCTCGGAGCGGCGCGAGTCGAAGCGTTCTGCGGCGAGCATCGCGACGACGGGCACGAAGCCAGTCACCTCCTCGAAGCGCTACACCCCCAAGGCGAAACCCCGAAAGCGGTGAGCATGAGCGACCAGCCGCGACCGGACGTGTCGGTCCGACCGGGTCTCGACTTCCCGACCGCCTGGGCGAGGGGTCGGCCCGCGAGGATCGTCCGGGCGATCCTGCAGGACTTCATCATCGTGCCGCTCGCGTGGTTCCTCGCGCCCCGGATGCGGCGGGGGGTCGCCGCGCTGCGTCGTGTCGACGGCGCGTTCATCCTCGCGTCGAACCACCAGAGCCACGCGGACACCTCGATCATCGTCGCGTCGCTGCCTCGATCGCTCCGTCGTCGACTCGTCGTCGCCGCGGCGTCGGACGTCTTTTTCTCCTCGCCGCTGCGAGCGGCGTTCGCCGCGCTCGTCTACAACGCCATCCCGATCGAGCGCCACAAGGTCGAGCGCCGGTCGGCCGGACTCGCGCGCGAGCTGCTGGGCGAGGGCTGGGGGCTGCTCATCTTCCCCGAGGGGCACCGCTCCGAGGACGGCAGGCTTCTCGAGTTCAAGGGCGGCGCCGCGTACCTCGCGGATCGCGCCGGCGCCCAGATCCTCCCCTGCTACCTCGAGAACACGAGGTTCGTGCTCCCCCGGCTGTTCGCGAAGACGTCCCAGGGGGTGGACCGATCACCCTCGAGGCTCCGCACGCCGGTGAGCGTCACCTTCGGCCCGGCGATCTTTCCTGCCGAGGGTGAGACGACGAGGCGCCTCGGGGCACGCATCGAGTCCGCGGTCACGCACCTCGGTCGCGACGTCGCTGGCGACCCGCTCTGCGGCTCTCCTGCCTGACGACGGCGCGACTCAGCGCAACGGGCGAGCCCGCGTGGCGGCACCCAGCCGCTCGTCGCGCAGCCCCCGCGAGGGGTCCGGCTCGATCGAGGCGAGCCCATCGGCGCCGAGCGCGAGCGCGAGCAGCCAGTCCGCGAGCGCGGGATTGCGCGCGAGGACCGGTCCGTGCAGGTAGGTCCCGACGAGTCGTCCCTCGAGCGCGCCGTCGGTCCCGTCGCCATTGCCGACGCCGATCGTGACGTGCCCGAGTGGCGCAAGGTCCTCGTCGCGCACCGTGCGCCCCGCGTGGTTCTCGAAGCCAGTGAGCGGGAGGTAGACCGCGTCGCCGTCGACGACGACCTCGCCGACCGCGCGGGGACCACGGCTCGAGACGGTGTCGAGCCCGAAGAGCCCGAGCCCCTCTGCGCGAGTGCCGTCACCCACCGCGAAACTGCGCCCGAGGACCTGGAGACCGGCGCAGACCGCGAGCACGACGGCGCCGTCGGCCACGCGACCGCGCAGCGTCCCGTCACGATCGAGCCGCTCGACGGCGAGCTGCTGGGGTCCGTCCTCGCCGCCCCCGAGGCAGTAGACGTCGGCCTCAGGGAGAGGTCCGTCACTTCGTGCCTCGACGTGGACCGCCTCGATCCCGCGCAGCGACGCGCGCCGTTCCAGGACGATGCCGTTGCCCCGGTCCCCGTAGGTCCCGAGGAGGTCCGGGTAGACAGTCACGACGCGCAGCATTCAGCGACCCTCGAATAGCTCGGCGAACGCGGTGTAGTTCGCGATCACGTCGACTGTCCGCTGACCGGCGCCTGCCGTGGCGATCGCACGGTGGGGATCGGTGTCGGTCGTGTGCTCGACGCCCGCGTAGAAGAGCCTCGTCGACAGGTCGCGCCACCTGTCGCCGGTCGCAACGACCCGACGCCCGGCGAGGTTCTCGAACTCGACGTCATAGAGCCACGAGGGATCGAGGCCATCGGCGACCCTCGCGTTGACCGCGACGACGACGGGCGCCGTGTCGTCGGCGAGCAAGTGCAGCAGCGCACTCCACCCCGCAGGATTCTTCGCGAGGAGGAGTCTCGCGCCGGTCCCGTCGACGTCGATCACCGAGAACCTGCCCACCACGTCGGTCACCGCGCAGATCGCCGCGGCCGCCGCTCGGGTGTCGACGCCGAGCCGAACCGCCGCCAGGAGCGCGGCGAGCCCGTTGCCGCGATTGAAGGCGCCCGGGAGGGCCATCGTGAAGGGCACCCGTTCGCCGTCGACGATCGCGGCGCCATCGTGCAGGGTCGCGTCGACGACCGGGCGCGCGAGGCCGCACTCGCATCGCCAACCGAGATCATCGAACCGGATGCGACCCAGGCAGCGAGGACAAGAGCTCGCGTCCTCGCAGAACTCCAGTCCACCCGCGAACCACGCGACGTGTGGCGCGCCGATGGCGGCGCTCACGACCAAGGGATCATCCGCGTTGGCGACGCAGATACCCCTGAGGTCTGCGACCGCCGTCTGCCAGGAACGGGCTACGTGGCGGACCTCGGAGGTCCGGTCGAGCTGGTCCCTCGAGAGGTTGAGCAGCACGACAGCGCTCGGGCGCTCGATCGGGATCGCACGAGGGAGCCAGACCTCGTCGCACTCGAGCACCGCGACGCTGGCGGGCATGCCCCCGAGAGCGGCAAGGTGACCGGGGAGCATGTTCGAGCCCGTGGCGTTCGTCGCGACGGCGCCCTTCGTCGACAGTGCCGCGGTCAGGCATGCCGTCGTCGTCGTCTTGCCGTTCGTGCCGCTCACGAGTGCGAGCTCGAGGCCGCACGCGAGACGACCCAGCAAGCGCGGTGCCAGCCGCATCGCGACGCGGCCCCCCGCGACGGTCCCGCGGCCGCGGCCCGTCTGGCGCGAGGCGAGGTTCACGAGGCGCATCGCGGTGAGACCGGCACGATCCCTGAGAGAGAGGCGCCCGCTCATGCGGCGCGACAGGCGGTTGGCCGCCTGACCGACCGTGCGTCGTCGAGCTCGACGGTCGCTGCAGACATTGGCGGCGACGCTAGCGGTGTGCCCGAATCGCGCTTGAACAAGACGAAGGGACTGCGCCCGGGGGGGGTGGGGCAGTCCCTTCGACGTGCCGCGTTCGACGTAGGAGGGGTTCCTTTGACGAGCGACCGCGGACATCTTGCTCGGCGCCATGTCATCGTTCAAGTCGCTACGCAAGATAGTTCCGATCTGTTTTACAGATAGGCTTATTTCGTGGAGCTCCGCCAGCTGGAGGCCCTGATCGAGATCGAGGACCGCGGGAGCTTCTCGGCGGCCGCGGTCTCGCTCGGCACGGTCCAGTCCAACGTGTCAGCGAGGATCGCCCGCCTCGAGCGCGAGCTCGACACGACGCTCGTGGACCGCGGCACGGGGCGGCTCACCGAAGCGGGTGACGCCGTTGCCGCCCGGGCGCGCCGGATCCTGTCCGAGGTGGACGCCGCGGTGGCGGACGTCGCGTCGGCCAACTCCGAGGTGGCCGGCACGGTTGGCGTCGGGGTCATCGGGACAACCGGACGCTGGCTCGTCCCCCAGCTGCTCGACGCGCAGCGCCGGCACCTGCCGAGGGTGGCGCTGCGGATCGTGGAGGGCACCACGACGACACTGCAGCCCCAGCTCGGCACCGGCCAGCTCGACCTTGCCGTCGTCACGCTCCCGGTGCACGACGACGGCCTCGCCACGAGCCCGCTGTTCGACGAGGACCTCGTCTTGGTCGTCGGGCTCGGGCACCCCCTCACGCGCGCCGAGCACCCGGTTGGCTTCGACGTGGTCGCGGGGCTCGACCTCCTCCTCCCCCTGACTGGCACCGCGCTGCGCGACGAGCTGGACGAGGCGGCCAGTGCGGCCGGTGTCCAGCTCCGTGCGGCCATCGAGCTCGACGGGCTGCGAACGATCGCGTCGCTCGTCTTCGACGGCTACGGGCCGGCGATACTCCCGGCGACCGCGGTCCCCAAGCACCTCCGCGGCAGATTCGCGCTCATCCCGATCCGGGGGCTCGGCCGCCGCCACGTCGGCATCGCGGTACGTCGCCACGGGCTTCCGTCGGCACCATCGCGCTCGGTGCGTGCGCTGCTCGAGCAGCTGGTGTCCGATGGCCCGCTGCCGTCGGGGCTGCACCCGCGGGACTGACTCAGGCGCACGTGAGGTTCGAGTACCAGCCCGGCGTGGCCGCGGGTGCAGCCCCAGCGCCCAGTCACCTCCACCGGTGACGCGGTGTCCGACCGCGAGCGCCCACAGGCGCGGGAAGAGATCGGTCGCGACGACGATCCCAGCCTCGGGGGTGACATGGACCTCGTCGGCGCAGCGCAGCACAGGGCCGTTGGCTGACGAGCGGTACGTGAAGTCGGGCGTCAGGCGAGTGACAGGGCGCCGAGCAGGACGACCGCGGCGCCCGCGACACGCAGTGTGCGCAGCGACTCGAGTGGCACGCCATGATCGTTGTCACCACCGCGGCGGTAGTTTCGGCTCCCATGCCGCGCACGCCGAGAGCCGAGGTCGCCAAGCACGTCGCACGCGCCGACAAGGCGTTCGCCGGCATTATCGGCCAGAGTGGCCCGCCGCCGGCCCAGCGCCCCATTCGGGTTGATCAGCGGTTCGGCACGCTTGCCTCATCGATCCTGCACCAACAGCTGGCCGTCGCCGCGGCCGCGGCGATCCACGGCCGCGTCCTCGCCGCCGTCGGTGACCCCATCACGGCGGCCGGCCTCCATCGTGCCGGGCCAGAGATGCTCGCAGCGTGCGGCGTGAGCGGCCCGAAGCGCCTCTCGCTGTTCGACCTCGCGGACAAGACCCTCGACGGCACGCTCGACTTCACAGCGATCGGCCGCATGCGCGACGATGCCGTTGAAGAGGTGCTCACCTGCGTGCGGGGCATCGGGCCATGGACGGCGCACATGTTCTGCATGTTCACCCTCGGTCGCGAGGACGTCTGGCCGGTCGGCGACTACGGCGTGCGCGCAGGCTGGACGCGGCTGCACGGCGGCGACGAGATCATCGCGGCGCGCGACCTCCTGGAGAAGGGCGAACGCTTCCGCCCCCACCGAAGCGCCGTCGCGTGGTACTGCTGGCGCGCGCTCGAGGGCGCTCGATCCGCGCCCCCGCCGACCTGACAACTAGGGTCGCGGCGTGTCGCGTCGGGTGAGCGAGGAGGCGTTCTGCGCCGCTGCGCTCGCCACCCTTGAGCAGTATGCGTCGATCCCGTGCCTCTCACCGAGCTTCGACGACACCTGGGCGGCGCGCGGCCACCTCGACGAGGCGATGACGCTGTTCGCCAACTGGGCTGGCACGCTCCGACTTCATGGCGCGGAGGTCTCGATCCGACGCATCGATGGGCGCACGCCGCTCCTCGTGATCGACGTGCCCGCGTCGTGCGCGGCAGCGGGGACCGTCGTCCTGTACGGGCACCTCGACAAGCAGCCCGCGCTCGGTGCGTGGTCCGAGGGACTCGCACCCTTCACGCCGGTCCGGCGCGGCGACCGGCTCTATGCCCGCGGCGTGGCCGACGACGGATACGCGATGTTCGCCGCGCTGTTGGGCATCCAGGCGCTCGAGCGCGACGGGGTGGGCCATGCTCGCTGCGTCGTCATGATCGAGGCCTCAGAGGAGTCCGGCAGCCCCGATCTCGAGGCGCACCTCGATGAGCTCCAGGGCGTGCTCGGACGGGTGGACCTGCTCGTCTGCCTCGACTCAGGGGCGCTGACCTACGACCGGCTGTGGGTCACGACGTCGCTGCGTGGCGTCGTCAACGTGTCGGTGACCGTCGAGGTCATGCGCCACGGCGTGCACTCCGGCACTGCGGGCGGGGTGGTGCCGTCGTCCTTCCGCATCCTGCGAGAGCTCCTCGACCGCGTGGAGAACCCGAGGACCGGCGAGGTGCTCCTCCGCGGCCTGCACGTCGAGATCCCCGTCAGCCACCTCGCCGCCGCGGGCGTCGTCGCACGCGACCTCGGCGATCCCGCCGGATCGGACCTGCCCGTCGTCCAAGGGCTCCGGCTCATGGGCCGCGACGGCGCGGACCGGCTCGTGCGTCGCACCTGGGAGCCGTCGCTCTCGGTCATCGGGATGGACGGCATCCCTGCCCCACTCGACGCGGCGAACGTCGTGCGGCCGAGCACGACCGCGGTCCTCGGGGTCCGGCTCCCCCCGACGATCGACTCGGCTGGTGGTGCGCGCCTGCTCGTCGATGCCCTGACGAGCAGTCCGCCGTGCTGCGCCAGGGTCACCGCGACGGAGATCCATGCGGACGGCTGGGTCGCCCCCGCGCTGCAGCCGTGGCTGCGCGACGCGCTCTACGCGTCGTCGATCAGGGCCTTCGGCAAGGAGCCGAGCTTCACCGGCGAGGGCGGATCGATCCCGTTCCTCGCCTCGCTCGGACGGCGCTTCGAGGCGGTCCAGTTCCTCGCGACCGGGGTGCTCGGGCCTGGGTCGAACGCGCACGGCCCGGACGAGTCCCTCCATCTGCCCACCGCGGCGCGCCTCTGCGACGTCGTCGCCGACGTCGTCGAGCACCACGCCCTGCACACCGCCACAAAGGAGACCACGTGACCACCTCGATTGCCACCAACATCGGCGACATGCCGCTCTACACCGCGGGGGACCCCGCTCACTCGCGGGCCGCAGTGGTCGTGATCCAAGAGGCCTTCGGGGTGACGGCGCACATCGAGCGCTGCTGTGACCGGTTGGCCGACGCGGGCTACTTCGCGGTCGCCCCCGCGCTGTTCCACCGCACCACGACCGACAGCTTCGCCTACGACGACTTCGAGCACGCGATGCCCCACATGGGAGCCCTCGGCAAAGAAGGGATCGAGGCCGACCTGGCGGCAGTCGCCGCGCATCTCGGAACGCTCGGCTTCGAGCGACCGCGTCGAGGCATCGTCGGGTTCTGCATGGGCGGCCTCGTCGCCTTCGTCGCGGCGACGCTCGGCGAGTTCGGCGCCGCGGTCACCTTCTACGGCGGCGGCGTCACGACGGGCCGCTTCGGGTACCCGCCGCTCGTCGAGATCGCCGATCGCGTCAACACCCCGTGGCTCGGCTGCTACGGGGACCTCGACAAGGGGATCCCGCCAGAGGACGTCGAGCAGCTGCGCAGAGCGGTCGTGGGCGCTGCGGCGCTCACTGAGGTGGTCCGCTACCCCGACGCCGATCACGGCTTCAACTGCGAGGACCGACCCGCGGTCTACAACCCCGACGCCGCGAAGGACGCCTGGGCGAGGATGCTCGCATTCTTCGAGGCGGACCTCGGCACCACGGGTTCTAGCGCCTGACGACCCCCGCGAGGCTCAGTTCCTCGGCACTTCCTTCCAGGCGATGCCCTTGTCCACGCGGGCGTCGCCGGGCAGGCCGAGCACGCGCTCGCCGAGGATGTTGCGCATGACCTCGGACGTGCCGCCCTCGATGGAGTTCGCCCTCGCGCGCAGGAACGCCTTGCGCAGGTCAGTCGTGCCCATCGCGGTGTGCGTGGGGCGGATCAGCTGGAAGTCACCCGAGTAGAGCATGCCCTCGGCGCCGAGCAGGTCGACGCACAGGTCGTAGATGCGCTGGTTCTCCTCGGCGAACGCGAGCTTGGCGACCGAGCCCTCCGGGCCTGGCGTGCCGCGCCGCCGCGCATCGGCGGCGCGCTGGTTGGTGAGGCGGAGCGCCTCGCTGCGCACCCAGGCCTGGAGCACCTCGTCTCGAAGGACCGCGCTGTGCGCGTCGGTGTCGCCCGCGAAGCGCTCCTTGTAGAGGCGGACCGCCTCGCCGATCGGCCCCGAGCCCCTCGGTGCGGCGTTGCCGCCGATCGAGACGCGCTCGTTCATGAGCGTCGTGATCGCCACGCGCCAGCCGTCGCCGACGTCGCCGAGCCGGTCCTCGTCGTGGATCCGCGCGTCGGTGAAGAAGCACTCGTTGAACTCGGCCTCGCCGGTGATCTGGTACAGCGGGCGGACCTCGACGCCGTCGGCGTGCATGTCCACGAGGAACATCGTGAGCCCGGCGTGCTTCGCGACGTCAGGGTCGGTGCGTGCGAGCAGCAGCCCGAACCTCGCGACGTGCGCGAGGGTGGTCCAGACCTTCTGGCCGTTCACGACCCACTCGTCGCCGTCGCGCGTGGCGCGCATGCCGAGCCCCGCGACGTCCGAGCCCGCGCCCGGCTCGCTGAACAGCTGGCACCAGATCTCCTCGCCGGTGAACAGCGGGCGCAGGTACCGGGCGCGCTGGCGGTCGGTCCCGTGCGCGACGATCGTCGGCGCGACCATGCCGTAGCCGATCACGTTTCGGAACATTGCGACCGGTCCGCCGGCGCCGACGATCCGGCGCTGTGCGCGAACCTGGTCCGCAGGGCTGCCCCCGAGGCCACCGCAGCCCTCCGGGAAGTGGACCCAGGCGAGCCCGCGGTCGAACTGCTCGCCGAGGAAGCGCGCCGGCTCGGTGCTGGTCGGCGGCACGTCACGCAGGAGCTCCTCGACGCGCTCGTCGACCTCGACCTCGGTGACCGTCTCGTCGGTGATCGTCACGGGACCTCCTCGTCTGTCCACATCATAGGAATGACTGGGATCGCGCTCCGGTGGCCAGCTCGCCTACTCGAGCGGCTTGAACATCGAGGTGGCCGCGACCACGTAGCCCAACTCCTCGAACGCAGCCTGGGCCCGCGCATTCGGCCCGAACACGTTGAGGGCGAGTCGGGTCGCTCCCTCGGCAGCGGCCCACGTCTCCGCAGCCTGGATCGTCGCGCCGAGCGCGTCGGCGCCATGGTGCGCCTCGTCGAGCTCGACAAGGAACACGTAGCGCTCCGAGCTCTCGGGTGCGAAGCCCGGGCAGACCCACAGCGCGCCAATCAGCTCTTCGCCATCGACGACGTGCAGCACGTGGTGCCCTGGCGCGGGCGCCCCGCCGGGAAAGCTCATGTCGCGCTGTGACGTGGCGATCGAGCTCGCTCGTTCGGGCGACTCCCCTGCTTCGATGCGCTCGGCGATGAAGCGCTCGAGGGCGCCAGGGAGCCACCCGGCGAGCTCGTTGGTGGTCATCGCGACGAGCGAGACGTGTAACTCGTCGGTCATGCGCTCGACGTGGCCAGGTCAGGCACCCCGGCCCGCGGGACTCTCGAGGCTGAGGGAGACCTCCCCGTGCTCGGTCTCGTGTGCGCGCAGCGCGTCGACGATACGCGACGCGTCGGTCTCCGAGGTCGCGGACTCCCGCCCGGACACCGATCCGTAGGAGAGCGCGCCGAGGTCGCGCAGCATCGCGTCAGCGGCACGCTTCCCCTGAATGTCGTCAAGCTTGCTCTGCCCCTTCGCCGCGGCATCCTTCGCCGCAGCGGTCGCGGCGCTCGCCTGCTCTTTCACCTTGTCCAAGAAGCCCATCGCTCTACCTCCAGTCACCCAGGTGCACCCTGTGCGAACGCCTCGATCATTGCAGCCAGTCGCCGCCGGCGTGATCTTCAGCCTCGGATGGCCTCGAGGATCCGCGCCCGCGTCGAGGGACCGGGCATGCCCCCGATGATCAGCGTGGTGAGGCACGTGTGGCGCCACGTCCGCTCGATCTCCTCCACGATCTTGTCGGCCGGCCCAACGAGCGCGACGTCCTCGACCATCTTCGTCGGCACCAGGGCCGCGGCGCCGGTGCGGTCCCCGGCGAGGTAGGCGTCCTGGATCGCCGCGCACGCCTCACCCCAGCCCATACGGACGAACACGTCGTGGTGGAAGTTCGCGCCCCGCGCACCCATCCCCCCGACGTAGAGCGCCAGCACCGGCTTGAGGAACGAGGCGGCCACCTCGACGTCGTCGTGCTCGATCAGCGTGACCGTCGCCGCCGCGTCGAACGTCGCTGCGGTGCTTCGAGCACCGGACCTCGAGAGGCCGTCGTCGAGCGCGGCGCGGTAGAAGTCGTCGGACGACGGCGAGTACCAGAGGGCAAGCCACCCGTCGGCGATCTCACCGGCGAGCGCGACGTTCTTCGGCCCCTCGGCGCCGAGGTAGATCGGGATCGACTCGCGGAACGGGTGGATCGTCGAGCGGAGCGCCTTGCCGAGCGCGGTGCCGCCGCGCAGCGGGAGCTGGTAGTGCGCCCCGTCGTAGGTGACGGGTGCGGCGCGCGACATCGTGGAGCGGAGGATCTCGACGTACTCGCGGGTTCGCTCGAGCGGTCGAGGATAGGGCTGCCCGTACCAGCCCTCGACCACCTGTGGCCCTGACGCGCCGATGCCGAGGAGCACCCGGCCCTCGCTCAGGTGGTCGAGCGTCATCGCGGCCATCGCGAGGGCCGTCGGGGTTCGCGCGGACAGCTGGCAGATCGAGGTCCCGAGCTTGATGGTCCTCGTCGCCGAGCCCCACCAGGACAGCGGCGTGAGGGCGTCAGAGCCATATGCCTCCGCGGTCCAGAAGCTGTCGACACCGAGCGCCTCTGCGTCGGTCAACATCTGTGGGATGCCCTGGGGCGGGCCCGACCCCCAGTAGCCAGCTGACACGCCGACCCTCATTGCTGGGGCACCATGGCCGGCGGCGCGGCGTAGACGGGCGCACCGCACACGTGACAGAAGCGGTCCTGGGGACTCGCCGGGTGGCCGTTCGAGCACCGTGGCCCGAACGTGGGCGGCGGTCGGCGTCTCGAGCGCTGCACGCCGCGGACGATGAGCAGGATCAGACCCACGACAAACAGCAGGCCGCCCGCTCCGGAGAGGCCGACCCAGCCGAGGTTCCGCGCGAGCGTGCTCGTGATGCTTGGGGCGACGAACACGCTGACGGGCACATCCTGGGGGGATCGGATCCGGATGTTGAAGACGCCGGCGCGCACGACGTCGAAGCTGACCTGGCCCAGGTAGAGGCTCCCGTTCGCGCCGAGCGTCTGTGAGATGGCGGGCGTCGAGATGCCGTCGGCGAGCCCCGTCGGCGAGCTGATCGTGACGTCTCCGGGTTGCAGCACGGGCACGAAGCTCTGCGCTGACGACGTCGCCTGGTACACGTAGTAGGTGCCTGCAGTGAGCCGCGTCGTCACGGTCACCGGGGTCTGCGACGTCGCGTGCGAGAAGAGCGGGGCCACGGTCTTTGACACGTAGACGGCGATCCCCGTGGGGACCATGGCCAATCCGATCACCATGACGAGCACCCAGGGCCACAGACGTGGCGGACGCGTGGCGACAACGGGGCCGCTCATGCCCGGGAATGGTGCGGGCGCCGTCACGAACGACGATCCTTGCACGATCGGCAACGGCGGGGGGTCTGCCCCTCGGGTACGCGGGTCGGCGACTGGTCGGCCACAATGTGCCGATGCGACTCCGCCTCTTCGTCGAGCCCCAGCAAGGTGCCACCTACGACACGCTGCTTGCCGCGGCGCAGTGCGCTGAACGGAGCGGCTTCGACGCCTTCTTCCGCTCCGACCACTACCTGAAGATGGGAGACGGCGATGGGCTGCCCGGCCCCACCGACGCGTGGACCACGCTCGCAGGACTCGCCCGGGAGACGACCTCGATCCGCCTCGGCACGCTGGTCACCCCTGTGACGTTCCGACTCCCTGGACCGCTCGCCATCACCGTGGCGCAGGTCGACGCCATGAGCGGCGGGCGCATCGAGCTCGGCCTTGGCGCGGGGTGGTTCGACGCGGAGCACACGGCGTACTCGATCCCCTTCCCGGGCCTGAACGAGCGGTTCGAGCGCCTCGAAGAGCAGCTGGCATCCATCGTCGGGCTGTGGACGACACCGGACGGCTCGACGTACGACTTTGAGGGCAAGCACTACCAGTTCGTCGCGAGCCCGGCGCTTCCCAAGCCGCACCAGCGGCCGCACCCCCCGATCATCATCGGCGGCGGGGGGAGCAAGCGAACCCCGAGGATGGCCGCGACGTTCGCCCAGGAGTACAACACGCCCTTCATGCAGCCGGACCAGTCTGCCGCCCAGTACCGGCGCGTGGACGCTGCGTGCGAGCTGGCCGGGCGCGATCCGGCGACGCTGCGCAAGTCCTTTGCCGTCACGGTGTGCTGCGCGACCTCTGCAGCAGGCGTCGCCAAGCGCGCCGATGCCTCGGGATGGCGGGTCGAGGACCTGCGAGCCGTGGGGGCGTGCGGCTCGCCCGACGAGGTGGCTGCCCGGCTCGCGAGCTGGCGTGACGTGGGGGCCGAGACGGCGTACCTGCAGCTGCTCGATCCGAGCGACCTCGAGCACATCGAGCTCCTGGGCAGCGAGCTCGCACCGCTCATCTGAGGTCTTCGCTGGACCTCGAGGGGGCGGCGGCGAGTCACCGGGCGAGGGACCCACGCGACGGTACAGTCGCGCCATGGACCTGGCCACACAGATTGACAGCGCACTCGACGGGCACCGGCTGCTCAGCCACCCCTTCTACCGACGATGGGAGGCCGGGGAGCTTGGTGACGGCGAGCTCGCCGCCTACGGCTCCCAGTACGAACACTTCGAGCGCCAGCTCCCCCGCACGCTCCAAGGTGTGGTCGATGCCTGTGAGCCAGGTGCTGCCCGCGACGTGATCCAGTCGAGCCTCGACGACGAGCTCGGCTCCCCCCGCCCCCACGTCGAGCTGCTCGGCTCGTTCCTCGACGCGGTCGGCGCGGGACTGTCGGCACCGACCGCCGCGACAGCTGCGCTCGTCGAGCTGTACCGCGACGCCGCGGACCATGGCGCCGCCTTCGCCGTCGGCGTCGTGGCGGGCTACGAGCTCCAGGCTGCAGAGGTCGCCAGGACCAAGGCCGACGGGCTTCGCCGGTTCTACGGCCTCAGCGACGTCGGCACGGAGTTCTGGGACGTCCACGCCACGATGGACGAGACCCACGGCTCGTGGATGCTTGACGCGGCATCGGCGCTCGACGCCGAGCTGGTCCTCGCTGGCGTCCGTGCGTCCAGCGAGGCGTGGTGGGCGTTTCTGGACGAGCGCGAGGGTGAAGCCCAGGGTCACTGACGATGACCGATGCGGTCGTCGTCGGCAGCGGACCCAACGGGCTGGCAGCGGCGATCGTCCTCGTCAAGGCGGGGCTGAGCGTCGAGGTGCTCGAGGGCGCCAGCACCGCGGGCGGCGGCTGTCGGACCGAGGAGCGGACGCTTCCTGGGTTCCTGCACGACACGTGCTCCACGGTGCAGTCGCTCTCGTCGAGCTCACCGTTCTTCGCTGAGTTCAATCCGACCGCACAGGGCGTGCGCCTGCTGCAGCCGAATGTCGCGTTCGCCCACCCGCTCGACGGAGGCCACGCGGCGGCGGTGACGAGGAGCGTCGAGGACACCGCCGCGGGACTCGGTGCGGACGCGCGAGGCTACCGGCGGCTGCTCGGCCCGCTCGTCGCTGACGCGGACTCGATCATCCCCGCGATGCTGGCGCCGCTGCGATCCGTGCCGACCGCGCCGATCGCCGTGGGGCGGTTCGCCTGCCTCGCGTCGCTGCCCGCCTCCATGCTCGTGCGCCGGTTCCGAACGGATGCCGCGCGCGGCCTGCTCGCCGGTGTGAGCGCGCACTCGATCCGTCCGCTCAACGCGCCGCTCACCTCGGGGTTCGGGCTGCTGCTCACAATCGTGGCGCACCATGGCGGGTGGCCCGTCGTCGCGGGCGGCAGCGCCCGGCTCACCGACTCGATGCTCGACTGGCTCGTCGAGCACGGAGCGAGCGTGCACACCGGGCGCCAGGTCACGAGCCTCGCCGAGCTGCCGTCGTGCGGCGCGACGCTCCTCGACACATCTGTTCGGGATCTGCTGCGGATCGCCGGGGACTCGCTCGCCGCGCGCGAGCGACGGTCGCTGTCGCGGTTCGAGTACGGACCCGGCGTCTGCAAGGTCGACTGGGCGCTCTCCGGGCCCGTCCCATGGTCCGCCGAGGTGTGCCGGGAGGCGGGCACCGTCCACCTGGGCGGCACGTTCGAGGAGATCGCGAACGCACTCGCGGACGTCCATGCCGGCCGGCACGCCGTGCGACCGTTCTGCATCGTCGTCCAAGCGGGAGTCGTCGATCCCTCGAGGGCCCCGGCGGGGTGTCAGACGCTGTGGGGCTACTGCCACGTGCCGGCGGGCTCAACCCAAGACGTCACTGCCAGCATCGAGGCGCAGATCGAGCGATTCGCGCCCGGTTTCAAGGATCTGGTCCTCGCTCGGCGCACGACGACCGCGGCGGAGCTTGAGGCTGCGAATCCCAACTATGTCGGGGGCGACATCAACGGGGGCGCGGCGACGTTGCGCCAGACGGTGTTCCGGCCGACCGTGCAATGGAACCCCTACCGCACCTCGCTCGACGGCCTCTACCTGTGCTCGTCGGCCACACCACCTGGCGGCGGCGTGCACGGCATGTGCGGGGTTGGCGCGGCGCGAGCGGCGCTCGACGATCTTGGCGGGCGCTGAGCCTGGCGGCGCCGTCAGTCCGCTGGCGCGGTGTGCTCCTCAATCGTCGGGGCCAGGCGCCGGTCCGGCACGAGCCACATGATTGCGACAACGACGTAGCCGCCGAGCGCGACCCAGCGCGACACGAGGCACGTCGCAATGGCAGCGGCGTAGATGCACACCGAGGCGACGCCCTTCGCGTCGCGGCCGACGGCCTCGGCGAGCATCGAGTCGTGATCGACCGCGCCGATGATCGCGCGACCCAAGAGGTAGTAGCTGATCCCCGCCACGAGAAGGACACACCCGTAGACCGCGACGGGCAGCGTGGCGAAGCTGTTCTTGGACATCCACTCGGTTGCGAAGGGAAGGAGGGAGAGCCAGAACAGCAGCACGAGATTCGCCCAGAGCACCCAGCCGTTGACCCGCTCGACGGTCTTGAGCAGGTGATGATGGTTATTCCAGTAGATCCCGAGGTTGACGAAGCTGAGGACGTAGCAGAGCAGGCCCGGCAGCACGGTCCGGAGGGACGACGCACTGCTCCCCGCCGGGACGCGCAGCTCAAGCACCATGATCGTGATGAGGATCGCGAGGACCCCATCGCTGAACGCCTCCATGCGGCTCGCGGTCACGTCGGCACTTTAGGGAGTGACCACTGTGAACGGGGGACTACAGCGTGAGGACTAGTTGCTCGGAGGCCACGACAACGGAGTCGTCGATGCAGAGGCGGGCCGCCAACGCATCGAGTGCGTCGTCAGTTCGATCGGGTTTGTGGTGGAACAGGACGACGCGCTTGGACCCAGCGACCCTGGCGAGCGCGACGCCGTAGTCGGCGGCGGCGTGGCCGAAGTCGGCCTCGCCCGCCAGCTCCTCGGGGAGCAGCTGGGCGTCGTGGACGAGCACGTCAACCCCGTCGGCGAGATCACGTGCCGCCTCGTGGTACTCGCCGAGCCCGTCGGGGCCCGGGCCCAGCACCGTCGGGCAGTGGTCGGGCATGTAGGTCAGCGTCGAGTGGCCGTCGCTCACGCGATAGCCGAAGGTTCGACCGCCCTTGTGGGGTATCTCGAGCGCGCGCACATGGAACCCCTCGGCCTCGAAGTCACCGGGGGCAACGAGGCCAAACCGCCACGCGCCGCGGAGTCCCTCGGGACCGATCGGAAAGTGTGGCGGGGACATCCCACGGGCGAGGACGGCGTCGGCGTGCACGCCGTCAAGCTGATCGGGCAGCAGGAGCGTGGCGCGCGCGTCGTCGCGGTCCCCGGCTCGGAAAAACGGCAGTCCGTGGGTGTGGTCCCAGTGCAGGTGCGTGAGCAGGATCGTCCCGGAGAACGCTCGACCGTCGAGGAGCGCCGTTGCGCGCCGGATCCCCGTGCCGGCGTCCAAAAGGAGCGAAGGCCCCTCGGCGTCGTCATGGGCGATCGCGATGCACGACGTGAAGCCGCCGTAGCGCTCGAACTCGTGCCCCGGCGCGGGCGTGGACCCTCGCACCCCGCACAGGTGGACCCGCACGTCAGCTCAAACCCGTGCCTTCCCGCCGGTGCCCCTCGGACAGCTGCTCCAGTGCGGCTCGGTCGAGCTCGTTCGCTGCCACCGAGGCCACGCGACAGGGCGTCACGGCGATCAGGCTCGAGGTCCGGGTCCCGCCCTCGAGGTGCGAGCGCTCCCCGAGGATCGCACCGGGCCCGTACTCGGCGAGGCGCTCGCCGTCCTTCTCCACGCGCACGACGCCGTCGAGCACCAAATAGACGTCCGTGCCGGCGTCGCCCTCTCGCACGAGCGCCGCGCCGCGCTTCAGCTTCTGGATCTTCGGCGCCGCATCCTTCGACATGAGCGCCGAGGACAGGGAGCGCTCGAGCGCGGACTCGACGGTCGTCACGAACGCCTCGGAGTCCTGATCGCCCCACGGCGAGTACTTCCCGAATGAGCTCTTCGCCCATTCCTTGAAGTCGATCAGACCCGACTTCGTCGACACCGCCCCTCGCTCGTCATAGATCCAGTGGCGCGGGAAGCGGCTCGCGCCGGCGAGCGAGGACTCGACGTGCCCGTCTGTGTGCATCGTGAGCGACAGCGTCGTCCAGGCAAGCGGCGCGTTCCATTGGACGAAGGGGGGCCGGCGGACCTTTCGCGGCATGGGCACGCCCGTGCGACCACCCGCGGTCTGGGAGAACCGAACGTAGGTCGGCCCGTGCTCGGGCTCGGCCCGCAAGTCGGGAAGTGCGAACGCCTGGAAGGTGTGGCTCAGCTCGCCGATCCGCATCGTCGTGGCGCCGATCAACCCTCCCCCGCGGTACCCCGCGGCGCTGATGCGGCCGTCACCGTCGACTTCGATGAACGCGGCGAGCCGGTTGGCAAAGCGGAATCGGTCAGCTTCGCGGAGTTCGTCGAGATCCTCCAGGATGTCCGGCGGCGGCGCGTCGTAGTGCGCGAGGCCGGCATCGAAGGGGACGCGCATCGCCCCGGAGATCGCCTCCGAGGGGATCCACGACAGTGACGTGACTGAAGACTCGTGTCGCATGATCACCATCGTTCCTTCGGCGCGACCCTCGACGAAAGGATGCTGCCCACGACCACGGGGTGGGTCTAGCACCCCTAGGTGGTGGGAAGGTTGCTCACTGGCGCGGCCGATCGCGTCGTGAGAGAACTGGTGTCGTAATGGGCGACACCTCGACCGACGCGGTCCGGATCACGGTCTTTTTGGCTGACGACAACCTCATCGTGCGAGAGGGCGTTCGTGCGCTCATCGCGCGGCACGCCGACCTCGAGGTGGTCGGGGTCGGGGCCGACTACGACGAGACGGTCTCGGGCGCACACGACCTGCACCCCCAGGTGCTCGTCACCGACATCCGGATGCCCCCTTCGTTCAACCGCGAGGGGATCGAAGCGGCGAAGGAGGTTCGCAAGCGACACCCTGGCACCGGGGTCGTGATCCTCTCGCAGTACGACGACCCCGAGTACGCCGTCTCGCTGCTCGCCGAGGGCTCTGCGGGCTACGGCTACCTGCTCAAGGACCACATCGCCGAGGGCAACCAGCTGGTCGACGCCATTCGGACCGTCGCGACGGGCGGCACCGCGCTCGACCCCTCCATCGTCCAGGCGCTCGTGCAGCCCGTGAGCACCGGCGCCGGTCTCAGCGTCCAGGAGGAGTCGCTGCTTGGCCTCATCGCAGAGGGCAAGCCGATCAAGGCGATCGCCGTGGCGAGGGGCGAGGCGCCCGAGCACGTCAACGGCGAGGTCGAGGCGCTCTTCCTCAAGCTCGCGCAGGGCGCGTCGAGCGGCGATCAGGGCGCGCTCCATCGGTTGCGGCTGCTGCACCTCGCGATCGTCGACCGCGAAGAGCAGGGCGAGACGCTGTCACGTCTCTTGCCGGGCGGGATTGCCGAGAAGGTGCGGCGCGAGGGTGGCAGGCTCGGCGAGACCGAGCGTGTGGAGGTCACCGTGCTCATGAGCGACATCCGCGGCTACTCGGCCATCGCGGAGCACGCTGACCCGAGCCAGCTCGCGGGGCAGCTCAACACCCATCGTGCCGCCATGAATCGGGCGATCCTCGGCGAGGGGGGCACCGTCATGCAGTTCGTGGGCGATGCGGTGATGGCCGTCTTCGGCGCACCCGTTGCCCAGCCGGACCACGCTGACCGCGCCGTCGTGGCAGCGTCGGGCATGCACGAGCTCCAAGACACGATCAACGAGGAGTGGACTCGTGAGGGCCTGCCTGCCTTTGGGCTCGGCATCGGGCTCTCGACGGGGCCCGCGGCGGCGGCGCTGCTCGGCTCAGAAGAGCGGCTCGAGTACACCCTCGTGGGCGACACGGTCAACCTCTCACAGCGCCTCCAGCAGCTTGCGCGCAGCGGGGAGACGGTGCTCTCCGAGGCGACCGTCGCCGAGCTGCGAGCCGAGGTCCCCACCGAGCCCCTCGGCTCCCAGCTGGTGAAGGGTCGCGAGACGCCGATCACTGCGCACAGGATCCCCAGG
Source organism: Acidimicrobiales bacterium (assembly GCA_035510855.1). GTDB lineage: Bacteria > Actinomycetota > Acidimicrobiia > Acidimicrobiales > RAAP-2 > Palsa-459. Next base: position 80,992 of record DATKGG010000069.1, read on the forward strand.
CGCGAGCCCAGTCCCCGCGCTGCACCACTCGTACCGGGCAACCAAGGAGCCCACCTCTCAGAAGGAGACTTGACGTGACCGATAGCTTCGTGCAGACCGCGCCAGCAGATCCCGCCCCGCCTGGGAGCGTGCTCGAGGTGCGCGGCGTGAGAAAGACCTTCGAGGCGGACAACGCGCCGGTGCGCGCGTTGCGCGGGACAAACCTCAGCGTGCGCCGGGGTGCCTTCGTCGCACTCATGGGTCCATCCGGCTGCGGGAAGTCGACGCTGCTGAACCTGGTCGCCGGGCTCGACGTTCCTGACGAGGGCACCATCACGGTCGCGGGCGAGCTCGTCACGGGACGCACGGAGGACGAGCTCGCGATCATGCGCCGACGACACATCGGGATCGTGTTTCAGTTCTTCAACCTGCTCGAGGGCATGACCGTCCTCGAGAACGTCGCACTCCCCGCGATCATCGCCGGGCGGCGACGCAAGGCTGCTGAGACGCGCGCTCGAGACCTGCTCGACCTGCTCGGCATCGGCGACAAGGTGGGAGCGATGCCCGGCGTGCTGTCGGGCGGGCAGCGCCAGCGCCTCGCCATCGCGCGGGCCCTCGCGAACGAGCCGACCCTGCTCCTTGCCGACGAGCCGACGGGCGCGCTCGACTCCGCGGGCGGCCAGGAGGTCGTGGAGCTGCTCTCTCGTCTCCACGCAAGCGGACAGACGATCGTTCTCGTGACACATGCTCCCGACGTCGCCGCGGCCGCCGAGACCATCGTGCAGATGCGCGACGGCAGGATTCTCACCGACGAGGACGACTCGAAGACGCCCGACGCGGCGCCGACGGCGATCGGCTCGCTCTGAGCACGTCCGCACCGGCAACCGTGGACGCCCCACTCGACGTCAGCAGCGTCGAGCGTGTCTCGGCGCCCCGGGCCGTCCTCGGGGCGCTCGCGGGTGCGTCAGTCATAGCGATCGCCCTGGTCGGGCTGCTCACGACCTCAACGAGCCGCTCGGGACTCCAGATCGGCGTCACGATCGTCCCCC
>DATKGG010000070.1:0-26994 GCA_035510855.1 Acidimicrobiales bacterium
GATGAGGTGGTGTCGGCAGCGAGGAGTTAGCTGTGAAGAAGGGTCGTCATCGCAGGTTCGTCGAGGCCCGGGAGTTGAAGCGCACGTCGACGACCGTGCAGCGTTCGTGTCCGGAGTGCGGGGCTGAGCCTGAAGACGTGCACGCGGAGTGGTGCCGCGCCGAGGAGGATCGCTACGAGCAGATCATGGGCGGCGTCGCGGTACCCGACGGCGAGGAGCGCGACGCCGACGAGGCGTGATCAGGGCCGCGCGCCGCGCCGGCGCGTGACGGGATGCGGGAGCGACGTCGTGCCCGGTGCGCGTGACGCGAGGTCGTCCAGGTACGCAGCGAGGCGTCGGTAGACCTTCGCGCCGCACATGGCGGACAGCTCGTCGTGCATCGAGTCCACCACGCGGCTTGCGCCGGTGAAGGCCTCAGGTGCCTCGGTGCACCACCAGTGGAAGTCGTCACCGCCTTGCCCCCAGTTGCGGCGTTCCCACTGCGTCACCCTCGTGAGCACGTGGCCGTCCTCGAGGACCTCGTCGTCGCGGCGCAGCGGCAGCTGCCAGCAGACATCCGGCTTGAGCTTGATGTAGCTCTCGCCGCGGTCGAGGGCAGCGACGTGCAGCGCGCACCCCGGTCCTCGCTCGAAGTCGGGGCGGTTGAGGAAGATGCAGGCGCCCTTCACAAGCCTGGTCATCTGGTCGCCGCCCTTGGTCGTCCGCACCACGCCTGCCGCGCCGCGCGACTTGAACTGCCACTGGTCCTTGGTCAGGGTCTTGGCCGCGCGCTCGACGCGCTTGGCGTCGTCCTTGTCGGTGAAGTGCGCGCCGTAGCTGCAGCAGCCCTGGACGAGGTCTTCGGCGGGGCCCGTGAGCACCCCTTGGCAGCCTGCCCCGAAGATGCACTGCCAGTTGCTCGTGAGGAACGTGACGTCGAAAAGCCACGTCCGACGCTCGTCGGGGTCGTCGAAGCTCACCCACTCGTGGGTCTCGCGAGGCACCTTTGCCATCGGCGCGAACCTACTCGTCGACACCGGCGTGGTCCCGTACCCGTACACTGGGGCCATGACGACGACCTCTGTAGCTGTGCTCACCTTGTCGGATGCGGCGCGCGAGACCGTGGCCGCCGCGCTGTCCGCGGAGCCGGACGCCGACGCGCTCGCGCTCGTCGTCGAGATCCGCGGCGTGAACGCAGGCGGCTACGACTACGACCTGTACTTCCAGCCCGTTGCCGAGCTCCCCGATGGTGCTTCGGTCGACGCGACGTCGGGGCTCACCGTCGGGATCCCCGCTGAGTCCGTGGATCGACTCCGAGGCGCGCACCTCGAGATCGAAGACGGTGGACTGGTCCTCGTGAACCCGAACACCCCGTCGCTCGCCGAGCGCGCACCGGGAGTGCCCGAAGCCGTGCTCGCCGCGGGGATCGAGTCCCCGACCGCCCAGCGCGTGGTCCAGGTGCTCGAGACCGCGATCAACCCGGCGATCGCGAGCCACGGCGGTCGCGCAGACCTTGTGGCCCTCGACGAGTCCGAGATGGTCGCCTACCTCGCGCTGTCCGGCGGGTGCCAGGGCTGTGCGATGAGCCGAGCGACGCTCGCCAACGGGATCGAGGTGTCGCTCAAAGAGGAGATCCCCGAGCTGACCGGCGTGGTCGACGTCACCGACCACGCGAGCGGCGCCACGCCCTACTACGCCCACTAAGCCGCCGTCCTGAGGCGCGCGTGCTGAGGTTCCTGACAGCGGGCGAGAGTCACGGCAAGGGCCTTGTCGTCATCGTCGAGGGCGCGCCGTCGGGACTGGAGATCACCACCGAGCGGGTCGCCGACGAGCTCGCCCGGCGCCGACTCGGCTTCGGGCGAGGCCCGCGCATGCGATTCGAGCGAGACGAGGTCACGCTCCTCGCGGGCGTGCGGCACGGCCGGACCCTCGGGTCGCCCATCGCGATCGAGATCGCCAACACCGAGTGGGAGAAGTGGCGCGAGGAGATGTCGCCTGACCCCGGGCACACAGAGCGGCCGTTGACGGCCCCAAGGCCCGGGCACGCGGATCTCGCGGGGATGCAGAAGTACGCCCTCAAGGACGCCCGCGACGTGCTCGAGCGCGCGAGCGCGCGCGAGACCGCCGCCCGCGTGGCGGCAGGGACGGTGGCGAAGGCGATCCTGGGCGAGCTGGGCGCGAGCGTGCTCAGCCACACCGTCGCGCTCGGCGGCGTCGAGGTCCCCGCGTCGGTGCGGCCAGGACCTGAGGACCTCGCGGCGATCGACGACAACGAGGTGCGCTGCGCGGACGCGGCGACGTCCGCGACGATGGTCGCGGCGATCAAGTCCGCCGCGGCGGACGGCGACTCGCTCGGCGGCATCGCCGAGGTGCTTGCCTTCGACGTGCCTGTCGGACTGGGCAGCCACGTGCACTGGGATCGCAAGCTCGATGGACTGCTCGCCCGGGCCGTCATGAGCATCCAGGCCGTGAAGGGCGTGGAGATCGGCTCCGCGGCGCTCCAGGCCAAGGGGCGCGGCAGCGAGGCGCACGACTCGATCGAGCTCGATGCCGGCGCGACCGCCGCGGGGGGCTTCGGGCGTGGAGCCGCGCTCGCGGGTGGTCTCGAGGGCGGGATCACGACGGGATCCCTGATCGTGGTGCGCGCCACAATGAAGCCGCTGTCGACCTTGAGCCGCCCGGTGCTCGCGACCGTGGATATCTCGACGGGCGACACGTCGACGTCATTCAAGGAGCGCACCGACGTGACCGCGGTGCCGGCGATGGGTGTGGTCGCCGAGTCGATGGTGGCGCTGGTCCTCGCGAGCGAGGCGCTCCGCAAGTTCGGCGGCGACTCGGTGCGAGAGCTCCGCCGCAACGTGGCAGGGTTCCTCGCGGACGCCGCGCGCGTCGGGCACCTGGTCGACGCGGAGTCGTGACTGCCCGCATCGTGCTCGTGGGGGCACCGGGGGTCGGCAAGACGACGATCGGGCGTGCGCTCGCCGCAGCCCTCGACGTCGAGTTCCGCGACGTCGACGACCTGATCGCCACGATGTCGGGCGAGCCGTGCGCCTCGCTGCTTCGCACTCAGGGCGAGGCGGCGTTTCGCGCCGCCGAGGCGAGCGCCCTCGCGACCGCCCTCGCCGACGACGCGGCGGGCGTGGTCGCGACGGGGGGCGGTGCGGTCGAGACCGCGTCGTCACGGGCGCTGCTCGCGGACGAACCGCTGGTAATACAGCTGACTGCCTCGCCCGCCATCCTGCTTGCTCGGCTCGGCGACGGGGATCGACCGCTGCTCGAGTCGCCCTCGCTCGAGGGCCTCATCCAGCTGGTCGAGCGGCGCGCTGAGCTCTACGCCGAGGTCGCCGACGCGTCGGTCGACGCCTCGGCGCCGGTCGAGGACGTCGTCGCGACGATCGTCGCGATCGCGGTGCCCGCGTGAGGCACGTCTCGGTCGACGCGGCGTCGGGCCGCTACGAGGTCGTCGTCGGCGAGGGCGCGCGCCACGGGCTGGCGGCGCTCCTCGCGGCTCGGCTCCCCACGTGCCAGGCGGCAGCAATCGTGACCCAGCAGCGCATCGTCGACGAGGGCTGGCTCGAGGGGCTCGACCCGGGTGTCGACGCCTCGCTCCACGTGATCGACGAGGGCGAGTCGGCGAAGTCGCTCGCGACCGTCGAGCGGCTCTGCGCCGAGCTGGTCTCCGAGGGCGTCTCGCGTCGCGACGTCGTCGTCGGCTTCGGCGGTGGCGTCGTGACCGACGTCGCGGGCCTGGTCGCCTCGGTCCACCTCCGCGGTGTCGCGCTCGTGCAGCTCCCCTCGACGCTGCTCGGCCAGGTGGACGCGGCGATCGGCGGGAAGAACGGCGTGAACCTGCGAGAGGGGAAGAACCTCGTGGGCACGTTCCACCAGCCGATCGGCGTGCTCTGCGACACCGCGGTGCTCGCGACGCTGCCGGCGCGCGAGTGGGCGTGCGGCAACGGCGAGATCGCGAAGTACGCGCTGCTCACCGGGGGGGACCCCGTCTCGCTCGCGACCGCGCCGCTCGACGAGAAGATCGCGCGGTGCGTCGAGATCAAGGCCGACTACGTCGGGTCCGACGAACGAGAGTCCGGGCGGCGAGCGCTGCTCAACTACGGGCACACCCTCGCGCACGCCCTCGAGACCGCCCAGGCGGGCACGAGTGGCGCCGACCTGCGCCACGGCGAGGCCGTGGCCATCGGGCTCGCGTTCGCGGCGCGCCTCGCCGCGAGGCTCGCCAGGATCGACGGGGCACGCGTGCGCCAGCACGACGCTGTCCTCGACGTCTTCGGGCTTGGCGGCGAGCTGCCAGCGAACAGCAGCGCGTCCACGATCGTCGAGCTCATGCGCAGCGACAAAAAGGCGCACCACTCGCTCGCATTCGTGCTCGACGGGCCGTCGGGCTTCGAGCTCGTCGAGGACGTGGCCGAGCACGAGGTCCTCGCTACGCTCCGCGCGATGGGCGCTGGATCGTGACCGACTACCTGCTGGTGCTCTCCGGGCCGAACCTCTCGACGCTCGGCTCGAGGAACCCCGACGTCTACGGGACCGCCACGCTCGACGAGCTGGTTGCGGCGACCACGCTCGCGGCCGGCGCGCACGGCCTGGGCGTCCGCCACGTCCAGTCGAACCACGAGGGCGAGCTCATCGACGCGATCGAGCGGCGCGAGCCTGGTTGCGCGGGGGTGCTCGCGAACCTCGGCGCCTTCACGCACACCTCGGTCGCGCTGCACGACGCGCTCGAGACGCTCGAGTGCCCGATCGTCGAGGTCCACCTGTCCAATCCCGCTGCTCGCGAGCCGTTCCGACACGTCTCGGTGATCGCACCGGTCGTGGACGGATCGATCGCCGGGTTCGGACCGCTGTCCTACGAGCTCGCCGTGGAGGCGATCGTCCGACTGCTCGGGGGGCCACCGGGCACGACCGCGTAGGATCGCTGCTCGCACGCCACTGCTGATCGCCGCGAACCGCCTCGACGGTGGCGAGCGACGCGGCGCCACGACGGCGCGCACGCGTCGCCCCGCGCCACGAGGACAGGGCGCTCACGCCGCGGAGGGACCGTGGCCAACAAAGGATGTGTCGCGCGATGCCCTCGGTGTCCAGCAACGACCTGAAGAACGGGATGGGCCTCAAGCTCGACGAAGGACTCTTCACCGTGATCGAGTTCCAACACGTGAAGCCTGGGAAGGGCGGCGCGTTCGTCCGGACCAAGCTCCGCAACGTCCGGACTGGGGCGGTGCTCGAGCGCACGTACCGCGCGGCCGAGAGCCTCGAGCAGGCGGTCATCGACAAGCGCGACATGCAGTACCTCTATCGCGACGGCGATGACTACGTGTTCATGGACCAGGGCACCTACGACCAGATGAGCGTTGCACGCACGACGCTGGGCGGCACTGCGGAGTACCTGCGCGAGGGGGGGGACGCGGTCGTCCAGGTCTACGACGGCACCGTCGTCGGCATCGACCTGCCCGCCTCGGTCGAGCTGACCGTCACCGGGACCGAGCCTGGCGTCCAAGGGGACCGGGTGTCGGGCGCGCGCAAGCCGGCGACGCTCGAGACCGGCCTCGTCGTGCAGGTCCCGCTTTTCGTCAGCCCCGGCGAGGTGATCAAGGTCGACACCCGAAGCGGCGAGTACCTGACGAGGGCGTGACGGGCGCGGGGACGGACGCGCGGCACCTGTCGCGCGAGCGCGCGCTCGAGATCCTCTATGAGGCCGAGCTGAAGGACGTGGCGCCGGGCATCGTGCTCGACTCGCTCAGCGTCGCGCCCGACCCCTTCGTCGTCAGCCTGGTGCAGGCTGCCGCGGCTGGGAGGTCCCGCGCGGAGTCAGCCATCGCCGGCGCGGCAGCGCAGTGGCCGCTCGACCGCATGGCGATCATCGACCGACTCGTCATGGTGCTCGCGATCGGCGAGGTCCTGTGCGACGAGCCGCCCCCTGACGCGGTCATCCTCGACGAGGCCGTGGAGCTCGCGAAGACCTACTCAACGGACGCCTCACCGCGCTTCGTGAACGGGGTGCTCGCGGCGGTCCTGCCCGCGCTGCACGCCGAGGGGGCCGCGCCGCGCGCCGACGACGCCCCGGCGATCGGCTAGCCCGCAGGGCGCGACCGCTTGCTCGCGGCGTCAAAGGCATGCAGGTCCGCGAGGTACCGGTTCCAGTCAGCCAGCTCGACGGCGTCGCCGTCCGCCGCACCATGAGGGTGCGGTCCCTCGGACTCGCCGCGTTCGTCGCGGACGAGGCGGCGCCACATGTAGATCGCGTAGCCACAAAGGAGCGGCCACTCAAAGACGTAGGCCCAGCTGAGGGTGTTGCCGTCGACCGCGCGTACGACCTCTATTGCGAACGCACTCATGCAGATCGCCACGGCCAGCACGACGCTGACGTGGAGCCGCAGAAGGCGCGCGTTACTCGGGACTTCGCCCACGCCTGCATGCTAGGGACGTCCGTCTGCACCGGCGAGGGCCGGTCATTCGACGCCGCGTAGGGTCCGTGCACATGGTGACGCACGCGTGGACACGCCGGTCAGCCGACAGCTGCGTGTGCCGGGCACAAAGGGGGCATCCGCGATGAGCGGCATGGGCTCGGGCAGCCCGTCCGCCGCGCACTTCGTGGTAGTGGCGTTCTACGTCGCCGTCGTGCACCAGCTGCTCGGGATCTTCACGCTGGCCATCGTCGCGTCGCTTGCCTGGAACGTCCTGCGCAACGTGCAGTCCACGGCGACGAAGTCCTCTCGAGCGCCGCTGGCCTGACGGGCTGGGCTGTCATCGGTTCGCTCGCCACCATCCGCTCGGAGTCCGCACCGATCGGCTGGGATCTCGGATCGCTCAGAGCGGTCGCGTTCGGGGGCGCGACGGCGGTGGTCGGGGGCAGCTGCACGTCGTCGTCGCGAACCGCACCGATCGACCAGCTCACCGGGGGTCGGTGGCGCAGCGTCGGTGCGAGGGGCGACTGGGGCACGAGGTGCGTGGTGCTGCGACTGACCACGACGCGCGACAGTGTCGCCGCACTCATCGAATCGTGGGCGGGGTCGCACAGCGCGATCGTCGTGGCGCAGCGTGACAGCGGCGGTTCGACCTGGCGGGTGAGCAACGCCGTCGAGCCCGTCGACGAGCAGGTCGTTGTCACGTCGATGTCCTCGTCAGGCACGGCGCTGGTCGTCGTGCGCCGCGGCGACGGTGAGTGCCACGCCATTGTCTTCGACACGGCAGGAGACCCGAGCTTCACCGAGCCGACGCCGCGCGGCGCGTGCGTCGTTGCCGAGTCGAGCTCCGGTGCCCTCCAGGCGTTCGGCGCGCACGAATCGACGATCGACGTGTACGGCGACACCGCCGCGGGGTCGTGGCGACTCGCCCAGCGCCTCGTGATCCCGATCTACCTCGGGTCGTCGCGGTGACGCCGGTCCCTCATCGAGCCCGTCGATCGGCTACAACCACATCATGGAGCTGAAGGTCACGACCTACGGGGTCGCCTCGAAGGTCGCGACCATCACGCTCGCTCGGCCCGATCGCATGAACGCGTGGACGGGCCGGCTGCAGACCGAGTACCGGTGGTGCCTCTCGAACGCGGCCAGCGATCCAGGGGTCCGGGTGATCGTCGTCACGGGTGCTGGCAGGGCCTTTTGCGTGGGCGCGGACACCGCCGCACTCGCAGGCCACGTCGAGCGGGGGGCCTACGACGCGGGGACGCCCGAGGACCTGGCGATGCCCGGCTACGGCACGGACCCCCGTTTCGACGCGGACTTCGCGTACCACTTCGGCATACCCAAGCCGATCATCGCGGCGATCAACGGACCTGCAGCCGGCGTGGGCTTCGCACTCGCGTGCTACTGCGACCTTCGCGTCGCGGTCCGCGGGGCGAAGCTCACGACCGCGCACGGTCGGCTCGGCCTGCCGGCCGAGTTCGGGCTGTCGTGGCTGCTGCCGCGGCTCATCGGGGCGTCGCGGGCCGCGGAGCTGCTGCTCACGAGTCGCGTCATGCTGACCGACGAGGCGGCGGCGATCGGCCTCGTCCATACGCTCTGCGACCAGGGCGAGCTCACCGGCACGGTCGCCTCGCTCGCGAGCGAGCTCGCCGAGCGCGTCGCCCCGGGCTCGCTCGCGGCGACCAAGCGCCAGCTGTACCTCGACTTGCACCGGGGCGTCGCGGAGTCCGTCGCGGACGCCGACGCGCTGCTCCGCGAGATGATGACGACCGAGGAGTTCGCTGAGGGCGTCGCCGCGCTGCGCGAGAAGCGCCTGCCTTCGTTCTGAGTGCGTCGAGTCGCCGGCTTCGACTGGTACGGTGGCTCCGGTCGTGAAGCGGGTCCCGAGAGGCCCGCACGACGAGGAGGAGCGGTGGCGAGCATCGAGGGCCGGCGAACGCGCCCGGGCGGTGCCGTGTTCCTCGGTCGGTCCCAGGTGCTCGACGCGGACGACGTCGCGCGTGCGCTGCGCCGGATGTCCCATGAGATCGTGGAGCGCAATGCCGGGCTCGACGGCGTCGTGCTCGTCGGGTTGCAGCGAGGCGGGGTGCCCTTCGCCCAGGCCATCGCCGCGCACCTGGCCGAGATCGAGTCGACCGACGTGCCCCTCGGGGCGCTCGACGTCGCCTTCTACCGCGACGACGTCTCCACGCGGCCGATACTGCCCGAGTCCGCGACCTCCATCCCGGTCGACCTCACCGGTCGCACCGTGGTCCTCGTCGACGACGTCCTATACACGGGCCGGACCATCCGGGCCGCGCTGCACGCCGTGTCGGACTTCGGCCGCGCGGCGCGAATCCAGCTCGCCGTGCTCATCGACCGCGGCCATCGAGAGCTGCCGATCCGCCCTGACTACGTGGGCAAGAACCTGCCGACGTCGCGGGACGAGTCGCTCCGCGCGACGCTCGAGGGCGTCGAGCTCGGCTCCATGGTGGCCCCGTGACCGGTGCCGACTCGCTGCTCGGCGGGAGCCTGCTCTCCGCGGCCCAGCTGAGCCGCGCAGGGCTGGTCGAGGTGTTCGACGTCGCCGAGGCGTTCGCGGAGGTCTCGCGGCGAGCGATGCCCAAGGTCCCGACCCTGCGCGGCAAGCTGGTCGCGACCCTGTTCTTCGAGGAGTCGACGCGCACGAGGCTCAGCTTCGAGACGGCCGCGAGGCGCCTGAGCGCCGACGTCGCGAGCCTCGGCGTCGCGTCGAGCTCAGTGAAGAAGGGCGAGAGCCTGCGCGACACCGCCGCCACCGTCGAGGCACTCGGGGCGGACGTGCTCATCGTGCGGCACCGATCCTCGGGCGCTCCAGCCCAGGTCGCCAACTGGCTCCAGCACGCCAAGGTGATCAACGCGGGTGACGGTTCTCACGAGCACCCGAGCCAGGCGCTGCTCGACGCGTTCACGGTGCGTGCCGCGCTCTGCGAGGCGCGCGGGCAGGTCTCAGAGGGCTCGGGCGCGAGCGTGTTCGAGGGACTGCGCGTGCTCATCGTCGGCGATGTGCGGCACTCCCGCGTTGCGAGGAGCCAGGTCATCTCCTACCGCACGCTCGGCGCCCGGATCACACTGTGCGCGCCGGGCACGCTGCTCCCGCGCGACGCGGACGAGTGGGGCGTAGACGTCGCCGAGCGACTGGACGACGCGCTCGGCGAGGCCGACGTCGTGTCGGTGCTCCGGCTCCAGACCGAGCGGGGGAGCGGCTCGCACCTCCCGTCGCTCGCCGAGTACACCGCGACCCACGGGCTGACCGAGCGCCGAGCCGAGCTGCTCAAGCCCGGCGCGGTCATCACCCACCCCGGCCCCATGACGAGGGGCGTCGAGATCGCCTCGAGCGTCGCGGACGGCCCGAAGGCGCTTGTCACGCGCCAGGTCGCGAACGGCGTCGCGGTCCGCATGGCGATCCTGTTCCTCGTGCTCGGCGGCGAGCCCTCGCTCCTCCAGGGCGCGCCATGAGCGAACGGACGATCATCTTCAAGGGCGGCCTCGTGGCGGGTGCGCGGGCGGTCACCCGAGCCGACGTGCTCGTCGCCGACGGCGTGATCGCAGAGGTCGCCCCGGATCTGGCCGCCCCTCACGGGGCAGCGGTGCTCGACGCGTCGGGCTGCGTCGTCGGGCCCGGACTGGTCGACCTGCACACGCACGTGCGCGAGCCCGGCGACGAGGAGGCCGAGACGATCGAGTCCGCGTCGAGGGCGGCGGCACTCGGTGGCTACACCGCGATCGTGGCCATGCCCAACACGGAGCCACCCTGTGACTCGGCCTCCGTCGTCGCCGACGTGCTGGCGCGCGGCCGGTCCGCGAGCTGCGAAGTGGCGGTCGCCGGCGCGATCACGGTCGGACGCGGAGGACGCGCGCTCGCCCCGATGGCCGAGATGGCCGAGCTCGGCGTCACCTTGTTCACCGACGACGGCGCGTGCGTGCACGACGGTGACGTGATGCGCAGGGCGCTCGAGTACACCAAGGGCCTGTCGGTGACCTGTGCACAGCACTGCGAGGACCCCGTGCTGGCCGCCGGCGGCGTCATGCACGAGGGCAGGTGGTCTTCGATGCTGGGGCTGCGGGGTCAGCCGACGCTGGCGGAGACCTCGATTGTCGCTCGGGACCTCGGCTTGGTCGCGCTCACTGGCGCGTCGCTGCACTTCCTGCACCTGTCGGCTCCCGAGTCGGTCCGCCTCGTCGCGGCAGCCCGCGATCGTGGCCTGCCCGTCACCTGCGAGGTCGCTCCGCACCACCTGACGCTCGACGACTCCCAGTGCGTGAGCTATGACCCGCGCTTCAAGGTCAACCCCCCGCTTCGGCCCACTGCGCTCGTGAAGGAGCTCATCGAGCTGCTGCGCGCGGGCGCGATCGACGCGGTGGCAACTGACCACGCCCCGCACGCGAGCGAGCGCAAGGACCTGCCTTTCGACGAGGCATCTCCGGGGATGCTCGGGCTCCAGCACGCGCTTGGTCTCACCGTCGAGGCGCTCGGCGGCACCGAGACCCTCGACCTCCTCGTCCTATTCGACCTCCTCTCGCGCCATCCCGCAGCGATCGCACAGCTCCGCGGTGCCGACGAGCGGCGCGCGGGCCACAGCCCCCACGGCGGGGACGTCGCGGTTGGCGAGGCGGCGAACCTCTGTGCGATCGACCTCGAGTCCCCGACCGTCGTGACGGACGCGTCGATCGTGTCGCGGTCGAAGAACAGCCCCTACGTCGGGCGAACGCTCCCGGTGACGGTGCGGCACACGCTGCTTCGGGGGGTGCCGACCGTGCTCGACGGCGCGGCGGTGCGATGACGCGTCCTCGCGCGTCGCTCGTGCTCGCCGACGGCACCGTGTTCCGCGGCGAGGTCGCCGGATTCCAGCCGTCGTCGGGGATCGCGACCGGCGAGATCGTCTTCAACACCGCGATGAGCGGTTACCAAGAGGTGCTCACGGATCCGAGCTACGCAGGCCAGGTGATCGCGTTCACGTATCCGCACATCGGCAACTACGGGGTCACGCCGCTCGACGAGGAGTCCGAGACGCCCGCGTGCGCCGGCATGGTCGTTCGCGACCTCGAGGCGGAGCCGTCGAGCTGGCGCTCGGCCGGCCCGCTTGAGGCATTCTTGGCAGCACACGGGATCGCCGCGATCACGGGCGTCGACACGCGTCGGCTCACCCGGCACCTTCGCGCGGCGGGTGCGGTCGGCTGCGCGTTCGGCACCGCCGGGGTGTCCGACCTCGAGCGCGCCGCGGCGGGCGCACCGACGACCGACGGGCGCGACCTCGCGACGTCGGTGACCTGCGCACAGCCCTACACGGTCGGCACGCTGCCTCGTCGCATCGTCGCGCTCGACTACGGCATGAAGGCGACGATCGTGCGGCGGCTCGCCGAGCGATTCACCGTTGACGTGCTGCCCGCGACCGCCTCGGCCGCCGAGGTCCTGGAGCGCTCGCCGGTCGGGATCTTCCTCTCGAACGGCCCTGGCGACCCTGGGGCCCTTGACGCGCAGCGCGACGTGGTCGCCGCCCTCCTCGGTGACGTCCCGGTCTTCGGCATCTGCCTCGGCCAGCAGGTGCTCGCCGCCGCGGTGGGGGCGAGCACCTACAAGCTCGGCTTCGGCCACCACGGCTCGAACCACCCCGTCCGGCAACTCTCGACTGGTCGAGTCGAGATCACCGCCCAGAACCACAACTACGCCGTGGACCGCGACTCGCTCGTCGGCGCACGCGTCACGCACGTGAACCTGAACGACGGCGTCGTCGAGGGCTTCTGCGTGCCCGAGGCGAGGGCGTTCTGCGTGCAGTATCACCCTGAGGCAGGTCCGGGGCCACACGACGCGAGCTACCTGTTTGACGCGTTCTCCGAGCTGTGCGACGGCAAGGGCATGGACGCGCTCTGATGCCGCGGCGCGACGACCTTCACTCGATCCTCGTGATCGGCTCGGGGCCGATCGTGATCGGGCAGGCCTGCGAGTTCGACTACTCGGGCACCCAGGCCTGCCGCGTGCTGGCCGAGGAGGGCTACCGAACGGTCCTCGTGAACTCGAATCCCGCGACGATCATGACGGATCCCGCGACCGCCGACGCGACCTACGTCGAGCCGCTCGACGTCGCGGTCCTCGAGGCGATCATCGACAAGGAGCGACCCGACGCGCTCCTCCCGACCCTCGGGGGCCAGACCGCGCTCAACCTCACGATGGAGCTCGTGGGCAAGGGCGTCCTCGACGCCTACGGCGTCGAGGTGATCGGCGCGAAGCCCGAGGCGATCGCGACTGCCGAGGACCGAGAGCGGTTCCGCGACGCCATGAGCGAGATCGGCCTCAAAACCCCCGAGGCGGGCTTCGCACGCACGCTCGAACAGGCGATCGCGACGACCGAGAGGATCGGCTTTCCCGTCATGATCCGTCCGAGCTACATACTCGGAGGGCTCGGCACGGGAATCGCGACGGACCTCGACCAGTTCGTCCGCATGGCGCGCGAGGGGCTGGCGGCGAGCCCGGTCTCCGAGATCCTCGTCGAGAAGTCGATCGCGGGCTGGAAGGAATTCGAGCTCGAGGTCATGCGCGATGTCGCGGACAACTGCGTCGTCGTGTGCTCGATCGAAAACTTCGACCCCATGGGTGTGCACACCGGCGACTCGATCACCGTCGCGCCCGCCCAGACGCTGTCGGACGTCGAGTACCAGGCCATGCGCGACGACGCCTTCGCGGTGCTGCGGCGCGTGGGGGTAGAGACCGGCGGCTCCAACGTCCAGTTCGCCGTCAATCCCGCGACCGGAGAGCGCCTCGTGATCGAGATGAACCCGAGGGTCTCGCGGTCCTCGGCGCTTGCGTCCAAAGCGACCGGCTTCCCGATCGCCAAGATCGCGACGCGCCTCGCGGTGGGCTACCGGCTCGACGAGATCGCGAACGACATCACGGGCGCGACGCCCGCGAGTTTCGAGCCGACGCTCGACTACGTCGTGACCAAGGTGCCACGCTGGCAGTTCGAGAAGCTGCCGGGCGCTGAGCCGAGGCTCGGCACGAGGATGCAGTCCGTCGGCGAGGTGATGGCGATCGGCCGCACGTTCCCAGAGAGCCTCCAAAAGGCGCTTCGATCCCTCGAGCAGGGGCGCGATGGGCTGAACGCCGACGCCGCGGAGTCGGGCTACGACGCGGTGTCCACCGACGAACTGCTCGAGCGCGTCGCGATCGCGACGCCGGACCGCGTCTTCGACGTCGAGGTCCTGCTTCGCCGCAACGTCACCGTCGAGGCGGTCGGGCGTGCCACCGGCATCGACGCGTGGTTCCTCCGACAGCTCGCCTCGATCGCCGACGAGCGCCGAGCGATCGAGGCGCATGCGGCCGCCCCGGACCCCCTCTGGTCGATCGGCGGTGACGGGCTGCGCCGCGCCAAGCGGCGGGGCTTCTCGGACGCACAGCTCGCGCGGCTGCTCGGGGTGCCCGAGCCATTGGTTCGTGCGGCTCGCGCGGCCGCGGGCGTCGTTGTCACGTTCAAGACGGTCGACACGTGCGCCGCGGAGTTCGAGGCCCACACCCCGTACCACTTCTCCACCTACGAAGAGGAGGACGAGATCGCGCCGTCAGCACGGGACCGCGTGGTCATCTTGGGCTCGGGCCCGAACCGCATCGGCCAGGGCATCGAGTTCGACTATTGCTGCGTGCACGCGGCGAGGGCGCTCCGCGCGGCCGGCTACGAGACGATCATGGTCAACTGCAACCCCGAGACCGTGTCCACGGACTACGACACCTCGGACCGCCTGTACTTCGAGCCGCTCACCGAAGAGGACGTCGCGGCGGTCCTCGACGCAGAGCTCAACGCGAGCCACGGCGGCGGGCGCCTCGTCGGCGTCGTCGTCACCCTCGGTGGACAGACGCCCCTCAAGCTGTCCCACTCGATCGACCCCCTGCTCGTGCTGGGCACGCCCCCCGAGTCGATCGACCTCGCCGAGGACCGGGAGCGCTGGAGCGAGCTGTGCGCGTCGATCGGGCTGCGCCAGCCGCCAGGCGGGACCGCCACGACCCAGGTCCAGGCGAAGTCCGTCGCGCGCGCGATCGGCTACCCCGTCCTCGTGCGCCCGAGCTACGTGCTCGGCGGGCGCGACATGCAGATCGTCTACGACGACGACGGGCTCAAGCGCTGCCTCACCTCGATGCTGGGCTCGGTGGGCTCGGTGGGCTCGCTCGGTCGCGAGGGCGGCGTCGCCGCGGAGCGCCCGATCCTCATCGACCGGTTCTTGGAGGACGCCATCGAAGTCGACGTCGACGCCTTGCGAGACTCGACCGGCGAGGTGTTCATCGCGGGGATCATGGAGCACGTCGAAGAGGCGGGCGTGCACTCCGGGGACTCGGCGTGCGCCCTGCCCCCCCAGTCCCTCGACGGCGAGGTGCTGGGCACGATCGCCTCGCAGACTTCGTCGATCGCCACGGCGCTCGGCGTCGTCGGCCCGTGCAACGTGCAGTTCGCGGTGAAGGACGGCGACGTCTTCGTGCTCGAGGCAAATCCGCGCGCGTCACGGACGCTGCCGTTCGTCGCCAAGGCGACGGGCGTCGCAGTCGCCGCAGCAGCGGCCCGGCTCCTCGTCGGCACCTCGATCGCCGAGCTCCGTGACGAAGGGATCCTGCCCGCGTCGATGCCGGTGCCGCGCCACGTGAGCGTGAAGGAGGCGGTGCTGCCGTTCAGCCGGTTCCCCGGCGTCGACACGATCCTCGGTCCAGAGATGCGATCGACCGGCGAGGTCATGGGCACGGGCCCCACCTTCGGCGTCGCGTTCGCGAAGAGCCAGCTCGCGTCGGGCACCGCGCTGCCTGACGAGGGGTGCGTCTTCTTCTCGCTCGCCGACAAGGACAAGCCCGCGGGCGCCGAGCTCGCCGCTTCGTTCTTCGCCCTCGGCTTCTCGATCGCCGCGACGATCGGCACTGCTGGGTACCTCCGTGACAAGGGCATCGAAGTCGCGACGCTCGTCGGCAAGGTGGGCCTCCGAGAGATGGCGCGCGACGCGGTCGAGCTGCTCGAGACCGGCGCGATCCAGCTCGTCGTGAACACGCCGTCGGGCCGGGGCGCTCGTGACGACGGCGCGCTGATCCGCGCCGCGTGCGTCGCGACCACGGTCCCGTGCCTCACGACGCTCGCCGCCGGGCGCGCGGCTGCGAGCGGGGTGGCGGACCGGCGCAGCCACCCCCCGACCGTGCGATCGCTCCAAGAGCTGCACGCGTGAGGGCCCGCGACGTCGACCTGTCAGCCACGGTGGGCGGTGTCGAGCTCAAGAGCCTCGTGCTCACCGCGTCGGGGACCGCTGGCCACGACGACGAGCTCGCCGCCTACGGCGAGCTCGTCGAGCTCGGCGCGGTCGTCGTCAAGTCGCTGTCGGTGATGCCCTGGGCGGGCAACCCGCCCCCGCGGGTCGCCCCCGCGGGGGCGGGCATGCTGAACGCCGTCGGGCTGCAGGGACCCGGTGTCGCGGCGTGGCGCGCCGAGGGCCTCCCTCGCTTGGTCGCGCGCGGCGCGACGGTCGTCGCGTCGATCTGGGGAAGGACCGTCGAGGAGTTCGCGGCCGCCGCCGAGGCGCTCCACGGCGCGGACGTCGCCGCGGTGGAGGTCAACGTCAGCTGCCCGAACCTCCACGATGGCTCGGCGATGTTCGCGCACTCGCCGAGCGCCACGGCGGCGGCACTCGAGGCGGCGGGGCGAAGCGGCCTGCCCCGGTGGGCGAAGCTGAGCCCGACCACCGACCGTCTGACCGACGTCGCCCGCGCGGCCGTCGACGCGGGGGCGGACGCGCTCGTGCTGGTCAACACGCTGCGCGGCGTGGTCGTCGACATCGAGCGGCGCACGAGCGCGCTTGGATCGCTCGCCGGCGGGCTGTCGGGTCCTCCGCTGCACCCCGTCGCGCTCCACTGCGTCTCGGCGTGCCGCGCGGCGCTGCCCGACACGCCCATCATCGGCGTCGGCGGCGTGCGCAGCGAGCGCGAGGTCGTCGGCTTCGTGCTCGCCGGCGCCGACGCCGTCGAGGTCGGCACGGCCTCGCTCGCGGACCCGCGAGCGCCGTGGCGGATCCTCGACGCAACTCGCCGATGGTGCGTGCGTCACGACGTCGCTCGCCTTTCGATACTGAAGGGACAGCTCCATGACTGACGGCTTGTTCCAACGGCTCTCGAAGGCGGTCGTGGCGCACGGCCCGCTCTGCGTGGGCCTCGACCCCTCGCCCGAGCTGCTCTCGGCGTGGGGGCTCACCGATGACGCCACGTCGACCGAGCGACTCGCGAGGACCGCGATCGCCGCGACCCAGGGCGTCGCGGGGATCGTGAAGGTCCAGGTCGCCTTCTTCGAGCGCCACGGAGCGGCCGGCTACGCGGGCCTCGAGCGCGTCATCGCCGAGGCCCGCGCGGCCGGGCTCATCGTCATCGCCGACGCGAAGCGCGGGGACATCCGATCGACGAACGAGGGCTACGCCGAGGCGTGGCTGTCCGACGACAGCCCGCTCGCCGCGGACGCGCTCACCGTCTCGTGCTACCTCGGCATCGACGCGATGACGCCGATGTTCGAGCTGGCGCACGCGACCGGGCGCGGCGTGTTCGCGGTCGCGGCGAGCTCGAACGACGAGGGGCGCGGGCTGCAGACCGCGCGGTTCGCGTCCGGCGCCACGGTCGAGTCCGAGCTCCTGGGTGCGCTCGACGCCGCCGACGCGCGTCTCGGTGGCTCCGGCGCCGCGCCGCGGTGCCTCGGAGCGGTCGTCGGCGCCCAACGCCGACCCGAGGGGCTCGGGGCGTTCGAGGGCCCTGTCCTCGTGCCGGGGATCGGAGCACAGGGCAGCGGCCCGAGCGAGGTCGCAGAGTTGCGCACGGTGATGGCGCACGACGTCATGGCGGTCACCGTGTCGCGCGCGATCCTCGGTGCGGGACCGTCGCCGGTAGCACTCAGAGAGACGATCTCGCGGCTCGCGGGCGAGCTTCGGTGAGGCTCCTCCCAGGGGGTTGGTAGCCTCCGTGCATGGGGAGCCCCCCGGCGCTCACCGACGACCAGCGCCGTCACGCGCTTGAGAAGGCCGTCGCGAACCGCCGACGCCGTGCCGAGGTGAAGCGCGCCCTGAAAGACGGGCACATGACGCTGGCCGACGCGCTCGCGCTGTCGACGCGCGACGACGCGATCGCGCGGATGCGCGCCATCGAGCTCGTCGAGTCGCTCCCCGCCTTGGGCAAGGTGAAGGCCCAGCGCGTGATGCACGCCGTCGGCATCGCCGACAGTCGACGGGTCCAAGGACTCGGGACCCACCAGCGCGCCGACCTCCTCCGTGCCGTCGTTCGCTGAGCCAACGATCCTCATCCTGATTGGCCCCGGCGGGGCGGGGAAGGGGACGCTCGCGCGGCACCTGGTCGAGGCTGACAAGCGCCTGTGGCTGTCGCGGTCCTGGACCACGCGGCCGCGCCGACCTGGCGAGGCCGAGGACGCCTACGAGTTTGTCGACCGCGAGGGCTTCCTCGCGCGCGCGGCCCAGGACGGGTTCTTGGAGTGGGCCGAGTTCCTCGGCAACTTGTATGGCACACCGGTGCCCGAGCCGCCTGACGGCCGCGACATCCTGCTCGAGATCGACCTGCAAGGCGCCATCCAGGTGCTCGACCGCGTGCCTGGCGCGGTCGTCGCGCTCATCGTGCCGCCCTCTGAGGCGCACCAGATCGAGCGCCTTCGGCGTCGTGGGGACACCGAGGCGCACGTCGCTGCCCGCGTCGAGCGCGGGCGAGCCGAGATCGAGGCGGGGCGTATGGTCGCGGGCCACGTCGTCGTGAACGAGGACCTGGAGTCATCGGCTGCGGAGCTTCTCTCTATACTTGGTGGGCTGCGCGAGTCCCGCGCGGCGGAATGACGAGGCACCGTGACGATCCAGCGACCCACCCTGATGGACCCTCCGATCGAGGAGCTCTTGGACAAGGTGGACTCCAAGTTCACGCTCGTCGCCCTCGGTGCGATGCGCGCGCGGCAGATCAACTCGTACTACAACAGCCTCGGCCAGGGCATCGGTGCGATCGTGCCGCCCCAGGTGACCTCGGTGTCCAACAAGTCGCTGTCGATCTCCTTCCAGGAGGTCGCTGAGCAGCGCGCCACGTGGCACCGCCCGACGGCCGAGGAGCTCGCCGCCGAGGCGACGGTCGCGGCCGCGCCCGTCGACGAGACGGCTGCCGACCCGTTCGGCATCCCTGGCGGCACCGACGCGGGCTGATCGCGTGTCCGCGGCGCCCCACGTCGTGCTGGGGGTCGCCGGCGGCATCGCCGCCTACAAGGCCGTCGAAGTCTGCCGTCGCCTGACCGACGCGGGGTGCGAGGTCGCGCCCGTGCTGACCGAGGCGGCGACCCACTTCGTCGCCCCGCTCACGTTCAGCGCGCTTGCAGCCCAGCCTGCACGCACCTCGCTGTTCGGCGACGCCGCGGACCCGATCCCCCACACGCGGCTCGGCCAGTGGGCCGACGCGATCGTCGTCGCGCCGGCGACTGCGGACCTGCTCGCCCGATACGCGTCGGGCATGGCCAACGACCTGCTCACCGCCACGCTGCTCGCGACGCGCGCGACCGTCGTCGTGTGCCCCGCCATGCACACCGAGATGTGGGAGCACCCGAGCGTCACGGACAACCTCGCGGTGCTCGTGTCACGAGGGGTCATCGTGGTGCCACCCGAGGTCGGACGCCTGGCGGGCGGCGACGAGGGGGCGGGCCGCATGGCGGACCCCGCGAGGATCACGGCCGCCGTGCTCGGCATCCTCGACCCCGGTGATCGCCCGCTCGCGGGGCGCACCGTGCTCGTCACCGCCGGCGGCACGCGCGAGCCGATCGACCCCGTGCGCGTGCTCACGAACCGCTCGTCGGGACGACAGGGCCACGCGGTCGCCGAGGCGGCCGCCCGTCGCGGCGCGCACGTCGTGCTCGTCACCGCGTCGCCGCTCGCGCTCGACGACGCGGTCGCGTCGCGCGTGGTGCGTCGCGACGTCGGCACCGCCGCCGAGATGCACGCCGCGGTGCTTGGCGCGCTGGACGACGCCGACGTCGTCGTCATGGCAGCCGCGGTCGCCGACTTCCGACCGGTGCAGGGCGCGAGCCAGAAGCTGCGGCGCGCCGACGGGGCGCCGGACATCGAGCTCGAGCCGACAGAGGACATCCTGGCGGACGTCGTCGCGAAGCGGCACGACAAACTGCTCATCGTCGGTTTCGCGGCCGAGACCAACGACGCCGTGGCGAGCGCCCGCGACAAGCTCGAGCGCAAGGGGTGCGACTTCGTCGTCGTCAACGACGTGTCCAAGCCCGGGGTCGGCTTCGACCACGACACCAATGAGGTCGTCATCCTCGGGCGTGACGGCAGCGAGGAGCACGTGGCACTCACGTCCAAGCGGGCTGTCGCCGACGCCCTCTTGGATAGTGTGGCACGACGTCTTGCGCAAGGAGCCTGATGAGCAACCGGTCCGTGTTCACGTCTGAGTCGGTCACCGAGGGCCATCCCGACAAGATCGCCGACCAGATCTCCGACGCAGTGCTCGACGCGGTCCTGTCCGAGGATCCCCAGGGTCGGGTTGCCTGCGAGACGCTGCTCACCACGGGCCTGTGCGTCGTCGCCGGTGAGATCACGACCACCGCGCGCATCGACGTCCCCGATCTCGCGCGCACCACGATCGTCGACATCGGCTACGACGACGACGCGACCGGTTTCAACGGCAACACCTGCGCGGTCATGGTCGCGCTCGACCGCCAGAGCCCCGAGATCGCCGCGAGCGTGGACGCGGCCTTCGAGCATCGGTCGGGCACCGGCGGCGAGGACCTGCGCAACGCCCAGGGCGCGGGCGACCAGGGGATGATGTTCGGCTACGCCTGCGACGAGACCGACGACCTCTTGCCGCTCCCGATCTGGCTCGCGCACCGGCTCAGCATGCGCCTCGCCCAGGTGCGACGCTCTGGCCAGCTCGGGTACCTTCGCCCGGACGGCAAGACCCAGGTCAGCATCGCCTACGAGTCGGGCCGTCCCGTCGGCATCGACACCGTGGTCATCTCCACCCAGCACGCCGACGGCGTCAGCCAGCAGGTCATCCGCCACGACCTCATCGACCACGTGATCGACCCGATCCTGCCCACGGGCCTCGACCGCGAGCACCTCACGATCCACACCAACCCCTCGGGCGCGTTCGTCTTCGGCGGGCCGAGTGCGGACACGGGCCTCACGGGACGCAAGATCATCGTCGACACCTATGGGGGCATGGCACGCCACGGCGGGGGCGCGTTCTCTGGCAAGGACCCCTCCAAGGTCGACCGCTCGGGCGCCTACGCCGCGCGCTGGGTCGCCAAGCACGTGGTCGCCGCCGGCGCGGCACGGCGCTGCGAGGTCCGGGTCGCCTACGCGATCGGCGTGGCACGACCGGTGTCCCTCGAGATCGAGACCTTTGACACGGCGGCCGCCGATCCGGTGAAGGTCGCCGACGCGGTCGCCGAGCTGTTCGACCTGCGGCCCCTGGCGATCATCGACGAGCTCGAGCTGCGCCGCCCCGTGTACCAGAAGACCGCTGCCTACGGGCACTTTGGCCGCCCCGAGCGGGAGTTCACCTGGGAGCAGACCCCCCGGGCCGACGAGCTGCGCCGCGCCCTCGGCCTCTAGGGCGTGGCCCCCGCGGTCGCGAGGGTCCTGCCTGATCTTCCCGCGGTCGATCGCGTCTTCGATTACGACGCGTCCGACGCCAGCCCGCCCCCAGCCGTCGGCGACCGGGTGCGCGTGTCGCTGCACGGCCGCAGCGTGCGTGGCTGGGTCGTCGGGGTCGCGGACCGCGCCGAGCGCACGGGCCTCAAGCCGATCGCCCGTCGCCTCGGCGGGGGACCGCCGCCGTCGGTCGTCGAGCTGTGCAAGTGGGCCGCGTGGCGATGGGCGGGCCCCTGGTCAAAGCTCTTGGCGACAGCCTCGCCACCGCGCGTGGTCACCCACCTGCCGGCCACGCCGACGCGGGCGGCCGCCCCCGAGGTGCACAACCAGCTTCGCGTCATCGGCCAGCGGCTCGTGCGCCAGGGCGCGGCGACGCTCGTGCGCGTCGGGCCCTGCACGGACCCGATGGACCTCGTGCTCGCAATGCTCCACGGCGTGGAGGCGACCGACGCCAAAGGAACCCTCCTCGTCACGACGCCGACGACGGCATGGGCGCAGCGCCTCGCCGAGCGCCTGGCGCGCCGCGGGGTCCAGGCCGTCGGCCCGGACCACTGGGCGGCTGCGGCGGCCGGGTTCCCGGTTGTGGTCGGCGCCCGGGCGGCCTCGCTCGCCCCGGTGCCCGCGCTCGCCGCGGCGCTCGTGCTCGACGCCCATGACGGGGCGTACCGACAGACCCAGACGCCCTGCTGGGACGCCGTCACGATGCTGGCCGAGCGCTGCCGGCGCGAGGGCGCGCCGCTCGTCGCAACGAGCTGGTGCCCCGACCCGACGCTGCTCGCGCTCATCCGGCACACCGAAGAGACCGAGCACGAGTCGAGGATGTGGCCGCGCCTCGTCGTCGCAGACCTGAGCGTCGCCGATCCGCGCGAGCGCCAGCTCTCCTCCACGTTCGCCAACGCCGCGCACCGCGCGCTGGCCGAGCCGCTGACCGGCGTCCGCGTCGTCGTCGTGCTGCAGCGCCTGGGCGGCACCCGACTCATGTCGTGCAAGAGTTGCGGCGCGCTCGCGGTGTGCGAGCCCCACGGGCTCGCGCTTCGAGAGGGCCCGCACGGCTACGGCTGCACGGCAGGGTGCACCGGGCATCCCCGGCTGTGCGTGGGCTGCGCCGCCACGACCCTGCGCGTGCTTCGAGAGGGCATCACCTCGCTCACGAAGCGCGTGTCCGCGCTCCTCGGGGTCGACGCCGTCGAGGTGTCCGCGGCGACCAAGGAAGTCGACGCCGATGCGCGCGTGGTCGTCGGCACCGAGGCAGTGCTCACGAGGATTCGCCACGCGGGCGTGGTGTGCTTCGCCGAGCTCGACGACTACCTCTGTGCCCCGCGGGCGCATGGGTCGCTCGAGGCGCTGCGCGCCATCGGGCTCGCGGGCCGGCTCGTCGGGGCGCGCGGCTCGAGCGCGCCCGGGAGCGTGGTGGTCCAGACCCGGCTCCCGAGCCACCCCGCGGTCCAGGCCGCGCTGCGAGGCGAGCCCGCCCAGCTCATCGCCGCGGAGGCGGCGACGGCGCGCGAGCTCGGACTGCCGCCGCACGTGGCGGTGTGCTCGCTGCGCGGCGCGGGCGCGGCGGCGTTCGCCGCGGCCCTGTCCAGCAACGAGGTGAGCGTGAGCGAGTCGGGCGACCGGTTCCTCGCGGTGGCCGGGTCGCATCGCGAGCTGTGCGACGCGCTCGAGGCGACGCCGCGACCCGCCGAGCCGCTGCGTGTCGAGGTCGATCCGAGCGATTGATGGCCACGTACTCTTGTGCCATGAACGTGCTCGACATCCGCCTGTACGGCGACCCCGTGCTCCGCGAGGCCACCAAGGAGGTCGAGGAGATCGACGGGCGGCTCGCCTCGCTCGCCGAGGTGATGATCGAGACCATGCACGCCGCCCCCGGCGTCGGGCTCGCAGCCAACCAGATCGGCGTGTCCAAGCGGATGTTCGTCTACGACGCCGGCGAGGGGCCGGTGACGGTCGTCAACCCACGGATCGTCGAGTCCGATGGCGAGTTCGTCTACACCGAGGGCTGCCTGTCGGTGCCGGGCTTCGCCTGGGAGATCACGAGGCCCGACCGAGTCCACCTCGTCGGGCTCGACCTGGATGGCAACGAGCTGTCGATCGAGGCGAGCGAGTTCGAGGGCCGGATCTTCCAGCACGAAGTCGACCACCTC
Organism: Acidimicrobiales bacterium; assembly: GCA_035510855.1. Lineage (GTDB taxonomy): Bacteria > Actinomycetota > Acidimicrobiia > Acidimicrobiales > RAAP-2 > Palsa-459. Next base: position 23,201 of record DATKGG010000070.1, read on the forward strand.
GACGGGATCCTGCTCGTCGAGCGGCTCGACCCGGACCAGCGCCGCGAGGCGCGCGCGCTGCTGCGCAGCGAGTTCTCGAGCCGACGCCGTGATCCCGCCGGGCCCGCGCCGCTGCACGAGCTCTGATGCGGCTGGCGTTCTGCGGCTCGCCAAGCTTCGCGGTCCCGGTCCTCGACGCCCTCATCGACGCTGGTCACGACGTCGCCTGCGTCGTCTCTCGCCCCGACCGGCGGCGGGGGCGCGGTGCGCGAACGACCCCCACGCCCGTGAAGGAGGCGGCGCTCGCGCGAGGCATCGCTGTCACCGAGCGCGTCGAGGACCTCGCGTCGATGGCGCTCGACCTCGGCGTGGTGGTCGCCTTCGGCGCGATGGTCCCCACGACGGTGCTCGAGCACCTGGCGATGTGCAACCTGCACTTCTCCCTCCTGCCGCGATGGCGGGGCGCCGCCCCGGTCGAGCGCGCGATCCTCGCGGGCGACGAGGTCACCGGCGTGTGCGTGATGCGCCTCGAGCCGGCGCTCGACACCGGGTCCGTCTACGCGCGCACCGCGACTGACGTCGACGACAAGGACCTCGAGTCGCTCCGCACCGAGCTCGTGGCACGCGGTACCGACCTGTTGGTCGAGCTCTTGAGGGCCGGACACGACGGGTTGCCCGAGCCTGTCCCCCAAGAGGGCGAGCCGACGTACGCGAAGAAGGTCACGGACGACGAGCTCGAGCTCGACTTCCAACGGCCCGCTCGCGAGCTCGCCCGCGTCGTGCGGCTCGGGCGGGCTCGCACGTCGGCCGCCGGCACGCGACTCATCGTGCGCCGCTGCGAGGTGCTCGACGGCGTGCCCGGCGAGCCCGGCGAGCTGCTCGAAGACGTCGTGTCGTGCGGCGAGGGCGCGCTGCGCCTCGTCGAGATCGTCCCCGAGGGGCGACGGGCGATGACGCCCGCGGAGTGGCGCCGGGGCCTCCGCGGCCCGGTGCCAGCGCACCTCGGGACGACGGACGGCCCGTAGGCTCGCGTCGGTGGCACGCCAGCCGGACGCGCCCGTCGGCGCGCTGCAGATCGCCCCGTCGATCCTGTCGGCGGACTTCAGCGACCTCGCGGGCGCGATCCACTCCGTCGACGCGGCCACCGACCGGCTCCACATCGACGTGATGGACGGGCACTTCGTGCCCAACCTCACGCTCGGTCCGTCGGTCGTCGCGTCGATCCGGCGCTGCTCGGCGAAGTTCTTCGATTGCCACCTCATGCTGACGGACCCCGCGGCGTACCTCGGCGCGTTCGCCGACGCCGGTGCGGACGGCTGCACCGTCCACGTCGAGGTGGGCGGCACCGGGTTGCTGATCGACCAGGCTCGAGCGCTCGGGCTCAACGTCGGGCTCGCCTGCAATCCGGACACGCCCTATGAGGCGGTCGCCCCCTGGCTTGACAAGGTGGACCTCGTGCTGTGCATGACGGTCTTCCCCGGATTCGCCGGGCAGTCCTTCATCGAGTCGGTCCTCGGCAAGATCGCCCAGGTCCGCACCGAGATCGACCGCCGGGGGCTCGCCGTGGACCTCGAGGTCGACGGCGGCATCGACCACGAGACCGCGCCCCGCGCCGTCGCCGCGGGTGCCAACGTGCTGGTCGCGGGCAGCGCGATCTTCAGCGCGCCGTCGCCGCTCGACGCCGCCCGGGGCCTCTACGACGTCGCCGCAGCGGTCGCGGGCGCTCGATGACGCGCGACGAGGAGATGATGTCCCACGCCGCTGCGGTTGGCCGCGAGGCGCGGCACACCGCGCGGCCGAACCCGTGGGTCGGCGCGGTCGTGGCCGACGAGCGAGGCGTGGTCCTCGCGAGCGCGGCGACCGAGCCGCCCGGCGAGCGCCACGCAGAGGTGGTGGCGCTCGACGCCGCCGGCCACGCGGCGCGGGGCGCGACCTTGTACGTGACCCTGGAGCCGTGCGCGCACACCGGGCGCACGCCGCCGTGCACCGAGCGGGTACTCGCCTCGGGCGTCGCGCGCGTGGTGGTCGGCGTGCTCGACCCGGATCGCCGCGTCTCGGGCCAGGGTGTCGCTGACCTGCGAGCAGCGGGCGTCCAGGTCGACGTCGGCACGGGGGCGACCGAGGTGCGCGACGACCTCGCGCCGTACCTGCACCACCGCACGACCGGACTGCCCTTCGTCGTGCTCAAGTGGGCCGCGACCCTCGACGGGCGGACCTCGGCGGCCGACGGGTCGTCCAGGTGGATCACCTCGGAGGCGGCTCGTCGCGACGCGCATCGGCTGCGCGCCGACAGCGACGCCGTCTTGGTCGGAGCGGGCACCGTGCGCCGCGACGACCCGACGCTCACGGTGCGCCTCGACGGCGTGGACCGCCAGCCCCTCCGCGTGGTCCTCGGCCACGCCGCGCCGACTGCAAAGGTCCAGCCCTGCCTCGAGTACCACGGCGACCTCACGACCATGCTCGAGGACCTGGGCGAGCGCGGCGTCCTCCAGCTGCTCGTCGAGGGCGGCGCGCACGTCGCACGCGACTTCGTCGCGGCGCGCCTCGTCGATCGCTACGTCGCCTACGTCGCCCCAGCCCTGCTCGGCGGCGACGACGGGACGCCCGTGCTCGCGGGAGTTGGCGCACCGAGCATCGACCAGGCGCTGCGCGGTCGATTCGTCTCGGTCACGCGCGTCGGCGAAGATCTGCGTGTGGAGGTCGCACCCTGATGGCGCTGGCGTCGATCGAAGAGGCGGTCGCCGCGATCGCGGACGGCAAGATCGTGGTGGTCGTCGACGACGAGGACCGCGAGAACGAGGGCGACCTCGTGATGGCGGCGCAGGCCGTCACGCCCGAGGCGGTCGCCTTCTTCCTCGAGCACACCTCGGGGGTCATCTGCGCGCCGATCGATCCCGAGCGCGCCGACGCGCTGGACCTGCCGCTCATGGTGCTCGCGAACACCGAGGCGCAGCGCACCGCGTTCACCGTGTCGATCGACTTCCGCCACGGCACGTCGACGGGAATCTCGGCGCACGACCGCGCCGCGACGCTGAACGCGCTCGCGGACCCGACCACGCGAGCCTCGGACTTCAATCGTCCCGGGCACATCTTCCCGCTCCGCTACCGGCCCGGTGGCGTGCTCAAGCGCGCGGGGCACACCGAGGCGACCGTCGATTTGTGCCGGATGGCCGGGCTCGAGCCCACGGGCATGCTCTGCGAGGTCGCGACGCCGGACAAGATGGCCATGGCGCGGCTGCCCGACCTCGTCGCGTTCGCCGAGGCGAACTCGCTCCCGATCATCACGATCGCGGACCTCATCCGATATCGCCGGCACCACGAGCGCCTGGTGCGGCGGATGGCCGAGGCGAAGCTCCCGGTCGCTGAGGGCGGCTTCAGAGCCGTCGTCTACGAGTCCGTCCTCGACGGCGAGCAGCACCTTGCCCTGGTCCTCGGCGAGGTGGACGGCGAGGAGAACGTGCTCGTCCGGGTCCACTCGGAGTGCCTCACCGGCGACGTGTTCGGCTCCCGGCGCTGCGACTGCGGCCCGCAACTGGACGCCGCGCTGGCCGCGGTCGCGGCGGAGGGCAGGGGGGTGGTGCTCTACATGCGCGGCCACGAGGGCAGGGGCATCGGGTTGCTGCACAAGCTGCAGGCCTACCAGCTGCAGGACGCAGGGAGCGACACGGTGAGCGCGAACCTCGAGCTCGGCCTGCCCGCGGACGCCCGCGACTACGGGACCGGCGCCCAGATACTGATCGACATGGGCGTGCGCACGATGCGGCTGCTCACGAACAACCCGGCGAAGCGGGCCGGTCTGGACTCTCCTCCTCTCC
>DATKGG010000071.1:0-34388 GCA_035510855.1 Acidimicrobiales bacterium
AGTTTGCGACCAGAGTGGCAACGGAGTCGTGGCGGGGCGAGCCGGAGTGGTTTCGCGCAACCTGCGATGAGTATCGAAGGAGAGGGCGACTCGTCGTCTGCACGCTCGAATGCGGCGGGACGACCGCAGCGATCCTGGTCACGTTCCGAGGCGGTGATCGACTTCTGGGAATACAGAAGGCCTATGACGAACAACTCAAGCAGTACAGCCCCGGTAATCAGCTTGACCTCAAGTTTTTCGACCACTTTCACCGACTGGCCTGCGTGCAGATGCATGATTCCTGCACTGGTGCTACCAACGAGAAATCGGTGCGCCTCTTCGACCAATCGAGGCGCGTGATCACGGTGGTTGCCGCCGTCGGTGGTCGATGGGATGGCGTACTCCTCTCGGCCTTTGGATTCCTGCGAGACCACCTTGAGCTTAAGAAGCGACTTTTGCAACTCATGGCGAACTATTCGTGGATTGATCGACTGGTCCGCCGAATAGCTGTCCGACTCGAGCGACCAGCAGGTTCGCAGAGACCGGGCCCTGGGGGAGCCAACATGAAAGAGACGGCGTCTGCTTCGGGGACCTAGTGGTGACCGTGCTCATGTTCGCCGCCAGGCGATCCACCCATCATCTTCATCATCGCCATGCCGCCGGTGCGGACGAACCGGATTATGAGTGCCGCGGCAACAAGCAGCGCGACGATATTCAGCACCGTCGTGTAGTCCCACTGGACGGCGATCTCGCCAACCTTGGCGTCGCGCACGGTCGGCACCAGTCCAAGCAGGCTGAAGAGAATCTCAACCAAGTAGCCCGCGAAGACCATGGTGACGTAGAAGCTCCCCAAGACGAAGAGCATCATCTTCGTGCCGTAGTACTTCCGGTAGATATTGAGAATCGGCAGGATGATCAGGTCCGCAAAGATGAAGCTGATCACGCCGCCGAAGCTGATGCCCCCGTTCCACAGCACACCCGCCAGCGGCACGTTGCCGATCGAGCACACGAAACTCAGCAGACTGACGACCGGCCCGATGATCGGTCCCCAGATTTTCGACAGCAACGGGTGGCCGACGGCAAAGAAATGCTCCCAGAAGCTATTCGGCACCCAAGCAGCGATGGCTCCAGCGATGAGCAGCCCAATGACAATGTCCCTGATGACTGCCGCCCACTCCATGATGAAGATGTGCGAGACAGAGGCAGAGGCCTCCTTCGACCTCAACCGCCGCCACAGGCTGCCTTCTTCTTGGATCGACATATCCATGGCGGCATGGCCTTCCATTGAACCGGCCAGGTTCTGGTTGGCCTGCATGCGAGCGGCCTCGATGAGGCGCTGGCGGAGGAAGAGTCGGAAGATGAGAGCAATCAGGATGATCATGATCGGACCGCCGACGAATTCAGCGGCCGTGAACTGCCAACCGATCAGGACGGCGAGGATGACACCCAGCTCGACCACCAGGTTGGTCGAGGCAATCTCGAAGGACATTGCGGCGGTAAAACTGGCGCCCTTCTTGAAGAGCGAACGTGCCAGGGCCACCGCGGCGTAGGAACACGAAGAAGACGCTGCACCTACGCCCGCGGCGAACAAGAGGGTCCGAGGTCCATCGCCACCGAGTCGCTTGATGATCGTGTCTCTGCGAACGGCCGCCTGAATGACCGCCGAGAGAAGGAATCCGAAGATGAGGGCCCAAAGGATCTGCCAGGTCATCGATCCGGCGTTCGCAAGCGCATGACCGAGCGCATCAAGCCATCGCACTACGTATCTTCATCCATGAGGCACTCGTCATCTCTGTGAAGAACTTGTCTCGTGGACACTCGCACAGTCTCAAGACCTTGGGAGATCTGAATTCCTTGGTCACGTCGCAGTGGATCACAATCCCGGTTGATGGTCTCGGTTACTTCTATCTGATCGGAGAAGCAAGAAGCACAGTGGGGGCTGAGGGACAGAACTCGAACCCACGGCGATCCACGTCGAAGCCAAGATCCAGCTACAAGTTTCAGGAACTTGCGGTGGCCCGAGATGCGATCACGGCGCTACAAGCGCAGATTGGCAGTCTAGAACGCTCTCCGTGATGCAGCACATAGCGGAGGGCGGTCTTGTCTTCGTCTGACGCATCCGACGATCATTGCCTTCCGACGTTGATCATCCCCCAGAGGCGCGTAGAAAATCCTGTGAGATTCTCATTGAAAAGAATCTCGAGATATCGCCTCGCCACCATCTCGATGCCACAAGCCTCGTCGAGCCGAGACACGCGGGTGGCCAATTGCAATTTCGAAACATTGGTCTCGTGATACTTCAAACCTTCCTCTGCCAGCGCGACGCGGCGGTCTGACATCGCAGTCGTAACCCCCCGACGACACGGTTGCATCCGCCGGATGCAACCGTGAATTTCATGCTCATCGTTCGCTACCGTCGTCAATCTCCCGACCCGTTCGACAGCGGCGTCGGGTGTTAGAATCGTCGGTGCGACGAAGAAAGTTGCCGGTTAGCGGCTGTACGTCTAGGACGGTTGCTCCGGACACCAAGGAGAAATGTCTTGAAGGGTCGTGTCGTAAAGGTGCGCGATCTTTCACCTGCCGAAGTCGACGCTTGGCAAGAGTTGGGTCAGAACGTGATCGCGCCAAATCCCGTCCTTGAGCCCGGATGCCTTATCCCCGCAGCTCGTTTTCTACCTAACGGTTCCGAGATCTACTTGGCCTTTGCTGAGGAGGACGGGAAGTTCTTTGGCTGCTTCCCTCTTGTAAGGGCGCGGCGCGGCAACGACCGAATGCCCCTCACACTCATCGAGCACCTGCTATTAACCGGAACCACCCAGGTGCGCCGAAACAGATACGACCTGACGCCACTGTTAAGGTCCGAAAGAAGCGACGAAGCGATGGGCTCCCTCCTTCAGGCGGTTCGCGACTGTCGGTTCCCTAATGCTCCCAAGCTCCTGCGGTTCGAGGCTCTGTGCGCAGGTGGCCCAGTCGAATCTTCACTTCGAAATGCTGCACAGGCGTTACATATCCCGCTCTACGTTGCAGAGTCCTGGACTCGACCAGTTGCCAACCGGCGTCCGGAAGGGGACTACCTTCAGGGTTCTGCAACAAGGCGGAAGAACGTCAAGGAGCTCCTTCGCAAGAAGAAGCGCCTAGGTGAGTTGTTGGGCGGAAAGGTCACCCTAGTTGATCGAAGCGCGGACTCAGAGGCAATAGAAGAGATCTTTCGATTGGAGAGATCCGGCTACAAGTTGGCAACCGGCATAGCAACGGAGTCGTGGTGCGGTGAACCGGAGTGGTTTCGCGCAATGTGCGATGAGTTTCGAAGAGAAGGGCGACTCGTCGTCAGCACGCTCGAAGCCGGAGGGACGACCGCAGCGATCCTGGTCATGCTCCGAGGGGGAGATCGACTGCTGGGATTGCAGAGAGCATACGACGAGCAACTCAAGCAATACAGCCCCGGCGGTCAACTTGATCTTCTGTTCTTCGACCACTTTCACCGAATGAACGGCATGCAAATACTTGATTCCTGCACAGGTGCAAACAACGAAAAGGCAGTACCTCTCTTCGTCGATTCGCAGCCTGTGATCACGATCGTTGCCGCGATCGGTGGTCGGTGGGATGGCTTACTCCTCACGGCCTTTGGATTCCTTCGAGACCACCTCCAGCTTAGGAAGCGACTTTTGCGACTTATGGGGAAATATTCGTGGATTGATCAACTGGCACGCCGGATAGCTGCTCGACTTGAACTACCAGCAAATTTGCAGAAACCGGGCCTGTTTAACCCGGATTCAGCAGTAGCCGTCTGAAACCGTGCGCAGATCCAACTGCGCGCTTTTCGAGGACCCTAAATCGCTCGTCGAGTGCGTTCGACACAACAGCGAAACGTCTCGCTGGCATCTGGTGTCGTTGCGGTGCTGGCTCGGGCGTCGTTGATCACACGCTCGCCGAGTGCTGTGGTGCGCGTGTCGGTTCAGCACAGCTCGATGGCACGCGCACTCGTGAACGCGGCGACGAGCTCGTCCTGCCAGGGCCAGCACTCCTGAATGCGAACCGTGATGCGCCTCGCGCCGCGCACTATGCGTACGGCACAGTGCAAGAACGCATAGCGGAGTCGCTTGGGCTCCGCGATTCCCAGCTCGCCGTCGAGGCAGAGCACCTTGATCCATGCGATCAGGTCCATCGCGCACAGCACGAGCTGGACCACGCGTTGTTCGGCACCACGTCTCGGAACGGCAGGTTGCGTATCCACCTGGCCTTGGCGTCTCGGATCCGGTCCTCGACGCGCGCGTGACCAGCTCGAGGTCGTCCGCGTCGCCGCTCGAGTTCGTGATGAAGCACTGGTGGCGCATGCCCTCTTGGATGTCGAACAAGCTCAGCTGGGCTCCGGGGTGGGGCCGCTCGCGCCTTGAGAAGAGGCGGATGCCGTGACCCCATCGCTCAAGGTCGATGAGCTCCGTCAGCTCGGTGACGAACGCGCCGTCACGGATCATGCCATCGAGCTCGATCGCGGGCACCAGTCCTCTTCTTGGGCCAACAACAGGGCAGCTCTCACGTTCCGGTCGATCTGGAAGCCGATCGAGAACTCGCAGTTGCGCTCGACAATCGCGTCGACGAGTCCGTGGGTCGCGCCCGCTGAGTCGGCCCGGACGAGCACGGGGTGCACGACGGCGTCGGGATCGCTGCCCTGTGGGTGGCGAAAATGCCATCCGGCCAGTTCACGCCACCAGTATTCGTTGACGAGTTGACCGTGTATGTCGCTCCAACAGGGGCCTGGATCACTCGAGCAGGCGCACGAACTCTTCGCCGAGGAAGCTCACCATTGGCTGACCACTGGGCACGGGTGAAAGTCCGGATGGGCGGCCTGGATGACATCATCGACACCCAAATGGTGGGTGAGCGACCGGACACGAAACATGTCTGCTGATCTGCTGAAACGTTGCAATTTTGACCACGTGTGGGCGCTGAGGGACTCGAACCCCCGACCTGCTGGTTGTAAACCAGCTGCTCTAACCAACTGAGCTAAGCGCCCGAGCGCTCGCCTCGACGAGTGCGCACGTATCTCATCACGTCGTCGCGGACGGCCCATGCATCTCGCGGAGACCTCTTGCGAACGCGACGAGCTCTGTCGACAGCGACGCGGTCCCTGCCGCACAGAGCTGGTGGCGGGCCGTCGACGCCTCGACGAGCTCGGCGTCATCCAGGTCCGTCACGATCCCCCCGGCCTCATGGACCACGAGCAGGCCGCCGAGATAGTCCCATGGGCTGAGGTGCGCGGTCCCGACGACGCCGAACGCGTCGAGCGAGCCGTCGGCGACCGCGCACAGCTCGAGCGCCGCGGATCCGAGTGCCCGGTGCTGGGCCCACCCGCCATGCCGTCCCGGGAAGCCCGAGAACGAGAGGATCGAACCCTTGATGCTCGTCGCCGAGGAGGGCTGTATCGGGTCACCGTCGCGGGTCGCGCCCCGGCCACGAGTCGCCTCGTACCAGGTGTCGGTCGCGAGGTTGGCGACGAGGCTGCAGCGCATCCCCTGGTCGTCGAGGACGCACATGCTCGTCGAGTAGTACGGGATCCCCCTGTCGAAGTTCGTGGAGCCGTCGATCGGGTCCAGCACGCACACGCGCGACCCCTCGCCTGTGCGACCCGACTCCTCGGAGAGCACCTGGAGGCCGCCCGAGGCCAGCACCTCGATCGCCGCGGCGTCGGCGACGAGGTCGGCGTGGTACTGCGTGGGCCGCAGCCCCGACAGCCCCCGACCCCGGTGCCCGCTGATCGCTGCCTGCACCGCACGCGCGGCGGTGCGGAGGAGTTGGGCCAACTCCTCGTCGCTCACGCCGAGAGCGTACCGTCGGTCGATTCAGGCACCCGCGGGTAGTGTCGAGCTCGTGGCAGCCATCGACGTGGCGGGGTACGTCGCGGACCTGAAGGACCACTCGGTCGATCACGGGTTCCACGTGCATGACGAGCGCCACTTCGTCGAGACCTACTCGCTTCGTCAGGTCTGGGAGGTCGACCTGCATCCCGAGGACGGCTGCGGCGGGCCGCTCGACCTGCACCTCGCCCTCGACGTGGACCCTCGGATCCTGCTCAGCTTCGAAGACGCGGTCATGGGCCTTCCCGAGGACGACGAGCCGCCCGACGAGTTTCACTTCCCGATCACCTTCACCTGGGCGCTCCCGCCGCTCCCCCACGCGCCGGACCTGCTCCGGCTCGCGATCGACCTCGCGCCCGTCGGCGGGATCGTGCTGCCGCTCGAGGTGTCCGCGTCCGACTCCTACGCGTCAGCGACCGATGGCTCGGAGCGCCGCGTCACGATCATCGCTCGGCACCCCGTGTCCCTCGCGGCGGTGCTCAAGGGCGAGGAGCTCTTGTGCGACGTCTTCGATCGGTGCAGGGACGTAAGCGAGTTCCTGCTGGAGCGCGCTGAGGCGTGGCTCGACTGACCCGGCGAGCCAGCGTCGCCGCAGCCATCGCCGCGGCGATGATCGGGCTTGCTTCGTGCGGCGGTGGCGCCAACCAGGATGCCGTCGCGGCGTGTCGCGGGATCCATCGCGCCCTGATCGCCTATGACCGCTCGCTGCACGCCCCGAACGCTGCCGTGGCGGCCGCCGACCAACAGCAGGCGACCCACGACGCGGCGGGTGTCGAGACCGAGGCGGCAATGGCGGCGTCCGGCGACGGTGCCTACGCGGGGCTCATGACGCTCCTGCAGCAGTCCCAGGAGCTGCCGTTCGCGAATGTCGCCCCGGGGCTGCGCAGCGCGTGCAACTCGATCAGCGCGGGGACGAACGACCTCTGAGCACCTCGGACGCCCGACCCTCGGCGATGAGCACGCTGAAGATCCTTGGCGCGAAGAAATCACCCGAGGAGATCGCGAAGTGGACGCCGTCGGGCTGGCGCACCGTGACGCCGTCGACGGCCTGCTGGTAGCGCCCCCCCGGGCAGACCATCGAGTACAGGTCGAGCACGCTCGCACCCGTTCGATGGGCGACGGCGCGGACGATGCCGTTGTAGATCGCGAGCCGGGTCGGCGAGTCCTCGGGCCACGGCTGGCCATTGGCACGCTCGCCGCTGTCGGCGCATGGCTGGGTCACGAACACGACGTTCGCGCCGCCTGACCTGCTGATCTTGACGGCCCTGGTGAGCCCGGCGGCGACCTGCTGCTGGAAGGCACGCTGGGTGATGTTCACGGTGTGGAGGCCCACCAGGAGGTTGTGGACCTCCCAACGGCCGGCCAGGATGGCCACGACCGCGGGGCGGAAGGTCGCGACCTCGTGGGCCCATGCCGCGTCGATCGTCACGCGCGCGTGGCCGGGGTTGAGGCTGCACGGCAGGGCCGTCGGGATCCTGGCGCCGTGCTCGATCTGTGCGGTGGAGAAGGTGACGCCGCATCCGAGGGTCGCCGCGTCATCTTCGTCGACGTCGTAGAGGTGCGCCCACGGCGCGATCGCGATGCCGAGCGTGAGCATCGTCGAGTCGCCGATGAGCAGGGCGCGGACCGGGTCGTGGAACGGCGGCTGTGGCGGGGCCGCGCCGGCGCTCGGGATCGCCGCGGCGAGCGAGGTCGCGAAGATCATGGCCACGGTGGTGGCGGCTGCGGCGGCGGTCGCGACCAGCGCGGAGGCGCCGCGCAGCACGAGGCCGTGTCGCACCGGGCGTTCCACGAGGTAGAAGGACGCGGTCGCGACAGCGGTCGTCACCGCGAGCCGCAGCACCAAGAGCCGAATGCCGAAGAGCCCGGTGCGCTCGTGGTCGAGCCAGATGAACAAGGGGTAGTGCCACAGGTACAGCCCGTAGGAGATCCTGCCGACGAACCGGATCGGGGCAAAACCGAGCACCGCGGCAAGCGGACCGCCCGGTGCGATGACCGTGCTCAGGATCACCGCCGCCGTGGCGATGCCGCTGAGGAGGAAGCCGCCGCGGTACAGCCAGTGCGTCTCGCCGTTGACCTTGAGTGCCATCGCGCAGAGCACCCCCGCGCCGGCGATGCCCGCGGCTTGGACAGCGAGTCCGGTGGCGCCGGTGGCGCGCAGCGCCGAGGGGTCCCGGCGCCCTGCGCGCACGGCGAGGGCGGCCGCAAGGGCGGCGCCGCTGAGCAGCGTCATGGCGTGCGTGTCAGTCCCGTAGTAGAGCCGCGTCGGGTCCGCGCCGGGGGTGAACAGCTGGGCCATCCAGGCCGTCGACGCGAGTGCGCCCAGCACCGACATGACGAGCAGCGCTATGGGCGCCTTGCGGAGCTTGACGAGCAGGAGGACGAGCAGGGGCCACACGACGTAGAACTGCTCTTCGATCGCGAGGGACCACGTGTGGGTGAGCGGCGAGGGTGCCAGCGCAGCCTTGAAGTAGCTCGACCCCTCCAAGATGAAGTGCCAGTTCGCGACGTACAGCAGCGTCGAGAGCGAGTCGAGGCGCAGCCCCGGATAGGTGCCCTGGGGCGAGGCGAGCCACGAGAGCAGCCCCACGAAGCACAGCACCAAGAAGAGTGCGGGCAGGAGCCGTCGGGCACGACGTGCCCAGAACTGCCCGAGGCGGATGGTGCCGGTGTGCCGGGCCTCGCCCAAGAGCAGCGACGTGATGAGGAACCCCGAGAGGCAAAAGAACACGTCGACCCCGAGGAACCCACCGGTCACATGCGTGACGCCCGCGTGGTACGCGATGACCGCGACGACGGCGAACGCCCTGACCCCGTCGAGGCCCGCGACGTAGCTCAGGCGCTCGCCGACCGGTGACGCGTCGGGATCCTGGACGGTGGTCGCGAGCTCAGGCGTCGTCACGAGTCACCAGCCCCAGTCGACGGACGTCTCGACGCACTCCGCGAATCCGGCAACCTCGTGTCCGTCAGGCAGCGCCGAACGTGGCGAGGCTCGAGCGCAGCCACTCGACGGACGAGGGCTTCTGCATGGCGTCCTCCCAGCCCTCGAGCGCGCGGCGCAACTCCTCTGAGCTGGGCACGACCGCGATCACGTCAACGGTGAGCGCCTCCACGGGCTCTTTGTCAACGGCCATGTCGCCGAAGGCGTCCTCGAGCAGCTCGACGTCGGGAGCCGACATCAGGTACACCTCGCCCGTGTCGACGACGTAGCTCAACTCACAGCGACGACCCGAGGCATCCTGCCATGCGCTGCCGAGCTCGATCTCCTCGCTCTCACGACGACGCTCGTCCTGGTCGTAGAACTCCTCGATGTTCATCTGCGCGACGCTACTTGCACGCGTCGACGGTCCCAGGATGTCCCGGCGAATCGTCGGCGACGGCGACGGCCCGGCGTCGTGGGGAGCGGTACGGGGAGCGAGGTCCACAGGGTGGAGGCATGACTCCACCCAACGCTCACGACGTCCTCGCCCAACTGCGCTCGGAATGGCGGGGCGTGGGCAGGTCGCGAGAAGCTCGAGCTTCGCTCGAGCGGCTTCGAGCCCAAAGCCCCCACGAGATCCCGCTCTTCGTCGTCGACCTCACCGGGCTCGTGGCGGCGCTCGAGCCCACCGGGGGCCTCGAGCGGCTGCACCGAGCACGCATCCTTGCGGCACTGCTGCTCGGCTCTGAGGACCCCCTGGCGCGGCGCTGCCTGCTCCAGACCCTGCTGCCGGGGATCGTCGCGGTCGCGCGGAAGCTGCGATTCGGCGAGGGGATCGCGGACAATCCGAGGACGTTCCTCGCCGATGCCATCGTCGAGTCGATCGAGCTCTTGGAGGACTGGGCAGGTCAGACCCGCCCGTACGCCGGGCCAGACCTCCTCGGCGCGCTGCGCTGTCGACTGCGACGCAAGATGCTCGCGGAAAAAAGCCGTCGCTCCGAGCTCCGCGCGGGGCGTGAGCAGTCGGTGGGCGGCAGCGACGTCGACAGTGACGACATCGGTCGCCGACTCGCCCTCGCGGCCGCCGCCGGAGTAACCGATGTTGACCTCGTCTACGCGCGGTGCGTCCTCGGTCACACCGCGGCCGAGCTGGCTGCGGCGATCGGCGTGTCGAACGGGGCGCTGCATCGCCGCCTCGTCGCGGCGGCCAAGCCGTTCGTCGTCGCGTCGTCGTAGCCTCCCGACGATGCCCACTCGACGGATCCCCTCAGGCGGACTGGCGGCACTCGCGGTGCTGCTCGCCGCGCTCGCCGTCATCGTGGTGGCGGGCGCACCCCTCGTGCGAACGATCGTGACCCTCGGCCAGCCGCGCACCCCCCAAGCAACGACCCCGATCTCGCCCACGACCACGACGCTCCCCACCATCGTCGCGTCGCGCGCGACCCCGCCCGGCGGGTACGTGACGGTCCCGAGCAGCCCGCATCGCACGTCGACGCCGGCACGGCACCGCACGAGCACGCCCACGACGTCGACGTCGACCACCACCACCACGACGACGACCTCGCAGCCCCACGTGACGCCTGCGATCGTCCCGTCCCTGAGCGGCACCTTCGAGGCCGGCGCGACCACGGTGGTGGCGCGGCTTGGTGCGGTCCATACGGTGACCGTGTCGGTCCCGGTGGGGATGCGCGTGACGCTCTCGGTCACCTGCGGCATCTCCAGCAGCACGAAGACCCACACGACGTCAGCGACCGTCCACATGACGGCTCCCACCGCGACGTGCGTCGCGACGATTCGGGTGCCACCGTCTGCCCCGGAGCCGGCGACCTGGTACCTGGCGGCGAGGTGAACCACCGCGCACGTGGCGGCATGGTGGAGGGCGCGCTCGTCCTCGGTGCGCTTGTGCTCGTCCCGATCGCGCTGCTCGCCGCGCTGCGCGCCCCGATCGACGCGGGCATCGGCCCCGTGGTCCTTGCACTCGTCCTCGCCGCGGCAGTGTCCTGGGGAGTTGTCACCGTCGGTCTCGCACGACTCGTGCTCGCGCAGCTGGGTCACGGCGCGGCGTCCACCGAGTCCGGGCCGATCGCCTGGGCTGCCGTGCGAGTCGCCGCGCTCGTCCTCGTCGTGGCCCCGTTCCTCGAGGCGAGCGCGCAACACGCGTCCGCGCAGCGTCCCTCCCTCGCGCAACCGAGGAGCACCTCGAGCATCGTTGCGCACACCACGACGCCGGCACGCGTTCTCGATCGCGGCGACGTCGTGAGCGACGAGCCGACGCCTGCACGCGGCCAGTCGGTGCGAACCAGGTCCGCTGGATCAGCGCACGCGCCGCGGCGAGCGAGGGGTGGGCACCGAGGCCAACACGGCGGTGTCACGCCGACGACCATCGGGACGGGCTCGATCCTCGTCGCCCTCGCCGCAGACCTGCGACGTCGCTCGCGGATGTGGCGCCGTGTGGTGCTGGACGACGAGGCAGCCATCGACGTGGAGACCGCACTGCTCGCCGCGCCCGCCGCGCCCACGTCGCTGCTCGCCGCGGCCGCTCGACGCCTCGCCGCGGCGGGTCGACTCGACGACACCGCGCACGTCGTCGTCGCGGACGGGACCGCGTGGCTCGACGACGGCAGCTGGTGCTTCGACCCTGACGACCGGGGGATCGACGTTCGCTGCCTCGTGGTGGTGCTGGGCGAGGACCGGGGCGAGACCCATCTCGCGCTCGTCCCGCGCGGCGCGTCGCTGCGGCTCGAGGGCGACGGTGCCGCCTCGGTCGTCGCCGACGCGCTTCGGGTGGCGCCCGCCATCGGGCTCGGCCTTCCGCTGCGCGCCGAGCCCGCCGGGCTCCTGCACGCGCTCGCGACTCGTGGGGACGACGACCTCGTCGTCGTCGTGGGCGAGTGCGAGAGCATCACGCCGGCGCTCCTCGAGCACTGCGTGTGCGTCGCGATGCCGTCGCCGGCCCCGCACGCCACCGTCACGGCGAGCACCGCGACACTGCCCGACGGGCGCACGCTCGTGCGATCGTCGCTCGCCGCGATCGTTCGCGAGCTGCTGGACGAGCGACACGATCGACGCTTCACGCCGTCGGTCACCCCGGTCGCCAACGAGCACGACCTCCTCGTCCCGATCGAGGACCACGGGACCGTCGTCAGGCTCTTGACCGCGGTGCCCCGCGTCGACGGCCTCGTCGAGCCGCTCGTCACGGGTCGTGAGCGACGCGCGGTCGAGCTCGTCGCCTACCTCGCGCTGCGCGCCGGGGAGCCCGTGACCGGGGAACGACTCCGCGTCCGCGTCCTCGGCACGACGTCGAGCGACGCCGCGGCAAAGACCCTCTTCAACGTCGCGTCGTCACTGCGCCGCGCCCTCGGCGACGGGCCGTTCGGTCCGAGGTTGCCGTCCGCGGGGCGTCTCGGCCACTACGCGGTCGCCCCCGACGTCGTCTGCGACGTGGCCGTGCTCGAGGCATGGGTCACTCGCGCGCGGGCTTGCGAGGAGCCCGACGAGCAGATGGCGTGGCTGCGTGCGGCGCTCGAGCTCATCGAGGGCGAGCCGTTCGCGACGGTGCTCGAGGGCTACGACTGGTTCCTCACCGAGGGGCACCTGACGCGCCTCCAGACGGTCTGCGAGGACGCGGCGTGCGAGCTCGTGGACCTCGCGCTCGACCACGGCCTGCTCGCCCTCGCGCGACTCGCCGTTGACCGTGCCCTGCTCGTCGATCCCTACGCCGAGCGGCTCGCGGCTGCCGCCGCGCGCGTGGCGGCAGCCCGTCAGGCGAGCTTCGCGGCGATTGACCCCGCCGTGCGCAGTACGGCACCGTCCGCGCCCGTCGTCACGTAGCGGCGCGAGGGCACGTCGGTCGCCTCTTTGACCATGTCGTCGAGCAGCTCGAGGAAGCTGTGCGTGGGGTCGACGAACAGGTAGCGCGAGAGCGACCCGGGGATCGTGTTGATCTCGTTCACGTACAGCCCCTCTCTTCCCTCGAGGAAGTCGATCCGCGCGATGCCGCGGACCTGGCAGGCGACGCCGACGAGGGCCGCGGCGGCACGGACCTCGGCCTGCCGCGCGTCGTCGAGCACGGCGGGCAGCTCGCGAGGGGCCGCGGCCATCCCCTCGCCGGCCACGTACTTGTCTGCGTAGTCGAGGATCTCGGCACCACGGTCGCGGCGGATCGGGCGCTCGATCGCGGAGAGCTCGAGCGCCGGGTACCGCCGCACGGCGACCTGGAGATCCGCGAGGTCCGCGCGGTAGGGCTCGATCACCGCGCCGGCTGCGAGGTGCAGGTTCGCGCGCAGCCTCGCCCGAGCGGTGTCGAGGTCGCCCACGACGTCGATCCCGATCGAGGATCCGCCGAATCGGGGCTTGACGATGAAGGGCGGGTCGAACGGCACCTCGGTGGTCGCCTCGGTGAGCGCCACGCGCGGCAGGGTGGTGATACCAGTCGCGCGGACCACCGCGGTGAAGGCGAGCTTGTCCATCCCGAGCGCGGCCCCCGCGACGCTCGGCCCCGTGAAGGCGACGCCGGCGAGGTCGAGCGCGCCCTGCAGCGAGCCGTCCTCGCCCGGACCGCCGTGCGTGCACAGGATCACCGCGTCGAGCACGAGGTCCCGGCTCCTCCCGAGGCGGCCCGCGCTCGAGAACCCGCCGTCCTTGCCGGTGCGCAGCACGAGCGGCGTGGCCCCCTTCGGCACGCCCTCGAGGAACGCGGCTGCCTCCGAGGTGGGCTCGACAAGGTGGAACGCGCCGGTCTTTGACCAATGGATCGCGACCACCGACCGGCCGGCCCCGGCGAGCTCGCGCGTGGCCTGCAGACCCGTCAGGATGCTGACGTCGTGCTCGGGGGAGGGCCCTCCAAACACCGCAGCCACCTGACCCACGTCGCGCCTCCTTGTACCGCCCGATCGCGGTCGGTCAAGGGTAGTGGTCGGGCAGGTCGTTCTCGTAGAGGACGGCGTCGCCGCGCCCGAGCGTGCTGCGCACCCACTCGACGGCGTGCTCCCGTGTCGTCACGCGCACCACGTCCGCGCCGCCGTCGACCGCGCCACGGCGCAGCGCCGACACATTCGTGCGCCCGATGACCACGATGGCCGCGGCGAACTGGGCCGCCGCCCCCGCGAAGGCCTCGTTCTCAGTGCGCTGGCGCGTGCCGAGCTCGATCATCCCCGGGGTGACGACGACGCGGCGGCCGTCGACCGGGAGGCTGCGCAAGAGATCAAGCGCCGCCCCTGCGCCAGCGGGGTTCGCGTTGTAGGTGTCGTCGACCACGAGCACTCCCGACGGCGCGCTCGCGACCGTGAGCCGGTGGGCGACCGGCGCGACGTGGGGGATCCTCGTCGCGATCGCGTGCGCGTCGACGCCCAGGGCGACCCCTGCGGCGATCGCGCACGCGAGGTTCGTGGGCTGCACGCCCGGGATGGGGTTCGTGACGAGCACCGTCTCGCCGCGGACCACGACGCGCCAGCGCTCCCCCACCACCTCCACGCGCACGTCGGCGTCCGCGCTCACCGAGCCCGCCGTGAGCACCTCGCGCGCGTCGGACGCGAGCGAGCCGGCGAGCACGCGCAGTCGCTCGTCGTCCACGTTGCACACGACGACGCGCGCGCGCTCGGCGATCTCGGCCTTCGCCGCCGCGATGCGCTCGAGCGTTCGGAACCGCTCGAGGTGCACGGGCCCGATGGCGGTGAGGACCGAGACCTCGGGGCGGCACCAGTCGCACATCGCGCGGATCTCGCCGGTGCGGTAGGTGCCCATCTCGGCGATGAAGACCCGTGTCCCCTCGGCGAGGTGGTCGTTGACCGCGATCGCGAGGCCGGCACGGTTGTTGAAGCTTCGAGGCGTCGGGACCACCGACGTCGTCCCGGCGAGCAGCTCGGCCAGATGGTGCTTGGTCGAGGTCTTCCCGTAGCTGCCGGTGATCGCGACGACCGACGGTCCCACCTCGCTCAGCCGCCGCCGGGCGCGCTCGACGTAGGGCATGGCGAGGTGGTCCTCGATGGGGCTGAGGATGACCGTGGCGGTGTCGACCACGACGCCGCTGAGCACGACGACCAGAGCTCCCGCGGCGAACGGCCAGGGTGTGGAGGCCGCGGCGACCCCGAGGCCGGCCAGCATCGCCCCCGAGAGTGCGGCGAGCGACGTGAGGCGCCTCGTCCAGGCGAGCGGGCTCGTGCGCCCGCGCACCCCGAGGCCGAGCGGCCCGACGACGAGGGCCATCGCCGTGACGACCGCGACGGGGGGCACCGCCACCGAGCCCGCGATCCCTGCGATCGCGAGGAGCCCGAGGGCGATCGAGGCCCTCGACGACGTCCACCACCGCAGCGCGAAGCGGCTGACCGACCCGCCGAGGTAGTGCTCGCGCTGGGCGACGCGGAGCCACCGCAGCCAGCTGGAGGCGGCCCCGGCCGCGAGCACGAGGGCGACGGCGGCCGAGGCGAGGGGGCTCAGCTCGTGCCCCGCAACATCGTCAATGCCGCAGCCGCCAGGCGCTCGGGCGCCTCGGTCGGGACGAGATGGCCCACCGCGTCGAGCACCTCGAGGGTGGCGGTCGGCGCGACACGCTGGGCTGCCAGGGCGACGTCGAGCGGCACGGTCGTGTCGTCGCGGCCCCAGACGAGTGCCACGGGGCAACGCAGCTGGGCGAGCTCGGCCTCGTAGGACTCCGCGACCATCGCGACCAGCACGTCGCGCACGACCCCGGTCGCGGCTCGGTAGTCGGCCGAGCCGTAGCGACGCCGGGCCGCCTCCAAGCGGGCTGGCGCCACCAGCCCGAGGCGCGAAGCGGCCCTGACCGCCCGGTAACGCTGCGATGGCCTGCCGTGCGGCATGGACGACCGCACGAGCGGCACCCCGCTGAGGACGACCCCTGCGACGGCCTTGGGGCTCGAGGCCGCGAGGCACACCGCCACGCGCCCGCCGAACGAGTGGCCCACGAGGATCGGCGGCACGCCGCTCGAGGCGACGGACTCGACGAGACCGGCGAGCTGGGCCGCGTAGCCCCTCGCCCCCATGCCAGCCGCAGGGGGCGGCGTCGCCCCGAAGCCCGGCAGGTCAAGGGCCACCGAGCTCACGCCTCGCTCCACGAGGACGTCGGCCACGCGTGCGAAGTCCTCGGAGGTGCGGCGCCAGCCGTGCAGGAGCAGCACGCTCGGCGCGCCGTCGCCGGCCGTGGTGCCGAATACCGCGCCATCGAGGAAGGCACGCAGCACGCCCGCAGGCTACCAACGCGTTTTCTCGTAAACGGCCCGTTCGCGCGCGGCGCGGTGCTCGCGGGCGCCCGCGACCGAGATCGGGTCACCACACCTCGGTAGGTTGCCGACATGGCGCGCCCTGACGACGAGGCGCTCGGCTTCACGCCCGAGCAGCTCGAGGCGATCGAGGCGACGGACCGACGCGTGGTCGTCCGCGCGGGCGCAGGCGCGGGCAAGACGCGAGTGCTGACCCAGCGCGTCGTGCGCAGGGTGACCGACGAACAGCTCGACCCTCGCCACGTGCTCGTCGCGACCTTCACCCGCAAGGCGGCAGGCGACCTGCGCACGCGCCTGCACCGCGCAGGCGTCGAGGGCGTCCGGGCTGGCACGTTCCACCGCGCCGCGCTCGAGCTCGTGCGCGACGCGCGCTCCCAGCGTGGACAGGCGCCGCCCGTGATCGCGTCGGACCGCCACCGGCTCTTCGTCGAGCTCGCCTCGGATCTCGGGCTCACGCTGCCCGCGCCTGCGATCGCTCGCCTCGAGGCCGAGGTGTCGTGGGCGAAGTCCCGACGCCTCGACGCCACGACCTACGAGGCGGGCGCGCGCGCCGCGCGCCGCCGCCTCCCGACCTCGATCGATCAGATGCATCGCGTGCTCGACGGCTACGACCAGCTCTGTCGGCGACGCGGCGTACTCGACTTCGACGGGCTGCTCGAGGAGGCGACGACGCTGCTTGAGCGCGATGAGGAGGTGACCGACGCCTTCCGATGGCGCACGAGGCTCTTCTTCGTCGACGAGCTCCAGGACATGAACCCCGCGCAGTTCGACCTCCTCGCGGCAATGGTGGGCGACGACCCCGACCTGTTCGGCGTCGGTGACCCCAACCAGTCCATCTACGGCTGGAACGGCGCGGACGCGAACCTCTTAGACCAGATCGCCGCACGATGGCCGCCGACCAAGGTCCTGACCCTGCCGCGCAACCACCGCTCGACGGAGGCCATCGTGCGCGCCGCGACCGCGGCGCTCGACGAGGGGCCCCTCGACCTCGTCGCGGCCACCGAGGGCGGCGAGCTCCCGCGGATCATCGCCTTCGAGGACGCCGCCGGTGAGGCCGCCGGAGTCGCGGCGTGGTGCCGCGCGATGCACGGCCCCTCGTGGTGGTGGCACCAGACCGCCGTGCTCGCGCGCACCAACGCCGCGCTCGACGGGCTGGCGGCGGCCTGCGCGGCTGCGGGCGTGCCCACCATCCGGCTCGGCGCCGAGCACACCCCCGCGTCGGACCTCGAGGCCGATCTCCCGCGGCGCTGGGACCCGAGCGACGTCCCCGACGCGGTCGTGCTCTCCACGATCCATCGCGCAAAGGGGCTCGAGTGGGACAGCGTCGCGGTGACGGGACTGACGGAGGGCTCGTTGCCGATCTCTAGTGCGACGACGAGCGCCCAGCTCGACGAGGAGCGGCGGCTCCTCTACGTCGCGATGACGAGGCCCGAGTCGAGCCTGCTGTGCACCTGGTCGTCCGACGGCGGCACCAAGGCACGCTCGAGGTTCCTCGCGCCGGTCGCGGCGACGCTCGAGAAGATGGCCGCGGAGCGTCGCCCGCTCGAGGGCGACGCTCGGTCGCGACGGATCGCTGAGCTCCGAGCCGCGCTCCCGCCGAGACCCGAGGGCTAGGCGAGTGAGTCAGCTTCACCCTGCGCGGGCACTGGCCCACTGTGCCCTATCGGCCCACCGCACACTGCAGGCGGCGTTGACGTCAACGTGAGCATCAAAACCGCACGCCGTGCATCAGAACAATCGCCGGTGATCGCCGGCCCGCCTCGGTGATGTCCTTGGGGGTGCCCCGGACCTCGCGGTACGTCTTGACCGTGACCTTGCCGATCTCGAAGAGATGGAGCCTGCGCTCACGGGCCTTGAGCTTCCAGCCACTGCGGTCTTCCACTGCAGCGAGTCGAACCGGGTCCTCGCCTTGCACCTCGGATAACCGGGCTTCTCGCCACGCCTGCAGCGCTCGTAGAAGTCCGAGAACGAGCGATCCAGGCGCCTGAGCGTTTTTCTCGAGAGACGTACACGCCGAGCTCGAGGACCTCGGGACGATCTTCCCTGAGCTCGGGAGGGATCCGGCACAGCTGGAAGCAGCCGACCGATCGGCGTTCCCACTTCCTGGCCCCTGTGCGCTCCTCCAGGTTGTTGTAGAGCTCGCACTGCAGCCAAAGGGCGTGTTCAAGAGGGCTGACCTGCCGCACCGCCGGATCGAGCCGAGAGCGAAGGTCCGACACTGGCTCACGAGACCAGCCCTTTGGATCGGAGGTGACAGTCAGATTGAGCCACTACCAGGGGTAGCCTCGCGGCAATGGCCGCCATCGACCGGTCGGTGGTCGCCGATCTCACCGCCGGACTGGGCCCGGGTCGCGTGACCGCGGGCGAGCAGATCAGCGCCGACGACTGCCACGACGAGTCGCTGCACGCGCTCGGGACCCGGCCGCGGTGCGTCGTGCGGCCCCGGACGACCGACGAGGTCGCCCACGTCGTCAAGGTGTGCGCGCGCCACGACGTCCCGATCGTCGCGCGGGGGTCGGGCACCGGGCTCTCGGGCGCAGCGACCCCCCTTGCCGACGGCGTCGTCGTCGCGTTCGACGCGATGTCGAGCATCAAAGAGATCGACCTCGACAACCAGGTGGCCGTTGTCGAGCCCGGCGTCACGCTCCGAGCACTCGACGCCGCGCTCGTGGCGACCGGGCTGCGCTATCCGGTATACCCCGGCGAGCTGTCGGGCTCGATCGGCGGCAACGTGAACACGAACGCCGGCGGCATGCGCGCGGTCCGACACGGCGTGACGCGCAACCACGTCGTCGGGCTCGAGCTGGTGCTCGCCGACGCGACGGTCATCCGGACCGGTGGGAAGGTGATGAAATCCTCGTCTGGCTACGACCTCACCCAGCTGGTCATCGGCTCGGAGGGCACGCTCGCGCTGGTCACGGAGGTGACCGTCCGGCTCGCGCCTGTGCTCCCCAACGCCTCGACGCTCCTCGTCGCCTTCTCGGACCTGAGCGCGGTGACCGCCGCGGTGCCTCGCCTGCTCGCCGCCGGACTCGCGCCGTCAATCCTCGAGTACCTGGACGCCGTCACAATGGTTGGGATCTCGCGAGCCGCGTCGCTCGAGTTCGGGGTGCCTGACGAGGTCACGGCGAAGACCGCCGCGTGGCTCGTGGTCCTCCTCGAGACACGCACCGCTGCCGCGCTCGACGCCGACACCGAGGCGGCCGCGACGATCCTCGGGGACCTCGGCGCCCTCGACGTCTTCGTGCTCCCATCGGCATCGGCACGATCGCTGATCGAAGCTAGGGAGCGCGCGTTCTACGTGGCCAAGGCCGCCGGTGCCGACGAGATCGTCGATGTCGTGGTCCCGAGGGCCGCGGTCACCGACTACCTGGGCGTGGTCGCCTCGCTCGCCGAGGCCCACGGCGCCTTCATGGCTGGCTGCGGACACGTGGGTGACGGCAACGTGCACCTGTCGGTGTACCTGCCCGACGAGTCGCGGCGCACGGCCCTCCTCGACGAGCTGTTCGCCGCAGGGGTGGCCGCAGGCGGACAGGTCTCCGGCGAGCACGGCATCGGGCTGGACAAGCTCCGGCCGTTCCTCGCGCTCATCGACCCCGCGGTGCTGTCGCTCCAGCGACAAATCAAGGCGGTCTTTGACCCAGAGGGTCGACTCAACCCGGGCAAGCTGCTCGGTGACGGGAGGGCGAGATGAACGGTGCGGTGACGCTGCTGGGCGCGCTCGCTCGAAACGACGTGACGACGTGCTTCATGAACCCGGGCACCTCTGAGATGCACTTCGTCGCCGCCCTCGACGACGTCGCCGAGGTCCGCGGGATCCTGTGCCTCTTCGAGGGCGTGGCCTCGGGGGCAGCTGACGGCTTCGCGAGGGTCACGGGCCGCCCTGCCGCCACGCTCCTGCACCTCGGCCCGGGCCTGGGCAACGCGTTCGCCAACCTCCACAACGCACGCCGAGCGCACGTCCCGATCCTCAACATCGTGGGCGACCACGCCACCTACCACGCGAGGTACGACGCCCCGCTCGCCTCGGACATCGAAGCAATTGCCTCGGCACTCGACGGCTGGTTCCGCAGCTCGGCGCGACCCGACGACGTCGCCTCGGACGCCGCGGCCGCGATCGCCGCGGCCTTCGGTCCCCCCGGCCGCGTCGCGACGCTTGTCCTGCCCGCCGACGTCTCGTGGTCCGAGGTCGCCCACGAGCGCGAGCCGGTCGCTCGACGCGCCATCGTGGGCGACGTGCCCGGCCACGTTGTCGACCAGATCGCCTCGGCGGTGCGGAACCGCGCCGCGGTCCTCCTCCTCGGGGGGACGGCGCTACGTGCGCGGGGTCTCGCCGCGGCAGCGCGCATCACGGCGCAGACGGGGTGCAAGGTCCTCCACGAGACGTTCCCGACGGTGCTCGACCGGGGTGCAGGCGTCTTCGCGCCTGAGCGCCTCAACTACCTGGCGGAGTTCGCCGCGGCCCAGCTCGGCGGCGCCGAGGTCCTGGTCCTGTGCGGGGCCGTCGAGCCGGTGAGCTTCTTCGCGTACCCGAACATCTCGTCGCGGCTGGTCCCCGACGGCTGCGAGGTGCTCGAGCTCGCCGACCTCAGCGTCGACGCGCCCGGGGCCCTCGAGGCCCTCGCCGACGCGCTCGGCGCCCCGGACCACCCCGCGCTGCCCGAGCCCGTGGAGCGTCCCGCGCGGCCCACGGGCCCGCTTGACACGCGCTCGCTCGCCGCGGCGATCGGGTCGCTGCTCCCCGAGGGCTGCGTCGTGGTCGACGAGTCCAACACCTCGGGCGTCGGCCTCCTCGGCGCCACCGTCGGCGCACCGCGCCATGAATGGCTGACGAACACCGGCGGGGCGATCGGCTTCGGGCTGCCCGCCGCGGTGGGCGCCGCGGTGGGGGCGGGCGGGCGGCGCGTCGTGTGCATCGAGTCGGACGGTTCGATGTCCTACACGCCCCAGGCCCTGTGGACCATGGCACGCGAGGGGCTCGATGTGTCCGTCGTCTGCTGCTCCAACGACAGCTACGCGATCCTCAACTACGAGCTGTCGAGGGTGGGCGCGACCGCCAGCGGCGAGCGCGCCAAGGCGATGCTCGACCTCACGGGCCCGACGCTCGACCTCGCCGCCACCGCGCGTAGCTACGGGGTGCCCGCAGAGACCGTGACGACAGCCGATGAGCTCGTCGTCGCGTTCGAGAAGAGCCTCGCGACGCCCGGACCGACCTTCATCAACGCGAGGCTGGCCTCGATCTTCCGGTGACCGCGGCGAGCCGACGTCGTCCGCGGCTCACTTGCGCCATGACTCGGGTGTGATCGCCCCAAGCGGGGAGACGACCACCCCGGCGATCGACGCGCGCGTCTCGACCAAGCTGACGGTGCTCGGCAGCCAGACGACCGGCAGCTCGGTCTCGAGGAACGACGCGTAGCTCGCGAGCGCCGCGGACGACCTGAGCGTCGCGGTGACGAGCGCGGTCTCGTGCGAGTCGTCGTAGTGCCCGACGTTCCACGGCGAGCCCTCCGCGAAGTTCCACTCGCCCGAGGGGTAGTAGTCCGGCGCGTACTGCCAGCCTCCGTCCCAGCTCGCGAGGTCCCAGCTCCCGAGCGGCCCGGCCAGGTCGGCCAGGACCTCGGCGGGCGTCTGCTCGTCGAGCCTGAACTTGATGCCGACGCGCCCCGCGTCGAGCCGGAGCGTGGCCAACGACGCCACGAGCGCGTGGGACGAGGGCGCGAAATCAATCGTGAACGACAGCGGCGTGCCCGTGGGGATCCCGGCCCCGCACTTGGTCGCGACGGTGCACGTGGCGACCTTTCCTGGGGCCACGTGCCAGCCATGCGCCGCGAGGAGGGCGGCCGCCTTCGCGATGCTGAAGCGATACGACGACGAGGCGGACGAGGCGTAGGGACTCGGGGGGTTCGTCGGGACGGGGCCGTCGGTCGCGACGCCATAGCCGTTGAGGCCCTGGTCGATCATTGTCGTCTGGTCGACCAGCTCTTGGAGGGCCTGTCGGAAGTAGGGCTGCCGGAACACCCTGCCCGCGTGGCCGCCCGCACCGAGCCTCGAGTCGAAGTTGTAGGGCATGTAGCTCGTGGCCCACGGGGCCGCGACGGACTCTCGGTACCCCTCCTTCGCGAACGGGTTCCGGTGCGCGGCCGCGCCGAGCGAGGTCACCTTCGGGGCGTCCGCCAGCGGCAGCGGGCCCTGGTCGACCTGCCCCGCCGCGACGAGGGCCTCGCAGGCAGACGCCCCGTCGCAGGGGACGAACGCGAGCGCCGCGGCAGACGGCGTGGGGCCCGATGCGCCCGCGGCGCGGTTCGGCGTGAGTGTGATCGCCCCGGTGCCCACGTGGTAGGCAGCGAGGCGCCAAGGGCCATCGCTCGTCCGCCACGCCGCGGCGACCGCGGTGCGCGGCGCCGAGTAGTCCTTTGTGTCCGCCGACATCGAGCGCATGAGGTACACGACGTCGACGCAGCGCTGCGCCTGGGCGATGCTCGTCGCGGCCACGACGGTCTTCGTGCCGAGCGGGTCGATGAAGGTGCGGCTGGGACCGCTGTTGGCGTCCCCGATCCAGTGGGTGCCGTAGCAGCCCGCGGAGGCGATCGGTCCCGTGTAGTGGCCCCGCGCGCCGCGGATGCTCGTGGGCCCGGTGCTCGGCAGGTGCGGATGTGTGGGCTCATAGACGTCCCAGAGCCCAGGCAGCGGCGTGATCTGGCTCAGCTCGTTGTCCGTGAACCAGGTCGGGTTGACCGGTCCCGCGAGCGTGAACGTGACGGTGTTCCCGCCGACCGAGACGTCGCGGACGTCGTCGGGAATGCCGACCAGCTGGCTCCCCCTGAGCGGGGCGAGGTAGTCGCCCCACATGCCGGGGTACGCCGCGAGGAGGTTCATCCACTCCATCACGCCCTGCGCGGTGACACCCTCGCCGTTCGACCACTTGCGACCGGGCTTGAGCGTCACCGACACGATCGTGTTGCCGTCGGAGTAGACGGGCGGGAACGCGAGCGACGCCGCGACGTCCAGCGAGACGGACCCTCTTGAACCGAAGTTGTACAGCGGTCGGTACATGAGCTGCTCGAATCGGTCGACGTTCGACGTCGTGAGCTCGTCCGCTGACCCGTACGGATAGGCCCAGCTAGGTGTCGCCGAGGTGTCCGACGCGATGCGGATCGTCCAGGGCGTCTTCGCCGACGTCGCCGTCCGGACCGTCGCAGCCGAGGCGCCGCCCCACACGAGTGCGACCACCACGACGACCGTCGCCCCGCTCCACTGCGCACGACGCCTCACAGGTGGCACCTCGTGATCTCGACGTCCGGATCGATGAACAACGCGGCCCGCGCGGGCCGACGAGCCAACCGTAGTGGCTGGCTCCCACCGGATCGTGCCGCATCACCCGCGGCACGACCGCGCTCGTGTCAGCCGAGCAGCTCGCGTTCGAGCACCACGAATCGCTCGCCGTCACGTGTTGCGACGAACGAGCCCGTCTCGTGGAAGCCGAGCCGCACCGCGAGATGGATCGAGCGCTCGTTGGAAGCGAGCACGCTCGCACGAAGCGCGGTGTGCCCGGCCATCTGCAGCGTCTCGAGCACGAGCTCGCCAGTCCTCGTGCCGAGCCGCTCGCTGAGCAGGTCGGGCCTGATCCCGACGCCGACGTCGGTGACGTCCTCGCGCGGCTCGGGACCGCCCGGCACACGTGACTCGCCCCCCAGCCCGACGAAGCCCACGAGCTCGCCGTCATCGAGGACCGCGAGGTGGTTGCCGTCGAGCATCGATCCCGCGGTGTCCTCGCTCGGGTTGTACACGTCGAACGGGCGCTCGTATCGCCAGCCTGCGATCCGTGTGGCCCAGTCCGCGGTCATCGGCGCGAGCGAGAGCGTCACGGCACGCAGTGCGGACGGGCCCATCTGGATCGCCGCCGCGCTCGTACGTCTCGGTCCGCCGCGATCATGTCTCCTCGGGCCAGTCGAACTCGATCACGACGGGCGCGTGGTCCGAGGGCTTTACCCCCTTGCGCGCGTCGCGATCGACGCGTGCACCGGTGATGGCCGACGACACCGATTTCGAGCACAGGACGAGGTCGATCCGCATGCCCCAGCCTCGGTGGAACGCGCCGTTGCGATAGTCCCACCAGGTGAACAGCTGCTCGTCGCCGTACCGGCTCCGGATGACGTCGTCCAGGCCCAGCGCGCAGATCGCCGCCACGCGGTCGCGCTCTGGCGCCGTCACGTGCGTCGAGCCGACGAGAGCTGCGGGATCCCAGACGTCGAGGTCGGACGGCGCCACGTTGAAGTCCCCGGCCACCACGAGCGCGCGGGAGGCAGGAATCTCGCCGATGTCCACGGCGAGTCGGTCGAGCCAGGCCAGCTTCTTCTCGAAGAACGGGTCGTCGAGGGCGCGGCCGTTCGGGACGTAGCAGCTCATCACGTCGACGCCCCGACACGTGGCGGCGATCATCCTCGCGCCGTGCTCATCCTCGATCGCGCCAAATCCCCGCCGCACGCCCTCGAGGCCCACACGGCTCGCGATGGCGACGCCGTTCCAGCGCCCCTCGCCGTGGTGGGCCGCCTCGTAGCCGAGCGCCTCGAAGCCCCCGAACGGGAATCGCTCGTCGTCTTGCTTCGTCTCTTGCATGCAGAGCACGTCAGGTGCGTTCGCCTCGATCCACGCCGAGACGCGATCCCACCGCGCGGTGAGCGAGTTGACGTTCCACGTGGCGAGCCTCATCGCGTCGCGGCGCCGGCGTCGACCACGACAAACAGCAGCTCGGCCTCGGCGCACGTGGCACCGCCGACGCACGCGCGACCCGTTGCCTTACCTCCGCGCACGGACATTCGATCGAGCTCCACTTCGAGCTCGAGTGTCTCGCCCGGCGTCACCTGACGACGGAACCTCGACCGCTCGATGCCGCCGAAGAGCGGCAGCTTGCCCGTGAACCGCTCGTCCAGCAGGACCGCGACCGCGCCGAGCTGCGCGAGCGACTCGACCATGAGGACCCCCGGCAAAGTTGGACGGCCCGGGAAGTGGCCCTCGAAGAACCACTCGTCGGCGCGCACGTGCCATGTCCCGCGTGCGGCTCGGCCCGGCTCGATGGCGGTCACCTCGGACACGAAAAGGAAGGGAGCTCGGTGTGGGATGACGAGCGCGGGGTCAAATGGGACCTCCAGCGCGCCTCGCGTCGTCGCGACCTCGTCGGGGGTCACGTCTCGATCCGTCACGGACGCGAACCTACCTCTCGACCCCGCCGTGCTCCGCGTGGCGCGAGGGCACCGCACGCACTGGGCCTCGCGATGCGGCGTCGCCCGACAAGAGGCCGGCACGCCGCGTGAGATGAACCGACTCGGCCAGTGCACGAGACCTTGACAATTAGTCTTGCCCCATGCCAGGCGTCCCTGAGTCGACGCCTGGCGGGCAGGTGGCCGCGTCCGCGCCAGAGCGCCCTTCAGGACACTTCGGCCCGAACGCGTGGCTCGTCGAGGACCTCTACGAGCGCTACCTCGCGGACCCGAGCTCGGTCGCCGAGAGCTGGCGGGAGTTCTTCAGCGACTACCAGCCCGTGCAGCGGCCCGCCCCCGCGCAGCCGCCGACTGCCCCCGCTGCGACAGCCCCCGTTCAAGATGCGGTCGCGCTGCGCGGGGCGTCGCTGCTCATCGCGTCCAACATGACCGCGAGCCTCGCGATCCCGACCGCCACGAGCGTGCGAACCGTCCCGGCCCGCCTGCTCGAGATCAACCGGGCGACGATCAACGAGTACCTCTCGAGGACGACCGGCGCCAAGGTCTCGTTCACCCACGTGATCGCCTTCGCCGTGCTGCGGGGGCTCGACGCTGTTCCGGCGCTCAACTCGACCTTCATCGACGCGATGGACGACAAAGGCACTCCGGGCGTCGTACGACACGAGCATGTCGGCCTCGGCATCGCCGTCGACGTCGAGAAGTCCGACGGCTCGAGGACCCTCATGGTCCCCGTCATCCGCCACGCCGACATGCTCGACTTCGGTGCCTTCGTGCTGGCCTATGAGGACCTCGTGCGGCGCGTGCACACGGGGGCCGCCAAGGCGGACGATCTCGCGGGTGCAACCGTGTCGATCACGAATCCGGGCACCCTTGGCACCGTCCAGTCGGTCCCCCGGCTGATGCCCGGACAGGGCGCCATCGTCGGCGTCGGCGCGCTCGGCTGGCCGGCGGGCTTCGAGGCCGCAGATCCCTCGGCGCTCGCGAGCCTCGGCGTGGGCAAGGTCGTCACCTTGACCTCGACGTACGACCACCGGATCATCCAGGGCGCCCAGTCGGGCCTGTTCCTCCGCCACGTCGAGCAGTGCCTCACCGGCGAGCACGACTTCTACGACGAGCTGTTCTCCGACCTGGGCGTGCCCTACGAGCCGGCCCGCTGGAGCTCAGACCACGCCGCAGTGGGCGCGGCCTCCAACGAGACGCTCCGCGAGGTCCGGGTCCAAGAGCTGATCAACATGTACCGGGTGCGCGGCCACCTGAACGCGCACCTTGACCCCCTCGACGCCGAGCCGCCCGCGCTGCATCCCGAGCTCGACATCGCGAACTATGGCCTGTCGATCTGGGACCTCGGTCGCACGTTCCTCACCGACGGGCTGGCCGGACGCGAGCACGCCACGCTCCAAGAGATCCTCACCATCCTCCGAGACGCGTACTGCCGGACACTCGGCATCGAGTACATGCACATCCAAGACCCCGTCCAGAAGCGCTGGATCCAGTCGCGCGTCGAGGGGGCCTCGACGGCAATCAGCGTCGAAGAGCAGCACCGGCTCCTCGACCGGCTAAACGCCGCGGAGGTGTTCGAGCGCTTCCTCCACACGAGGTACGTCGGCCAGAAGCGGTTCGGGCTGGAGGGCGCAGAATCGACCATCGTCGCGCTCGACGCGGTGTTCGATGCCGCCGCCCTGCGCGGGGTCACCGACGCGGTCATCGGCATGGCGCATCGCGGGCGTCTCAACGTCCTCGCCAACGTCGTGGGCAAGAGCTACAGCGAGATCTTCGGCGAGTTCGAGGGCAACCTCAACCCCGACAGCGTCCAGGGATCCGGCGACGTCAAGTACCACAAGGGGGCAACGGGCGTCTTCAAGAGCGCCTCGGGTGCGACGCTGCGTCTCACGATGGCGTCGAACCCCTCACACCTCGAGGCCGTCGACCCCGTCGTCGAGGGCATCGCGAGGGCGATGCAGGACCGAGTGATCCCGCCGTCGACCGGCGAGAATCCCGTCGCGGCCCTGCCGAGCCACCCGATCCTCGCCGTCCTCGTCCACGGCGACGCTGCGTTTGCCGGCCAGGGCGTCGTGGCCGAGACGCTCAACCTCTCGGGTCTGTCCGGGTATCGAATCGGCGGCACCGTGCATCTCGTCATCAACAACCAGCTCGGCTTCACGACGTCGCCCCAGGACGCGCGCACCTCGTACTACCCGACCGACGTGGCCAAGATGATCCAGGCGCCGATCTTCCACGTGAACGGCGACGACCCGGAGGCCTGCGCGAGGGCCATGCGGCTCGCGTTCGAGTTCCGCGAAGCCTTCAGCTCAGACGTCGTGGTCGACCTCGTCTGCTACCGGCGCCATGGCCACAACGAGGGGGACGACCCCAGCTACACACAGCCGCTCATGTACCGGGCCATCGAAGCGAAGCGCTCCGTGCGCAAGCTCTACACCGAGTCGCTCATTCGCCGAGGCGACCTCACCTTGGAGGAGGCGGAGCGCGCGCTCGACGACTTCCAAGAGAAGCTGCAGGCTGCCCTCGACGAAGTGCGAGAGCGCCCTGTCCCGGTGCTGGCCGCCCTGCCCACGCCGGCAGTCCCAGAGGACGCCGACGCACCGCCCACGGGCGTCGACAACACCACGCTGCGCTCCGTCGCCGCCGCGACGACGACGGTGCCGCAGAGCTTCACGCCGCATCCAAAGCTCGCTCGCCAGTTCGCCGCTCGCCGCTCGCAGGTGGCGAGCGGCGAGATCGACTGGTCCCTCGCCGAGGCCCTCGCCATCGGCACGCTCCTTCTTGAGGGCACCGACGTGCGGCTGGTCGGCCAGGACACCCGGCGCGGGACGTTCTCCCAGCGCCACGCGGCGCTCATCGACTACGAGACGGGGCGCCCGTTCGTCCCTCTGTGCCACCTCGAAGGCGCCGAGGGCCACTTCACGGTCCGTGACACGCTGCTGAGCGAGTACGCGGCACTCGGCTTCGAGTACGGCTACTCAGTCGAGCGACCCGACTCGCTCGTGGCATGGGAGGCCCAGTTCGGCGACTTCGTGAACGGCGCCGAGATCATCATCGACAACTTCCTCGTTGCAGCCGAGGACAAGTGGGGCCAGCTGGCGGGCCTCGTCCTGCTGCTGCCCCATGGCTACGAGGGGCAGGGACCAGAGCATTCGAGCGCGCGAATCGAGCGATTCCTCTCACTGTGCGCACGCAACAACATGCGGGTCGTCTCACCGTCGACTGCCTCGCAGTACTTCCACCTCCTCCGGTCCCAGGTTCGACGGGCACGCCCGACGCCCCTTGTCTGCTTCACCCCGAAGTCACTGCTCCGCGCGGCGGCCACGCGGTCGTCGATCGCCGAGTTCACGGAGGGCAGGTTCGAGACCATCCTCGACGACGCTGAGATCAGCGACCCAGGCTCGGTGCGCTCGATCGTGCTCGCCGCGGGCAAGATCGCACACGAGGCGAGCGCGAAGCGGGACTCGCTCGTGGCGGCCGGCGCACTCGACGCCGGCGCAGCGGCAGTCGTCCGTATCCAGCAGCTGTACCCGTGGCCGGATCAGGCGCTCACCGCGCTCCTCGAGCGCTACTCAGCCGTCACCGACGTGTGCTGGCTGCAAGAGGAGCCCGAGAACATGGGCCCATGGCCCTTCGTCCATCACCAGCTCCACCGTGACCTCCGCGACCGACAAGTGCTGCGTCACGTCGCTCGCTCCGAGTCTGCGAGTCCCGGCACGGGCAGCGCCATCGTGCACGAGGCCGAACAGGACGACTTGCTCGCGAGGGCATTCGGATGACGAAGCGCCGCAACGTCGTCGTCGTCGATGGCTCGAACTTGGCCACGGAGGGCCGGACCATGCCAAGCCTCCGCCAGCTCGACGAGAGCGTCAAGGCATTCCTCGCTGAGAACCCCGACCACGACGTGATCGTCGTCGTCGATGCCACCTTCGAGCATCGAGTCGCCCCCGCCGAGCGCGAGCAGGTCAAGCAGGCAGAACTGAGCGGCGAGATCGTCACGCCGCCAGCCGGGGCGATCGGGCGTGGCGACGCGTTCATCCTCAAGATCGCCAAGCGCGCCGACGCCGTTGTCCTGTCGAACGACTCGTTCCAGGAGTTCCACGCAGAGCACCCGTGGCTCTTCGAGGACGGGCGCCTCATCGGCGGCAAGCCGGTGTCGCGCGTCGGCTGGATCTTCACGCCGCGCATTCCCGTGCGGGGGCTCAAGTCCAAGGCCGTCACCAAGAAGGCCGCCCGAGTCGCGGCGGCCGAGGCCTCACAGCACGACGACGCGGCGCCTACGCCCGCTGCGCGACCCGCGACCTCACGACGGGCTCGTTCGGGCGCCGAGACGACCCGGCCCGCGACAGCCAAGGTCGCGGCCAAGAAGGCAATCGGCCGCGCAGTCACCAAGAAGTCAACCGAGACAGCCGAGACAACCGCGTCGACGCCGAAGGCACGGACCGAGCCCAGGCTGCGCGCAGCCGAGCCGAAGAAGCGCACGCAGACGACGAAGCGTGCAAGGAAGGCCGGGGCGACCAAGTCCGGCGCCGTGACGGAGCCTTCTGCGAGTCGGCCAAAGAGGACAGGCGAGGCTCCAGCGAAGGGGCGAGTCGAGCCGGTCAACACGCAGCGCTCGTTCCAACGGCTCGTCACCGACCACGCGGTGGGCGGGCCTGTCGACGGAGAGGTCGTCCAGTTCACCTCGCACGGCGCGATGGTCTCGGTTTCTGTCGGCCGCACGATGCACGTCGTGTGCTACGCGCCCCTCGCAGGTCTGGGCTCTCCGACGCCCGTTCGGGCTCGCGACGCCCTCAAGAAAGGCGAGACGTACCGATTCACGATCGTGGCCTTCGACTCCACACGCCGGCGCGCTGAGCTTGCGCTCGCCCGGTCCTGAGACATCCACCCCTCGGCGCTTCTTATTCGAGCCGGGGGCCGACGCGGATGACGTTGATCTGTCTCGCAGAAGGGTCCATCTGACATCTAATCGCGGTCACGGGAGCGGGCTCTTCGCACGCACAGGACGACCCCTCCGCTGGCACGGCCTCAACATGTCATTGCCGCAGCCTTCGATCAGCCATTTGCCCGACAACGGACCGGCTCACCATCGCCGGATATCGATCCCCTTCTCGAGTCGAGATACTGAGCAGATATCCCGCTCGGGACGCCTGAATTCTCCCTCCGCCCGTTCGGTTTGTAGTATCGCCCGGATGACCCTCCTCAGAGTCAGCGATCTGCAGACGACCTACCGGATGCGAACCAGCTCCGTGGTCGCCGTCGACGGGGTCAGCTTCGAGATCGATGCGGGCGAGTGCGTCGGGGTCGTTGGCGAGTCGGGTTGCGGCAAGACCACGATCGGCATGTCGATGATGCGACTGCTTGCTGCCAACGGGCACGTCACCGGCGGCGAGATCCTCTTCGAGGATCGCGACCTCTCACGGATCTCCGATCGGCAGATGCGCTCCGTGCGAGGCAACTCCATGGCGCTCATCCCACAGGACCCGATGACCTCTCTGCACCCCGTGACGAAGATCGGCCAGCAGATTGCTGAGGGCTTTCGGATTCACCGAAGCGTCTCAAAGCAAAAGGGGCTCGAAAGGGCGCTTGAGGTCTTGAAGATGGTCGAGATGCCGAATCCTGAGGACCGGCTCGGCCAGTATCCATTTGAGCTGTCAGGTGGACTCCGCCAGCGCGTCATGATTGCTATGGCGCTCGTGTGCGAGCCGAAGCTCTTGATTGCCGATGAGCCGACGACGGCACTCGACGTCACGATCCAGGCCCAGATTCTGGACGTTCTCGACCACCTCCGCGAGCAGTTCGGCATGGCCATCATGCTCATCACCCACGACATGGGTGTCATCGCGGGCCGGACCGATCGCGTCGTCGTGATGTACGCCGGTCGCAAGATCGAAGAGGGCACCACCGCCCAGGTGTTCGATCAGATGCGGCATCCCTACACCCAGGCGCTGCTCTCCTCGGTGCCGAAGATCGACACGGCGTCGTCGACGCGGCTGGAGTCGATTCCTGGACTGCCGCCGGATCTGGCAAAGGAGATCGTCGGCTGCAGGTTCGCGCCACGCTGCCGGTTCGCGACGGCCGAGTGCGAGGCGGTGGAGCCCCAGCTCGGCGGGGACGACGGACACGTCTTTGCCTGCTATCACCCCATCTCGGGCCCCCAGTCCGTCACGATCACGAGCCGCACCAGTACCAACCGAACAATGACCGATCTCCCACCGCTGCTCACGGTCTCCAACATCGTCAAGGACTTTCCCCTGCGCGAGACGAAGCTGCTCTCACGGCAGCGTCGCGCGGTCAGCGCCGTTGCGGACGTGAGCTTCGAGGTGCGAGAGGGCGAGACATTCGGCCTTGTTGGCGAGTCTGGCTGCGGCAAGACGACGGTCGGTCGGCTCATCGTCGGGCTCGAGGAGCTGACCTCGGGCGAGATCACCTTTGCGGGTAGGTCCGAGGGCCTGCGCGGCCATGCGGCAAAGGTGGCCGACGCGCGTCTCCGCCAAATGATGTTCCAGGACCCCTATGCATCCTTGAATCCGCGAAAGCGGGTCCGGGACATCATCGCCGAGCCGCTGGAGATCCAAAAGGAAGGTTCGACCAAGTCGCGTCTCCAGAGCGTCATCGATCTGCTGAACGAGGTGGGCCTCCCGGCCAATGCTGCGGATCGCTACCCGCATGAGTTCTCAGGCGGCCAGCGACAGCGGATCGGATTCGCGCGGGCGCTCGCGGTCCGCCCGAAGATCGTGATCGCCGACGAGCCCGTTTCGGCGCTCGACGTCTCCATTCAGGCACAGATCCTCAATCTGATGGACGACCTCAGCGAGACCTACGGACTCTCCTACATCTTCATCAGCCATGACCTCGCCGTCGTCCGCTACATCGCCAATCGCATCGGGGTCATGTACCTCGGCAAGCTCGTCGAGGTCGGCCCGGCAGACGACGTCTTCTCGAACCCCGCGCACCACTACACGCAAGGACTCCTGGACGCCGTGCCGATACCCGACGTCCTGCACGCAAAGGACCGGAAGGGCCAGCAGGTTCGCGGCGAGCTTCCGAGCGCCGTCGACCCGCCGTCGGGCTGCAGGTTCCGAACCCGCTGTCCGGCCGCAACCGAGATCTGCGCGCAAGAGGTGCCCGTCTACTCACAGGTGAGCGAGGGCCACGTCGTT
Organism: Acidimicrobiales bacterium; assembly: GCA_035510855.1. Classification (GTDB taxonomy): domain Bacteria; phylum Actinomycetota; class Acidimicrobiia; order Acidimicrobiales; family RAAP-2; genus Palsa-459. Next base: position 32,371 of record DATKGG010000071.1, read on the forward strand.
GCCTGCCACCACCCGTTGCGGACGACTGTCGAGTTGGGCTCATCGACGGCCACGGCCGCCTAGAGGCAGGGGGCTAACGCCTCTCAACAAGAGCAAGACAAAGGCCACCGCGTCGACTGCCCGCTCCGCTGGCCTGCTGTTAGCATCGTGCGGTGCGGTACATCGGGGCACGCCTCCTGCAAGGGGTCCTGATCCTCTTCGGCGTGGCCGTCATCACGTTCTTCCTTCCAAACCTGTACACGAGCCCGTTGACGATCGCGGTCAAGGTCCTCGGCACGAACAGGGTGCACCATGGCGCCTACAACTTGTGGCTGGCCAAGGAGGGCCTCAACAAGCCGATCGTCGTTCGATTCTTCAACTGGCTTGGCGGGGTGGTCCACGGCAACTTCGGGGTCGCCTACGCCGAGTCGACTCCCACGCACGACGTGCCGGTGACGGCCGTGGTCGGCGGCAACGCGTGGCGGTCCGTCTATCTGGTCTTCATCCCGACGATCCTCTCGGTGCTCATCGCGATCCCCATCGGACTGACCCAAGCGGTCCGCCGCAACAAGGTCTACGACCACGTCATGACCACCTTCGTCTACGTCCTGTACTCGACGCCCGCGGTGCTGGTCTGCATCCTGCTCGCGTACTACTCCGCGATCGAGCTCGGCATCGGCACGGTGTCGGTCAGCTCGGATGCACTCGGCATCTCGCCGTCGGCATTCCCCTGGTGGATGCTCAATCACCTCAACCAGTTCATCCTGCCCTTTGCCGCGATCATCTGTCTGTCGATCGGCGGCCTCACGCGCTACATGCGCGGATCGGCGCTTGACACCCTCGTGCAGGACTACGTGCGCACCGCGCGAGCGAAGGGCGCCAGTCCCACTCGCGTCCTCTTCCGACACGTGCTCCGCCCCTCAGTCATCCCGCTCGTCACCATCCTCGGCCTGACACTTCCTGTGATCATCGGTGGCGCGCTGATCATCGAGAACATCTTCAACTATCCGGGGATGGGCGTTCTCACCGTGAACTCGATCACCGACAACGACTACACCGTCGTCATGGCCATCACCTTGATCACGGCGATCCTCACCGTGGGCGGCAACCTCTTGGCGGACGTCTTCGTGGCGATCGCGGACCCCCGGGTCCGCCTTGGGGCCTCCAGGTAGCTGATGAAGCGCATAACCGGACCCGTCGGCACACATGGTGGCCCAATCAACACGGACCTGATGCTCAACGACGAGCAGATGCTCGCGGCGGAAGAGGCGATCGAACACGGGATCGCGTCGGGCGGCGAGGTTGCTGGCAGCGGCTCCATGGCCCGCCAGATGCTTCGCGTCTTCATTCAGAACAAGCTCGCCGTGACCTCCGCGATCTTCATCTTCCTGCTGGTCATGGGCTGCATCATCGTGCCCCTCTTCTACTCGCAGAGCTACTGGACCGAGGCGTCGTCGAACTTCTCGAGCACGTGCTTCCCGAACACGCAGTCTGGGAACCTCGGGAACGCTGCGCCGAGCCTCGGGCACCTCCTCGGCTGCACGACGGGCTACGACAATGTGGCGCTGGTCTTCTATTCCGGTCGGTTCTCGCTCGCGATCGGTGGGCTTGCCGGCGTGGTGACGATCGTCGTCGGCACGCTCTACGGCATCATTGCGGGCTACAAGGGTGGCAAGACCGATGCGATTCTCATGCGAATCAACGACGTCTTCCTCTCGATCCCTGGCCTCTACCTGCTCCTCCTCGTCATCGCCATCTACGGCAGCTCGCTCAACAGCCTCATCGCCGTCATCGGATTCACGAGTTGGTTCGGCGTCGCGCGTCTGATGCGCGGTGAGGCACAGATCCAGCGAGATCGCGAGTTCTCACAGGCTGCCCGGTCCATGGGAGCAACCAGTCGGCGGGTCATGTGGAAGCACGTGCTGCCGAACTCGGTGTCCACCATGATGACGGCCGCGACGTTCGCGATCGGCGACGCCGTCATTGTTCTGTCGGTCATTGGCTATCTCGGGCTCGCTCTCAACCCCCCCGACTCCCCC
>DATKGG010000072.1:0-5652 GCA_035510855.1 Acidimicrobiales bacterium
CCGGTGCCCCCGATCACACTGTTCACCTACGACTTCGCCTGGTCTGCCGCCCACGACGTGCTCGGCGAGTGGCAGGACTGGAGCCGCACGGTCAACGAGGCGGTGTGGTCCAACTGCCAGCTGCTGAGCGGCGGTGGCACGACGGTGCGTATCGCGGGCGTGTCGTGCGCGCCCAGTGCGCAGACCGCCGCGTGGCTCGCGCCCCTGCTCGCCAAGGTGCCCGCCCCCACGTACTCGTTCCTCGGTAACGAGACCTACGTGAACGAGATGATGGTCGAATCGGGCTGCAGCGGGCTCACGGTCACCGCGTGCCACCTCGACACCACCTTCCCGCACGGCGTGCTCTCGCGACAGGCCTTCGCCGCGTCGTCCAACTACGTCGCTGCCCCGATGTCGTCGGCACGGCTCACCGCTGCGGTCGACGTGGTGGACCACCTCGCCGCCGAGCTGCCAGGGCTCGGCGGCGGCCTCGTCTTCGACGCGCTCGGCGGCGCGGTCAACATGGTGGCGGCGACTGACACCGCGTTCGTCCACCGCACGTACCTGGCGAGCATCCAGTCGTCGTTCAGCTGGACCGACTCGACGCCCGCGAGCGAGCTGTCGGCCGGCGCGGCGTGGCTCGAGCGCGTCAGGGCGACCGTCTATGACCCCTCGACCGGCGCCTACCAGAACTACATCGACCCGACGCTCGCGGACTTCGCCGAGGCCTACTACGGCGAGAATCTCCCCCGCTTGTCGGCCGTCAAGCGCGCCTACGACCCCGACGGGGCCTTCCGCTTCGCCCAGTCGATCCCTGCGACGTAGCTCAGCGGCGGAACGCCGAGAACCGCGCGTTCGGCCGCTCGATCCTTCGACGCAGGTGCGCGGCGGCCGCGGCGTCACGGGGGGTGCCGCGCTCCTCGAGCCGTGCGAGGACGGCGCGACGATGCGCCTCGTCCACGTTGCCGCCGTACTTGAACTTGGCATCGACCAACTCGACGTGCAACATGATCCCGCGGATCTCGGCGAGCCTGGCGCGGTGCGCGACAGCGGGCTCGGCGACGACGACGTCGCCCTGCAGCCTGCGGAGCTGGCGTCCGAGCAGCGCCGCGAGTGCGTCGGGCTCCTCGATCACCTCGACGCGCCCGGAGAGCTGCACCGCGGCGTAGTAGGTGGTGGGGATCCCCAGCCTCGGGTCCTCGTCGTCGATCGCCTTCCAGCTCGACGGGATGAAGGCCCAGTCCCCCGCGACGGCCAGCAGCGCGCGCGGGCGCTCGGCGAGCGCGCCGAGGAGGGGGTTCGCGACGGCGACGTGGGCGAGCACGACCGTGTCGTCGAAGACGTACTGGGTGGGCACGACGACCGGCACGTCACGTCCGAGCCCCGGCGCGATGAGGTGCCCGAAGCCCTGCTGGCGCACGAAGCCCCGCCACTCCTCGTCGTCGATGGGGCGGTCCACTCCGGGCACGTGCATCTCGCCATCGTGGCACCTCGAAGGGCCCGCCCGGTGGGCTCAGGCGGCGATCGCGTCGGGCCCGAGCAGGGTTCGCAGCACCCCAACCACCGCCCGCACGTCGACGGAGAACTCCGCGGGCAACTGGATCGTGCGCTCCTCGGTGCCGACCAAGAGCAGCTGGACCCGTGAGGCGCCGGGATGCTCGGCGAGCACGCCCTTGAGGTGCGCGACGAACGACTCGGTGACCGACCCGAGCGGCAGGCGGATCTTGAGCACGTCGTCGCCTGGCTCGAGTCGCGGGGTTGACACGGACATGACAACGAGCTTCGGCGCGTCCTCTCGGGTGTCCAGCCGCCCAGTGACGACGACCACGGCGTCGGACTCGAGGAGCGCCCCGTAGTCCGCGAAGGGCTTGGAGAAGCACAGCACCTCGATCGCGCCGCCCAGGTCCTCGAGCGTGAACCTCGCCCACTCCTCGCCGCGCTTGGAGAAGCGACGCTGCACGTCGGTCACGACGCCGCCCACCTTGAGCACCGACGCGTCGGTGCTCGGGAGCTCAGAGAGCTCCTTGGCGTCAGCGATCGTGTGGTCGGTGTAGCGCCCGAGCGCGCTCGCCGCGCCGAGCAGGGGGTGATCCGAGACGTAGAGCCCGAGCATCTCTTTTTCGAAGCGGAGCCGCTCGTGGCGGGTGAACTCCTGGTCGGGGACCGCGAGTTCGGTGCCCTCCCAGGTGCCCTGGCCCTCCCCCGCCGCCTCCGCGGCCGCGGCGAACAAGGTGGCGATCCCCGCGTCGTGCTCGCGACGGCGCTCGAGCGTGCGGGCGACCAGCTCTTCGATCACGAGGTACAGCCCCTTGCGCGGGATCCCGAAGGAGTCGAACGCCCCGCCCTTGATGAGCGACTCCATCGTGCGCTTGTTGAGCACCAGCGGGTCGACGCGTCGGACGAAGTCGTAGACCGACTCGAAGGGCCCGGCCCTGTCGCGCTCCGCGACGATCCGGTCGACGAGGCTCTCGCCGACGTTGCGCACGGCAGCGAGCCCGAAGACGATCTTGCGCTCGTCGGTGATCGACGGGGTGAAGTCCGAGAAAGCGAGGTTGACGTCGGGCACGGTCACGTCGATCCCGAGGGACCGGCACTCGGCGAGGTAGACCGCCGTGCGGTCCTTGTCGTCGCGCACAGAGGTCAACAGCGCGGCCAGGTACTCGACGGAGTGGTGGACCTTGCACCAGGCGGTCTGGTAGGCGATGAGCCCATAGCCGTAGGCGTGGGGCTTGTTGAACGCGTAGTCGGCGAACGGCTCGATGATGTCGAAGAGCCTCGTGCCGAGCGCCTTGTCGTAGCCCATCGTGACGCAGCCCGCGACGAACTTCTCGCGCTCGAGCGCGATCAGCTCGCGGATCTTCTTGCCGCAGGCCTTGCGGAGGTTGTCGGCCTCCTGGGCCGTGTAGCCCGCCATCTTCTGAGCGACGCGCATGACCGAGTCCTGGTAGATCATGAGCCCGTAGGTGTCGGCGAGGATCGACTCCAGGTCAGGGTGCTCGTAGACGATCTGCTCACGCCCGTTCTTCCGGTCCGCGTACAGGTTGTGCATGTTGTGGGCCATGGGCCCCGGCCGGTAGAGCGCGACGAGCGCGGCGATGTCGTCGAACGACGACGGCGCGAGCCGGCGCATGAGCGCGCGCATCGGGCCGCCCTCGAGCTGGAAGACCCCGATCGAGTCGCCCCTCGACAGCATCGCGAAGATCTCTTGGTCGTCGAGCGCCAGGTTGTCGAGATCGGGCCGCTCACCGGTCCGCGCCTCGACGAGGTCGCACGTGCGCTCGAGGACCGAGAGGTTGCGGAGCCCGAGGAAGTCGATCTTGAGCAGCCCGAGCGCCTCGACGCCGTGCATCTCGTACTGGGTGACGATCGGGGCGTCGTCGATCCGACCCTGGCCGTCGGGCTTGCGCTGGACGGGCAGGTACTCGACGAGCGGCTCTTTGGTGATCACGACGGCCGCGGCGTGGATGCCGTCCTGGCGCCGCAGGCCCTCGAGGCCGCGCGCCACCTCGACGGTTCGCTTGACCGCGACGTCCTCGTCGCACATCCGTCGCAGCTCGGCCGAGGCGGCGTAGCCGTCCTCATGCTCGGGAAACTTCTCGAAGCACGCGGCCAGCGGGGTGTCGCGGCCCATGACGAGCGGCGGCATCGCCTTGGCGATCCGGTCCCCCAGGGCGTAGTCGTAGCCGAGGACCCTCGCGGCGTCGCGCACGGCCGCGCGCGCCTTGATGGTCGAGAACGTCACGATCTGGGCGACGTGGTCGGCGCCGTAGCGCTCCGCGGCGTACTGGATGACCTTCGCACGGTACCGCTCGTCGAAGTCGAGGTCGATGTCGGGCATCTCTTTTCGGCCCGGGTTCAAGAATCGCTCGAACATCAAGTCGTAGCGGATCGGGTCGAGGTCGACGATGCGCAGGCAGTACGCGACACAGCTGCTCGCCGCGGACCCGCGTCCGGGGCCAACACGGATCTTGGACTCACGAGCAAATCGGATGAGGTCCCAGACGACGAGGAAGTACGCGGGGAACCCCATCTTCGTGATCACTGAGAGCTCGTAGTCGAGCCGCTCGCGCACGACCTCGGGGATCGGCTCGCCGTAGCGTCGCTTCGCGCCCTCGAAGGTGAGCTCGCGCAGGTAGATCGTCGCGCGCTCCTCGTAGGTCGCACCCTGGATGCGATCGGGCACCTCGAACTCGGGCAACGAGGGACGACCGAACTCGATCTCGACGTGCGCTCGCTCGGCGATCAGCAAGGTGTTGTCGCACGAGTCGATGACGTCTCGGAAGAGATGGCGCATCTCCGCGGCGGTCTTGAGGTAGTGCTCCTGTCCGTGGAACCGGAATCGCTTCTCGTCGTCGAGGAGCGCCCCGGTCTGCACGCACAGCAGCGCGTCGTGCGACGTCGCGTCGTCGCGTCGCGTGTAGTGGCTGTCGTTGGTCGCGAGCAATGGCGCGCCGAGCTTGCTCGCGATCTCGATCAGCTTCGGGTTCGTCCGGCGCTGCTCGTCGAGTCCGTGGTCTTGCAACTCGATGAAGAACGAGTCCCTGCCGAAGATCTCCTGGAGTCGCGCCGCGCGCTCGAGCCCACCTTTGTCGTCGCCCGCGAGCAGCGCCTGGAGGACGACGCCACCGAGGCAGCCGCTCGTCGCGATGAGCCCCTCGTGGTGGCGCGCCAGCAGCTCCCAGTCCACCCGCGGCTTGTAGTAATAGCCCTCGAGGAACGCCGCTGAGGAGAGCTTGAGCAGGTTGGCGTAGCCGAGGTTGTTCTCGGCGAGGAGGGTGAGGTGGTAGTAGAGCTTGCCGCCCTCTGCGTCACCGCCCGTGTCGTCGACACGACCTCGTCGCACGGGCCGCTCGTGTCGCGACTCGAGCGCCATGTACGCCTCGGTGCCGATGATCGGCGAAACACCCCGCGCGCGGCACCCCTCGTAGAAGTCGAGGACGCCGTAGAGGTTCCCGTGGTCGGTGATGCCGAGCGCAGGCTGGCCGTCGGCGACGGCGGCCGCCACCAGCTCGTCGATCCTCGCCGCGCCGTCGAGCATCGAGAACTCGGTGTGGGTGTGCAGGTGGACGAAACTCGACGGCACCTTCACCCCTCCAGGAGACTCGCGGACTACACCGATGTGACTCCACCAAACTTAGTGCCGGGGCGCGACCGCATCAGGGGGCCTGGCGATCTGTCGCTCGAGGTTGCCCGACTGCGGGACGCGACCGGGCGGGCTGGCGAGTCGATCAGAGGTAGGTGCCGGCGCGAGGGACCTGCTCGCCGTCGGGGCCGGGCAGCTGGCGGTGTCGCAGCTCTTCGAGCTGTGCGCGCGCGGCCATCTGCTGGGCCATGAGCGTCGCTTGGATGCCATGGAAGAGGCCCTCGAGCCAGCCCACCAACTGGGCTTGGGCGACACGGAGCTCGGACTCGGTGGGCACGCCCTCGCCGAAGGGGATCGCCATGCGATCGAGCTCCTGGGAGAGGTCCTCGGACAGGGCGGTCTCGAGCTCGCGGACGGACTGCTCGTAGATCTCGCGCAGGCGGGTGCGGCCCGGCTCGTCGAGCGAGGCGGAGCGCACCTCGTCGAGGAGCTGCTTGACCATCGACCCGATCCGCATCACCTTGGCGGGCGACTCGACCATGCCCGAAGTCTCGATCGCGATCCCGTCGGCTTGGGACGGATCGAGCACC
>DATKGG010000073.1:0-11462 GCA_035510855.1 Acidimicrobiales bacterium
GGGCGGCGCAGTGGCAGATCGTGCTCGCGATGGCGCTCATGGGTGCGGGGTTCGGCCTCGCGTTCGCGGCGATGTCGAACCTGATCGTCGAGGGCGTGCCGCCGGCCCAGACCGGCGTGGCGAGCGGCATGAACGCGAACATCCGCACGATCGGCGGCTCGCTCGGAGCCGCGGTGATGTCGAGCATCGTGACGGGGAGCGCCCACGGCGGACTGCCGACCGGGGCCGGCTACACGCACGGCTTCGAGCTGCTCACCGTGACCGCGGCAACCGCGGCGCTCGCCGCGCTCCTCGTGCCGTCCGCACTTCGCCGGGTGGGCCGCGACGAGCTTCGTGGCGCGCTCCCCCACGCCGAGCTCGCACAGGTGGCCGGCGGGACCGTGGTGGGCGACGAGCCCGAGTGACGCCCGCCGCTCGCGCCGACGCAGAGGTCGCTGCACCAAGGGGCTCAGGCCGCCGCTGACGCCACACCTAGTCTGGGCGCATGGCGGCACCGGAGATCTCGCGCGCCGTCCCGGTCCCGCCGCCGTCGCGACGGGTGAGCATCCTGCCTGCGGCGTCCGTGCTGGGCCTCGCCGTGCTGACGCTCGTCCTCGTCCTCACGGCGAACGCATTCGACTCGTCGATCATCACGCCGACGACCGCGCCCGTGATCATCGGTGCCCTGCCGTCAGCGTCCGCCGCGGCGGACACGTCGCTCTTCCCACAGGCGGTCCAAGACGGCGTGCCGCCCGCCAACATCGCCTCGGCGCTGATCGCCCCTAAGGCCACGACGAGGATCCGGGCACTCGACACCGGGGGACTCGGGACCGGCGACTACGACCGGGCAACGTCCTTCAGCGTCGCCGCGCCACGCGCGCGGCTCTTTGGCTTCTATCGCTCGAACCTCGAGGCCTTGGGCTGGAAGCTGATCTCGACGGGCGCGGCGCCAGCTGGCGGCGGGGACGAGCTGCTGTTCTTGAAGGGCGGCACCGACGGCTGGTACTGGGAGACCGGCGTCATCGCGCAGCCCACGACGTCGGGCCGGACGGTCTTCACCTTCCGGATCTTCCAGGTCGCCGACGCGAGCTGACCAGCCGACTTCGGGACGTCGCGCAGATGGGCGTCGACCTCGACCTCAGGGTCCGGCACCCGGCGCCATCGAGGCCTCGGCGGCGGCGTCGGTGCCCATGACCGACGAGCGATCGGGCGATCGCTCGAACAGCCAGGACCACACGAGCAGGTTGACCGGGTACACGATGTAGCCGATCCTCGTCGAGGGCGCGAGGCACATGACGATGATCGCGATGACCGCCGTCAGCCGGCAGACGTCCGAGACCTCCCTCGGGGGCCGGCGCCAGAGCCACCACGCGAGCAGCGGCGACCCGACGATCGCGAGCCCGATGAGCAGTGCGCGGTGCGCGCCGGGGACGAGCGCGGCGATCACGTGGCCCGGCAGCGGGCTCGCCGCGGGCGAGTTCACGCTCGACAGGCCGAGCGGGAACGCGATCGTGTTCACGACGAACGTCCGGGGGTCCCAGATCGCGAAGGGGATGACGAACACTGCGACGATCCCCGCCATGATCGCGGCGACCTTGGCCGAGACGCGCTTGCCACTCGCGTCGCGCACGACGAAGAGGCTGAGCGCAGCGAGCGGCCACACGGTCAGTTTCATCGCCATGGCGAGGCCGAACACGACGCCTGCTGCCACGGGGCGTCGCCGCACGAGCAATGCCAGCCCCACGAAGGAGATGGCGAGGATCGGCAGGTCGTCGCCGCCCCCCGCGAGGAAGATCGCGCCGGTCGGGAGCACGCACAGGACCTGGGCGGCACGCAGCGCGCGGTCCGGCGGCGCCCGGGCGAGCCACAGCCCAATGGTCAGCAGCCCGATGGTCACGAGCGCCATCCACAGCCGGCCGTCGCCGAGCGCGCCGAGCCACGAGATCGTGGACGGCAGGCCGAAGACCGCCATGGCCGGGAAGTACGGGAAGAAGGCCTCGTAGCGCGGTACCCCGGGGACCTGGCCGATCAGGTGGTGCCCGATGACCTGGGCGACGAAGGGGTCGTGGCCGTGCGCGAGCCGGTTGCCGGCGCGCTCGATCACGGCGACCTCGGGCAGCACGTGCAGCTCGTTCCGCAACTCGGCCCGCGCGCGGACCATGAGGATCATGGGGACGAGGGCCACGAGGACGAAGCACACCGCGGCAAGCAGGACGCGGGCGCGCAGCACCCGCCTCGGGCGGATCCTCGCGAGGACGAGCGCGGCGACCGCGCACGCCGCGTAGCCGGCGTACGAGTCGCGGCCCCAGTCGCGGTGCGCAGACAGGTCGCTCACCGACCACAAGGACACGGCGAAGACCGCCGAGCAAGCGAACATGATGCCGTCGAGGGCAAGCGGCGAGCAGCGCAGTCGACGAAGCAGCGGGGATTCGAGCGTCACGTTGGTCATGGCGCGCCCGGCTGCTCGATCGCCCCGGACGACGACGAATCGTACCGAGCGTCGCTCCCGATCCGAGTGATCGTCAGCCGGCGGTAGAAGCCGAGCTCGTGGCCGAGCGCGAGCGCCCTGCCCGCCGCGGTGCGGAAGCCGTGCCCCTCGCCGGGGACGACGACCGAGGTCACGTCGTCCAGGTGCTCGCGGAGCCGGGCGACGAGCCGGGCGGTGTCGGCCGGGTCGATCACGTCGTCATCGGCGCCCTGGACGACGAGCACGCTGCCCGCCATGGCCCCCGCGCGCCACAGCGGCGAGCGCAGCGCGCCGGCCTCGCCGAGGAGCGCCGCGAGGTAGCCCGACTCGAAGCCGAGCTCGCCGTGGTCGTCGTCTTCGAACCTCGACGCGGGATACCACGCCACCGCGCCGGCGAAGACGTCGCCGCAGAGCGCGAGCAGGGCGGTCGTGCCGCCCGAGCTCGTGCCCCTAATGAACATCGCGCGGTCGTCGGCGAGCCCGGCGTCCACGAGGTGGACTGCGGCGGCCGTGCACTCCGCCACGTCGAGCTCGCCGTAGCGGCCGAGCAGTCGATCCCGATGGCGTCGACCGTGGGCCGTCGAGCCGGAGTAGTCGACGCTCGCCACGGCGAACCCATTGGCGCACAAGAGGTGCACGAGCGGCGAGTACGACCGATCGCTCGCACCGGTCGGCCCCGGGTGGACCGCGACGACGAGGGGCGGCGGCGGGCCGGTCGAGTCGTGGCGTGTCGGCGCCCAGCGAACGCCGGCGAGCTCGACTTCATCATGGACGAACACGAACGACTCGGGCTCGGGCGCACCCGTGACCGGGTGAGTCGCCGCGCTCGCGGACGCGGCGTGCCATGCCGGCATCACGTGGAGCGTCGAGCAATCGGCGCGCTCAGCGAGGAACACCGCTCCCTGGGACTGCGTCGTGGCGCCGACCCACGCGATGCTCGACGCGTCGGCTGCGATGCCGTCGACGCGCACGCAGGGCTGCACGATCACCTGGAGCCCCCCGTCGGCATCGATCGTCGCCACGTGCTCGCCGTCGGCATCGGCGTAGGCGCACACGAGCGAGGAGTCCGCACCGCTCGCGGCCAACCAGCGGCACGTCGTCCACCTCGGCCGCTGGAACTCGACGCGCGCGCTGCTCAGGCGTCGCACGACCCCGTCGCGGTCGCAGCGCCAGGGCTGCCAGCTGCCCGCCCCCTCGGTCACGTACGCGAGCGAGCCGTCGGACAGCCACGTCGGCTGGCCCGCCGAGCACGCACGCCCGCCGTCGAGTCGACGAGGCGCTCGCAGCGCGGGTCGCCCGCCGTCGAGATCCAGCCGCGCGACGCAGAGCGCCGCGTCGTCCCACGGCATGGTCCCGGCGGCCCAGCTGAGCCAGGCGACGCTGCGTGCGGCCACGTCGATCGCGGGCTCCGCGGCGAGTCCTTCGACCCCGAGGAGCTCGACGGACTCACCCGTCGCCACGTCGATCGCGACGAGCGCGACGCGCGCGCCTGTCGGGGCCACTCGCTCACGGACGCAGACGACCCAGCTCGTGCCCGGCACGCTCGCAGGGTCACCGAGGCGCTCTTCGGCACCCGTCGGCGCCGGTGCGCCCACGGGGTCGAGCCGATCGGGTGCGAGCCTGCACAGCTGCTGGGTCCTCGACTCGATGCCCACGAGCCCGAGCGGCGTCGCGCACCACGAGGCGGCGCCGTAGCCGTAAAGCCGCGAGCGCACCGAGCGGTCGTCCGGGGACTCGCGGCGGACCGGCTCGCCCGGCGCACCCGAGACCAAGAACGCGTTGCCGGAGCTCGACGGCGGCGTTACCAGCCAGACGAGCCGCCCCCCGACGAGCCCAGGCTCACCCACCCGCACCGTGGCGCCCGCGACGTCACTCGGTGCCAGTGGTGCGTGCTGCACGCCTCGCCCGGTGACGAGCGCCACCTCCGCACCTTACGGCGGGCACAATGTCGCGGTGGACCTCACCAAGTACGCCCAGCTCGAGGACGAGCAGCGCTTCGTGGTGCCGGGGCTGCCAGAGGGGTCCCACGCGCCGCGGACGATCGAGGACCGCTACGTGCTCGGCACCAGGCTGCGCGTGCGTGTGGTCACCGACGACGCCACCGGCGTCGTGGTCGCCAAGCTCGGCAACAAAGTCCGGCGCAGCCCGTCGCACCCTTCCGCGGTCTGGCACACGACCATGTACCTGGACGACGCCGAGCTCGATATTCTCAGCAACCTGAACGCGAGGGGGATCGCCAAGCGCCGCTGGACGGTCGCGGGGGGCTGTGCGGACGAGTTCCTCGGACCCCTCCTCGGACTGTTCCTGTTCGAGGGTCAACGCCCGGTGGTCGCACCGGGTCCTGCTGTCGAGGTCACCGACGACGAGCGGTTCACGGGCGGGGCGCTCGCCAGCCTCGACCCCGAGCAGGCCCTGGCGCTCGTCGCCGAGGCGAGGCGGCTCGTCGCGTGAGGGCGTTCGTCGTCGAGCTGGCCGATGGCGAGGTGACCGCCTCGGTTCGCGACGTCGACCCCGACTCGTGGCTGGAGGGCGACGTCGAGGTCGCGGTCGAGTGGTCGTGCCTCAACTTCAAGGACGCGATGGTGGTGGCGCCCGCCGGGCGCGTCACGAGGCTCGACCGATTGATCGGTGGTGTCGACGCCGCAGGGTCGGTCCTGGGATCTCGCGACCCGAGCATGCCCGTTGGCACGTTGGTCGTCGCACACGGGCATGGCTTCGGGACGGCGCACCACGGCGGCTTCGCATCGCGCCTTCGCGCCGACGCGACGTGGCTCACGGTCCTTCCCGAGGGTCTCGACGCGAGGTCGTCGATGGTCTTCGGCACCGCGGGGTACACCGCGATGGCGTCGGTCCTCGAGCTCGAGCTCCGCGTGGCCCCCGGTGCGGGCGAGGTCCTCGTCACCGGTGCGACCGGCGGCGTGGGGTCCGTGTCGGTCGCGCTGCTCGCGGCGCGCGGCCACGACGTCACGGCACTCTCGCGAAAGGAGTCCTCGCACGAGTTCCTCGGCGGGCTCGGCGCGGCGCGGGTGGTCTCCCCCGAGGCGCTCGCGGACAGGCCCGATCGGGTCCTCGGCTCGGCTCGCTTCGCGGGGGCGATCGACTGTGTCGGCGGCGAGACGCTGGCGGGGATCCTCCGCGTGCTGCGCTGGGGCGGCGTCGCCGTCGCGACAGGGCTCGTCGGCGGCGCGGCGCTCGCCACGACCGTGTACCCATTCATCACCCGGGGCGTGTCGCTCGTCGGTGTCGACTCGGTGGAGGCGCCGGGCCAGCTTCGATCCACGGTCTGGGCGGCGCTCGCCGGCTCGTTGGGCCCGGCCACGCTCGAGGCGCTCGTCGATCGGGAGGTCGGCCTCGACGGGATCGCCGACGGGCTCGGCCAGCTCGACCGCGGCGACGCGCACGGCCGGATCCTCGTCGACCCGAACCGTTAGGTCAGGTCCCCGCGAAGAACGGCGACACGTTCACCGTCCCCTGGTTGCACGGTGCGATCGACACGGCCACGTTGAACGGCGTCGTCGTGTCAGGCGGGTACACGTTGATCGATGCCGCGGTGGGGCACGTGGTCTCGGTGCCAGACGGCACGTCGGAGTACTGCAGCACGAACTCGACGGTCCCGCCGGCCCTCACGTGCTGGATCTTGGGTGCGGCGTTCGCGGCGGCGGGGCCGAAGACCGCCATGCCCGGCACCGTCCGCTCCGTCATCGCGGTCATGTTCGAGTCCAGGAGCTGGATGCTCGGATAGCCATCGATCGTGCACGTCGTCGCGCCGACGTTCGCAACGTCGATCGTGGTCTGGATCGTGCCGGCGGCCCCCCCTTGCGCGCCGACGCTGCCGGACAGCACCGCCCCGCTGCACGCGAGCGCTGGCGGGGCCGTCGAAGAGGTGGTCGTCGAGCTTGACGTCGTCGTCGTGGTGGTCGTGGTCGTCGTCGTGGTCGTCTCCTTCTTGAAGAGCCACCCGCCGCCGAAGCCGATCGCGAGCGCGACGACGATCGCGAGCGCTGCGCTGCCCGCGGACATCATGCGTCGTCGAGGCGTCGCTGCCACGGTTGGTCCTTTCGCCGGCCCCGATGGTACGCGCGAGGTTTGGTGGCGGCGTGGACCGTCGCGCACGCGAAGGTTACGCGCGCGGCGAGCGTCCCCGGCGTGACGAGCGGTGCGCCGCGACGCCGAGCGGACGACGCGCTAGGGCTGGAAGTCCTCGGGGTGCACGGAGTCGAGGAAGTCGCGGAACTGCTCGGCAAGCTCGTCGACATCGTCGTCATCGACGTCCTCTTCTTCGTCGGCGAGCTCGATCAGTCGTCCTTCTTCGTCCATGAGCGCGTCATCGACGAACAGAGGGCTGTCGGTGCGCAGCGCAAGCGCGACCGCGTCGCTCGGCCGCGCTGAGATCACCGACGTGGCCCCGCCGTTGATCAGGTGGATCTCCGCGTAGAACGTGGCGTCCTTCAGCTCGGTGATCACGACGCGCACGACGGTGGCGCCGAGCTCGGCGATGACGTCGCGGAGGAGGTCATGGGTGAGCGGACGCGGCGCGGGGACGCCGCGCACCGCGAACTCGATGGCCACGGCCTCGGGCTCGCCGATGAAGATGGGGATCGAGCGGCGAAGCGCGCCCGTCTCTTGGAGCACGAGCACCGGCGTTCGCGACTGCAGGTCAACACGTACGGCCCGGAGTGCGACCTCTACCACCAAGCCAGCCTAGACCCCGACCTTGCGCTGATCGCTTAACCGATGGTTCGGCGAAGCTCGCGACGCAGCATCGCGGCGCGCAGCGACTGACCGGACCTGGCGAACTTCGCGGCCTCTTCTCGCGCGCGCACGCGGCCTGCGGGGGTGCGCTGCTGGAGCAGGGGCAGCACGAGCGTCTCGATCATGCCCATCTCGCGGTCCACGCCGTGTCGAAGAACCTTCAGGTGCCGCGGCTCGAGGCCCAGGGCGAAGAGCCCCGCGGCCGCCTTCGCGATCGCGACGCCGTCCTCGTCGAAACACTCCATGCCGCCCGAGCGAGCGGTCGAGACCAAGCCATGCTCGACGAGCGCCGCGAGCGCGGCGACGTCGACTCCCGCAGCCGCCGCCGCCTCTTCGGCGGTCATCGTCGGCAGTTGCTGGCGGGACGTGATCGGGTCGTCGTGCGCAGTGGCGTGCGCCTCAGGGGCCGCAGCCCCAGCACCCTCGGTGGGCGCGGGCGCCTCGGGGGCCGACGCGGTCGTCGGCGGGGACTCTTGGAGCGCGGCGACGAGCTCGCTGACGGACTTGCGACGCGCGCCGGGCGGCTTGGTCGGCATCTCGGGCGCGAGGCCCGCCTCTTCCATGCGCTCGCGGATGACCTTGAGCGGCAAGAAGTGCTCTCGCTGGTGACGCAGCACGAAGCGGAGCCGCTCGACGTCTGGCCCGTGGAACTTGCGATAGCCCGACGACGTGCGCTCGGGGCTGACGAGCCCCTGTCCTTCGAGGAATCGGATCTTCGAGATCGTGACGTCGGGGAAGTCGACGCGCAGCAGGCTAAGCACCTCGCCGATCGACAGGTACGTCCGCGACGAGCGGGCCGTCATCGGTCGGCCGCCGAGACGAACGAGAGCTTGAACTTGCCGATCTGGACCTCGTCATACGTTCGCAGCGTGAGCTCCTCGACGCGCGAGCCGTTGACGTACGTGCCGTTCAACGAGTTGAGGTCGCGCACGGTCACCCGGCCCGACGCGGTCGTCGTGAACAGCGCGTGGTGCCGCGAGACCGTGACGTCGTCGAGCACGATGTCGTTGCCCTGCTGGCGACCGACCGACGTCACCTCGCTCGAGAACTCATAGGTCTCCCCGATGCGCGGTCCGCGGACGGCCACCAGCGCGTCGAGGGTGCCGGGCCCCGCGCGCACGGCGTCGCGCGCGTGCATCTCTGGGAGGCTGGCGGCGAAGGTCGGGGTGGCCATGGTCTCGTGGGAGTCGTCTCGATGCACGGGTGCGCCGCACTCGGGACAGAAGTTGGGCGAATCGGTCAGCTGCGTGCCGCAGCGGCTGCACCGCACCTCAGGATCCGCATCGTGACACCGGGTACCGACCTACGCGTCCGTCAACTTGGCGTAGGCGGACGCGTCGAGCAGGTCGTCGACCTGGGCTGCGTCGGTGACCTCCAGCTCGCAGATCCACCCCTGCCCGTACGGGTCGGCGTTCAGGATCTCAGGCGCGTCGCGAAGCTGGTCGTTGACCGCGCGCACCGTGCCGGACACGGGCGCGTAGACCTCGGAGACCGACTTGGTCGACTCGACCTCGCCGATCGCGGCTCCCGCGTCGAAGCTCGCGCCGATCTCGGGGAGCGCGACGAAGACCACGTCGCCAAGGGCGTCTTGTGCGTAGTCGGTGATGCCGAGGCGCACGACGCCCCCTGCGGTGGTGACCCACTCGTGGTCCTTGCTGTACCGAAGGTCCCCGGGGATCTGCACGGCGTGACCCTATCCGAGGGCCCGGCCTTCGCGCCCGTTGGCGAACGCCACGCGCGCAGGTCGGACGTACGCGAACGTCGCGATCCACGCGAGCGCGAGCCCGACCCCGCCGGCCACCCATGCCGCGTCGCGGAGCGCGAGCTGCCACGTTGAGGGGCCGTGGGCCATGAGCAGCCAGGGGTACGCGCACATGAGCCCGAACGTCCCTGCCTTGCCGAGCCACACGACGTCGATGCGCGCCGCGCCCATGGCCGCGAGCGCGAGGACCGCCGCGGACACGACGACCTCGCGCGCGAGCGTCGCGATCGCGAACCACCACGGCACTGCGCCGTAGATCGCGACGGTGATCACCGCGGTGAGGACGAGCGCGCGGTCCGCGATGGGGTCGAGCACCTTGCCGAGCGTCGTGACCTGGTGGAAGCGCCGCGCGAGGAACCCGTCGACCCAGTCCGACGCACCGAGCGCGCCGAGCAAGAGGCCCGCGGCGAGCTGGTGGCTGGTCGTGAACAGGATCCAGACGTACAGCGGAATCGCGGCGAGCCGCAGCACCGTGACCGCGTTCGGCCAGGTGAGGATCCTCGCGAGGTCCTGGTCGCCCGATTCTTCGGGCGAGCCCGTCTCAGGCAATCGTCCAGGTGCCGTTCGAGCGGTAGAGCGCGGCGAGGTCGCCGCGGCCCTTGGACTCCTGGGCGCCCACGATCTGGGCGGACATCGAGGCCCCGAGCTCGGGCCGGGTGACGTCGCGGAAGACGCCGATGGGGGTGGCCTCGCGGGCGGAGTCGCCGAGCCGCGACAGCGCGAAGGCGACGCCGGGGTCCTCGCGCGACTCGTCGTGGACCAAGAGCGCGTCCTCGCCGACGTCGGCGACCGAGACGACCTGGAGCCGGCCGTCGGGGAGCTGGGCCACGCCGCGGTCGAGCTCGGTGCCGAAGCGGATCGGCTGGCCGTGCGTGAGCGAGATCAGCATGTCGGCGCGCCGATCCTTGGCCGTGAGCTCCTCGAAGGTCCCATCGTTGAAGACGTTGCAGTTCTGGAAGACCTCGACGAACGCCGCGCCGACGTGCTCGTGCGCGCGGCGGAACACCTCTTGCATGTGCACGCGGTCCATGTCGTGGGTCCGCGCGACGAACGTGGCTTCGGCTCCAAGCGCCATCGAGATCGGGTTGAACGGCTCGTCGATCGACCCGAGCGGCGTGGACTTCGTGACCTTGCCTGGTTCCGACGTGGGCGAGTACTGGCCCTTGGTCAGCCCATAGATGCGGTTGTTGAACATCAGCATCGTGAGGTTCACGTTGCGGCGCAGCGCGTGGATGAGGTGGTTGCCGCCGATCGACAGCATGTCCCCGTCCCCGCCGATGACCCACACGTCGAGGTCAGGGCGCGTGACGGCGAGCCCCGTCGCAAGCGCGGGCGCGCGCCCGTGGATGGAGTGCAGCCCGTAGGTGTTCATGTAGTACGGGAACCTCGCCGCACAGCCGATGCCCGACACGAACACGGTGGACTCGCGTCGCACGCCGAGCTCGGGCATGAGCATCTGGAGGGCGGCGAGGATCGAGTAGTCGCCGCACCCCGGGCACCAGCGAACCTCCTGGTCGCTCGTCCAGTCCTTGCGCGTCGTTGGGATGTCGACCTGGGTCACGAGGCACCTCCGATCTGCCCGAGGAGCAGCGCCTCGAGCTCGCTCGCCCGGAACGGCAGCCCCTGGACCTTGGAGATCGTGCGGGCGTCGACCAGGAACTCGGCTCGCAGCAGCCGGGCCAGCTGGCCCATGTTGAGCTCGGGGACGATGACGCGCTCGTAGCGAGCGAGCACCTCGCCCAGGTTCGGTGGGAACGGGTGGAGGTGCACGAGGTGGGCCCGAGCGACGTCGTGGCCCGACGCGCGGAGGCGCGAGACGGCCGCGTGGATCGCCCCGAAGGTGGACCCCCAGCCGATGACGATCGACGTGGCAACCCCGGAGGGGTCGTCGACGGTGACGTCGGGGATCGACTGGGCGATCCGCTCGATGCGCTCGTGGCGCAGCCGTGTCATGCGCTCGTGGTTCGCGCCCTCATAGGAGACCGAGCCCTGGCCGTCGGACTTCTCGAGGCCGCCGATGCGATGCTCGAGGCCGGGCAGCCCCGGCGGGGCCCAGGGCCTCGCGAGCGTGACCTCGTCGCGCACGAAGGGCCAGAACGACTCAGTGCCGTCGTCGTTCACGTGGTTCGGCGCGGCGGCGAAGGCCGGGTCGACCGTGGCGATGTCGTCGGGGTCCGGCACGAGCCAGGGCTTCGAGCCGTTGGCGAGGTACGCGTCGGAGAGCAGGATCACCGGCGTGCGGTAGGTCACGGCGATGCGCACCGCCTCGAGCGCGGCGTCGAAGCAGTGGCTCGGGGTGTCCGCGGCGATGATGGGCAACGGCGGCTCGCCGTGCCGCCCGTACATCGCGAGCAGCAGGTCGCTCTGCTCGACCTTGGTCGGGAGCCCCGTCGATGGCCCGCCGCGCTGCACGTCGATGATCACCAAGGGCAGCTCGAGGCTGATGGCGAGGCCGATCGCCTCGCCCTTCAGGTCGATGCCCGGGCCGCTCGTGGTCGTGAC
>DATKGG010000074.1:0-4527 GCA_035510855.1 Acidimicrobiales bacterium
CGCGGCCTCGACGAGGTCCTCGACGAGGCGCTGCAGATCGCGACTGACGGCTGCGACGCCGTGTTCCTCTCGATTGACGTCGACGTCGTCGACCCAGGTTCTGCCCCTGGCACGGGGACACCGGAGCCAGGCGGCCTCTCGTCACGCCAGCTGCTGGACGCGGTCCGGCGCCTCTCGATGGAAGCGCCGATCGTCGGCATCGACGTCGTGGAGGTCTCGCCCCCCTATGACAGCGCCGAGATCACGGCCTACCTCGCGAACCGTGTCGTGCTCGAATGCCTCTCGGGGATCGCATGGCGACGCCGCGGTGAGCTCGGCTCGGCGCGGCGCTCGCCGGACGCGCCGCTCCTCGAGGGACGCTGACTATCGCATCGAGTCGAGGACCTCGGTGACGATTGCGATTGTCGTGTCGGGGTGCAGGAACGCGAACCTCGCGACCGTCTCGCCCTCCCATTTGGACGGGGTCACCATGGCGACCTGGTCAGCGAGCAGGCGGCGCGACCACTCGTAGTAGTCGCTGGCGCTCCAGCCGATGCGCCGGAACAGCACGATCGACAGCGTCGGGTCGCGGCAGAGCTCGACGTGGTCCGACGCCGTGATGAGCGCAGCCGCTTCCTCGGTGGTCCACACCGCCCGGTCGATCGCGTCGGCGTACAGCGCGGTGCCGTGGACCGCGAGCGAGTACCACATGGGCATGCCCCGCGCCCGGCGCGACAGGTGCACGGCGTAGTCCGACGGGTTCCACTCGACCTCGCCCTCGTCGTCGGGCACGTGGAGTACGTCGAGGTAGCTCGCGTGCTGGGTGTGCGTCACCCGTGCGAGCCGGGGCTCTCGGTAGACGAGCGCGCAGCAGTCGAGCGGGGCGAACAGCCACTTGTGCGGGTCGACGATGAATGAGTCGGCGTGGCGCAGCCCCTCAAAGAGGTGACGACGGGTCGTGCTCAGCATCGCGGCGCCCCCGTAGGCCGCGTCGACGTGGTACCACATGCCCCGCTCCTTGGTGAGCTGCCCGATCCCCTCGAGCTCGTCGACGATGCCGGCGTTCGTGGTGCCGGCGGTCGCGACGACCGCGACGATCGACTCGGGGTCGTCGTCCGCGTCGAGGGCCTCACGCAGCGCGTCGGCGGTCATCACGTGGTCCCTCGAGGCGACGATGACGGGGTCCATCCCGAGCAGGTGCAGCGCGGACCCGATCGACGAGTGCGCCTCTCCGCTGATCGCCACGCGAAGGTGGCGGGGGTCCACTGCCGGATGGTTGCGCCGGCCGTCGTCGCGGGCCACCGCGAGCGCGGAGAGATTGCCGAGGGACCCCCCCGAGACGAACGTGCCCCCCGAGGTCGACGGCATGCCGGCTCGCTCTGCGAGGAACGAGAGCAGCTGGTTCTCCGCGACGACGATCCCGGCGGACTCGAGGAAGCTCGTGCCGTTGAGCGACGAGCACGACACCACCATGTCGAACAGCAGCGATGCCTTGGTCGGGGCATTGGGGATGAACGCGAGGAAGCGCGGGCTGTCGATCGAGATGACCGCGGTCGCAAGGTCCGTCGCGAACAGCTCGAGCACCTTGACCGGGTCATTGCCGTGCTCGTTGATGAGGCCCTCGATCAGCGCTGCGGGATCGTCGCGGATGCCGCCGTAGTCGAGGGGGATGGGGTCCAGCGACAGCCTGGTCCGGCAGTACTCGAAGATGGTCTCACCCATCCCCGGCTCGTACGTGAACATCGGGTGGCTCATTGCACTCCTTGTCGCTGAAACGCTCGGAACCGGCGCGCAGCCGATTAGTACGCTCGTCTCGTGGATATCACGTCCGAATCCATCGTCCGGGGGATCCGCGAGCGTGCGGCGTCCATCGTAGGCAGTCACGGCGAGATTCCGCTCGCACTGTGGACGCCCGAAGATGCCGCACCGACGGGCCTCGTCTTGGTAGGCCACGGCGCGAGCGGCCACAAGCGTCAGGACTACGTGGTCGGGCTCGCACGTCGCCTGGTTCGGACCTGCGGCGTCGCGGTGAGCTCCATCGATGGTCCTGTCCATGGTGGGCGACGGACCTCGAGCGGCATCGATCCGGCGCTCGTCCTCCTCGAGTTCGCGCAGGCCTGGTCGCTCGACTCGACCTTGACCGACGGGATGCTCCGCGACTGGTCGACCACGCTCGACGAGCTGCAGGCCCTCGAGGGACTGGACGACGTCCCTGTCGGCTATTGGGGCATCTCGATGGGCACGCTGCTCGGCCTGCCCTTCGTGGCGGCCGACAAGCGAGTCGAGGCCTGCGTCCTCGGACTCGCCGGGCTCACCGGGCCGACCGCGGCAAGGTTGGCCGACGACGCGCCAAAGGTGACGATCCCCACCCTGTTCCTCGTCCAGCTGGGCGATGACCTCTTCAGCACCGAGTCGTCGCTTGCGCTGTTCGCGGCCCTCGGGAGCACCGAGAAGCGACTCTTCGCGGCGCCAGGACGGCATCGCGACGTGCCGTCGGACGCCTTCCAGCTCTCGGTTGAGTTCCTTGCATCGCACCTGCCGGCACGGCAAGGCGATCCCGCCAGGTGAGCCAGCGGCACGACCCGGTCGACGACTCGGTCCTCGACGAACAGCTTGCGTACTACCGAGCACGGGCGCCCGAGTACGACGACTGGTTCGAGCGTCTCGGCAGATTCGACAGAGGAGCTGCCGCAACCTTGGCGTGGCACGACGAGGTCGCGATCGTGCGCGAGTGGCTCGCCACGCTCGAGCTCGCCGGGAAGGACGTCCTCGAGTTGGCCGCGGGTACGGGGATCTGGACGGCGGAGCTGCTGGCGCACGGCGCGACTGTCACCGCGGTCGATGCGGCTCCCGAGATGCTCGACCGACTGCGCCAGCGCGTGGGTGGCGCCTCGATCACGACGATTGGGGCTGACCTGTTCACCTGGGAGGCGCCCTACGAGTTCGACGCGGTCGTGTCGTGCTTCTTCATGAGTCATGTCCCCGACGAGCAGTTCGATCGCTTTCTCGACCTGGTCGCCTCATCCGTCGGATCAGGTGGACCCGTGTTCCTGCTCGACTCCGCACGCAACGAGCTCTCGACCGCAGTCGATCACACGCTCCCTGACGACCACGATCAGACGATGCGTCGCCGCCTCGATGACGGCCGCTCGTTCCAGATCGTGAAGCGATTCCGATCTGACGCAGAGCTCGCGGCTGCGTGCGCTCGACATGGACTCGTCGTCGACGTCCGCCAAACGCCGCAGTTCTTCCAGGTCGCAATGGGTGCCAGGCACGACAGCCAGTCAGCTCTCCCTCTCTGACTGCGCGAGCCGCTCCGCACGACGGTGCGAGGAGGCGCCTAGAAGGCCCCCTTGAGCGCTTGGGCGAAGACCGTCGAGAGGTACTTGGCGAAGGGGACTGCGAGGTGTTCCTGGTCGTAGTGCACCAAGTAGTTGCCGACGACGGGCGAGCAGGTCTTCGTGCAGAACCAGGGGATCGTGGTGACGAAGGTGATGCCCGTCGCGAGCGCAGCTGCGCGCTCGGCAGTCTGATGGCCGAGGGCACGGGGATTGGGATTCTTGACAGCACAGTGAGCCTGTATCGCGGTTTGATACGCGGCCACGCACTGGACCGGGTTGTGCGTGAACTCCACGGGGTCTTCGAGGAGCGCCACCTTGGTGTGCCTGGTCTTGATCAGATTGATCGTCACTTCGAGCGCTGTCGTCCACCGCTTGCTCGAGATCGTCACATTGCCCGGTGTCGTGATCGCGTGGTCTGTCCGTTCACCGAGGATGACGAGTGTCGGCGAGATCTGCTTGATCCGCGCGATCGCCGACGTTCGATAGGAGCTGCAATTGCTTGCAATAGGAGTGTCCGTGAACGACATGCCGAGGATCGCCACGAGCGGGCACGTCGGCGCCCAGAACAGGTCCACCTTCATTTTCCTCGCTGTCGCCGCGGCGATCGCGTCCGGGAGCCACATCAGCGCATGCGAGTCTCCGAAGAGCACGATCGTCGACCTCGAGGAGGTGTCACCGAACACGCAGGGCGTGGGAGGCAGGCATCCGAGCCCGACGGAGGGATAGGCGAATCGCGTCTGGAGCGGCAGCTCAGCGGAGAGCTCCTGGGCAACTGCCGGCGACACCGTCGTGATCTTGCCCGAGGCGGCGACCAGCGCCTTGACCTGCGCTGGCGTACCTGGCGGCGGCGAGGGCGACGCCGCGGCCGCTCCAAGCCAGCTCATCGATCCAATGCACAGCACGATGAGCGCAACACCGAATCGACCGAGGCGCAACGCGCGCGAGCGTTCGAACTCTAGATTCCTCGGATGCCGCAACGGCACTCGCCTTGGAGCTCCGCTCGCGCGACTTCTCCTTGGTCCCATTGTGGACAGCGTACGCACGGAGAATGGCGAGATCGAGCCACACATTCACTACGTCCGACGACCTGCCTCTCGTCCGGTGGCGCGATTGAAGGTCGCCATGCGGTCGCTTCCAGCAATCGACGATTGGACTCGCGACATCCTCGTGGTCGGTGGATGTCAGGGTGATGACCGAGGGGAAGTAC
>DATKGG010000075.1:0-20331 GCA_035510855.1 Acidimicrobiales bacterium
CGCGTGTCGCCGACCTTCGGAGCGGTCGCTCCCTCAGCCGGTCCCGCGGGCACGGGCACGGGCACGGAGATGCCCGACGAATCGAGTCGGTCGTTGTCGTCCATGTGTGGGCGTCCTTTGCAGCGTCTTCACCCGCCGAGCACCTCCGTGCGCGCGGGGAGACCGACACAGGCGACGCCAGCTTCGCTGAGCGGTTCCGCCCGGTAGGTCCGGTCCTCGTTCTCCATCCACTGGTGGGTGCGGCACGCACCAAGCAGCGTGACCTGGTCGCCGAGCGCCCGGCACAGCTCTCCAGGGCGCACTCCGCGGGGGCGCGTCGACACCGAGGCGTCGATCCCCACGGATTCGCCGAGCCCCTCGAGCACCCGCGCGGGCCGGTCGGCCACTCGAAGCGAGAGGATCGACGGGCGGAGGTCGTCGGCGACCTCGCGGCCCTTGCGCTCACGCGTGACCATGACAGCGTCGGCGCCGAGCAGTCGCCCGACCCGTCCGGCTGCCTCTGCTGGACCCACGCCGAGCACCTCCAGTTCCCAGTCGCACGATGCTACCGCCTCTTGCAGCGACATCTCCGGACCGTGGAGCGCCGCGGCGGCGGTCACGTCGACCCCGTCGGGCAGCATCGCCGAGAGCAATGCGCACAGCCGATCAAGGCTCGCGAGCTCGATCGCGCCCGCGTCGACGACCCGGATCCCCGGTGACGTCGTCGACTCGCCGTCGAGTCGCAGGTCCAGGTACTCGGCCCGCGACGAGCAACCCGTCGGCAGCGCGAGCCCGAAGCTGAGCAGCGGTCGCGGCGAGAACCCCGCGGAGCGTCGAAGCGGCAGCGACGCGCGTCGCATGGCGCGCTCCATCAGTCGTGCGAGGTCCCTCTGCGACGTGAAGCGCACGCGGCCGAGCTTCGAGTAGCGCAGGCGGAGTCGCTCGGGCAGCTCGAGCACCGGACTCGACAAACCCGGTGGCGTGTCGCTCACCTGCGAGTCGTGCCGAGCTCGATGGTGACGGGACCCGTGAGGTCCAGGCCCTGGCCGGTGCCCTGGGACCCGCCCGCGGGCGGCGCGGTCGCCGCCACCACGTGCTCGATGCCGTAGGTCGTGCACGCCCCGCAGTCGTAGCACGGGGTCCACCGGCAGTCCTCGAGACCGTCGCCCGCGAGCGACGACTCGTAGTCGCCCCAGAGGAAGTCCGGGTGCAGCCCCGCCGAGAGGTGGGACCACGGGAGCATCTCGTCGCGGCCCCGGGCTCGCAGGGCGGTCGAGGCGAGGTCGAGGCCCTCGGCGTCGAGTGCCGCCTCCCACCGCGCGAGCTCGAACCGCTCGGACCACTCCTGAAAGGTCCCGCCGTCGCGCCAGACGCGCTCGATGACCGCGCCGATGCGGCGGTCCCCCCGCGAGACGATGCCCTCAGCCCCCGTCGCGTCGGGGTCGTGCCAGCGGATGTCGAGGCCCCGCGTCGCGCGCGCCTCCTGCCGCAAGAGGGCGACCTTGCGGTGCAGCTCGTTCGGGCTGTCCATCTCGTGCCACTGGAAGGGCGTGTTGGCCTTGGGCACGAAGCCCCCGACCGAGGCGGTCACCGAGGCCTTCGAGTGGTAGGCGCGACCGCGCTCGACGCAGTTGGCGGCGAGCCGTGCGATGGCGACGACGTCCTCGTCGCGCTCCGTCGGCAGCCCGATGAGGAAGTAGAGCTTGATCCGCCGCCAGCCCTGCGAGAAGGCGGCGTCGACTGCCGCGTAGAGGTCGTCGTCGCTGATGAGCTTGTTGATCACGCGGCGCATGCGCCAGGTCCCGCCCTCGGGCGCGAAGGTCAGCCCGGTTCGGCGGACCTGCTGGATCGACGCCGCCGTCGCGACCGTGAAGGCGTCGACGCGAAGCGACGGGAGCGAGACGGCGACCTCCTTCACGCCTTGCTCGGGGTCGGTGAGCGCGGCGACCACGTCGCCGATGCCCGAGAAGTCGGCCGTCGACAGCGACGTGAGCGCGACCTCGTCGTAGCCGGTGCGCTCGATGCCGTTGCGCACCATCTCGAGGACCTGCTCTTTCGGGCGCTCGCGCACTGGTCGTGTGATCATCCCCGCCTGGCAGAACCGGCACCCGCGCGTGCAGCCCCGGAACACCTCGACGTTCAGCCGGTCGTGCACGACCTCGGTGAGCGGGACGAGCTGGGCTCTCGGGTACGGCCACTCACCGAGGTCCGCGACCGTGCGCTTGTCGACCGTCGCCGGCGCCTCGTCGTCGACGTCGTAGCCGACGAGCACGCCGCCCTCGTAGCGCGGCGTGTACAGGCACGGGACATAGACGCCCTCGGTGTTCGCGAGCGCCACGTGCAGCTCGCGGCGCGAGCGCCGATCTGCGGGCGTGGCGAGCCACGCGGCCACGACGTCGTTCAGCTCGCCGACGACCTCTTCCCCGTCGCCGAGCACGATCGCGTCGAGGAACTCGGCCAGCGGCTCGGGGTTGTAGGTGCAGTGCCCGCCCGCGAGGACGACCGTGTCGCTCGGGCTGCGCTCGCTCGTGTGCAAAGGGATGCGCGAGAGGTCGAGCATGTTGAGGACGTTCGTGTAGGTGAGCTCGGCGGACAGGTTGAACGCGAGCACGTCGAACTCGCCCGCGGGCCGCGTCGACTCGACGGAGAAGAGCGGCACGGACGCCTCGCGCATCGCGGCTTCCATGTCGCTCCACGGCGCGTAGGTGCGCTCGGCCGCCGCGTCCTCGCGCTCGTTGAGGATGCCGTAGAGGATCTGGAGGCCCTGGTTCGGCAGTCCGATCTCGTAGGTGTCGGGGTACGCGAGCAGCCAGCGCACCGCGTCGGGGCCCTTGTCATCGCGGAACGAGCCGTCCTCGCCCCCGATGTAGCGAGCGGGTTTCTCGACGTGCCACAGGAGCGGCTCGACGCGGTCCCACACCGACGTCATGGCCTCACTCTAGAGAATGCCCGCTGGCTTACTGATGCGTCGTCGGGTGCTGGTCGGGCACGACAAGGGGGCCCAACGGATGGGCCACGAGGTAGTCGAAGGTCTGGGCCACGACCGGGGCCGCGGCGTCCGCCCCGTAGCCGCCCTGGCCGATCACGCACAGCACGACGTAGCGCGGCGAGCTCACGGGTCCGAAGCCGACGAACCAGCTGTTCGGCTCCTTCTTTTGGCCGTTGACGAGGACCGTCGCGGTGCCCGTCTTGCCCGCGACCGGGAACGTGCTCAGGTTGAAGTTCGCGTAGGCGTGGAACGCCCCGTAGCCCGTGCCGCTCGGGCTGTTCACGACGCCGAGCAGGCCCTGGAGGATCGGGTTGCGCGTGGACGCGGGCAGCGGGACGCGCGCCGCGACCCGAGAGCCATAGCGCAGGATCAGCTTGCCTGCCGGCGAGTACACCGCGGCCGCCACCTCGGGGATGTACCGCGTCCCGCCGTTCGCGAACGTGGCGTAGGCGTTGGCGAGACCCAGCGGAGTGAGCGTGGTGCCGCCCTGGCCGAACGCCATCTCGATGTTGTCACCCGTGTACCACCCCCCGTTCGGATAGTCCTTCGGGAACTGCTGGTGCTCGTTCTTGTGGACCAAGGGGCTGTCCACGATGCTCGAGGACTCGTAGGGCAGGTCGATGCCCGTCGGGCCGTCGAGCCCGTAGGCCGTCGCGATGTCCTGGATCGGCGTCGCCCCATAGCGGTACGCGCTGTTGTTCACGTGGTTCTGCCAGAACAGGTAGCCGAGGTTGTAGAAGTAGTAGTCCGACGACTCGGTGAGCGCGAGCGGCAGGTCGACCTCGCCGAGCCCCGAGGTCTCGTCGTCGTGGAACACGCACCCCGAGGCGCCCTGCAGGCAGCCCGGCACCGTGAACGCACCGGTGTCGTCGACGTACTGGAACGGCGAGATCACGTGGTCGTCGAGCGCGGCGGTCGCGGTGATCAGCTTGAACGTGGACCCCGGGGTGAACGTGCCGTTCACGGCGTTGTTGATCATCGCCTTGGAATGGACGAGCTGGATGTAGTTGGCCGTCGAGATGCCGCCGACCCACTCGTTGAGGTTGAACGACGGGTAGCTCGCCATCGCGAGCACGTGGCCGTTTCGCGGGTCCAGCACCACGACCGCGCCGTTGACCGCAGGCGGGTACTTGCCTGATCGCGGGTCCGTGGTGCTGCGCACGCGCTGGATGTCCGCCGCGAGCGCCTGGGTGACGAACGCCTGCAGCGGCGCCTCGACGTTGAGCTGGACAGTGTCGCCGACCGTCGCGGGGCGGGTCGAGACGGTCAGTTTCGGGATGCCGGCGGCGTCCACCAGGATCTTCTGCACGCCCTCGATGCCGCGCAGGTAGTTGTCGTAGTAGGCCTCGACGCCGGTCTGGCCGATGATCGCGGTGTTGGCGTAGCCCTTGGCTGCGAGCGTCGCGTACTCCGAGGCGGTGATCGGCCCGACATAGCCGAGCAGGTGCGGTGCGAGCGCGCCCCCGGGCGGGTACTTGCGCTCCGTCACGGTCTGGACGGTCAGTCCCGGGAACGCCGAGGCGTGCTCTTCGAGGTAGATGATCACCGCCGTCGGGGTGTCCGTCAGGATGGGCACGGGCTCGTAGGGGCTGTACTGGTTGCTCTTGAGCGACTGCTCGATGGAGCTGGGCGTCACGCCCGCGAGCGCGGCCACGCGCCCGATGATCGAGGGCGTCGCCTCGGCGCGCGACATGACGAGCTCTTGGTGCACGGCGTTGGAGACGAGCACCTTGAAGCTGCGGTCCACGATCTCACCGCGCGGGGCGGGCACGGTCACGGTGCGCTCCGAGTTCGTGGCCACGGCTTCCAGGTACTGGGTGTGCTGGACGATCTGGAGGAAGGCCAAGCGCACGCCCATGAACGCGAACAACAGGACGAAGACACCGCCCACCACCCAGAGCCGCACGTCGGGCCGTGAGCCCACGTCTTCGGGGGCCGCGAGCGGGTTCGGGAGCGTGGGTCCCTTGCGCTCGGTGATGCGCGTCGCCGTCGCGCCTCGGAACGAGGGCCAGTGCACGCGACGCCTGCGCGGCAGCCCCCGCTGGCGCCAGCCCGCCCGGCTCACAGCGCCCCTCTGACGGGCTCGAGCGGCCCCGCGCGCGCTGAGTCGTCGACGACGAGCGGGCCGAGGACGCGCATCACCGGGCGCACGAGCACGGCGCACGCCACCGCGTCGAGCCCACAGACGATCCCGAGCGTCGCCGACAGGAAGGAGCCGTGGCCGATCACCGCCGCGCAGACCGCGTACAGGAGGGGCGCGAGCAGCCCGCCGCCGAAGGCGATCGACGGCGCGACCCAGAAGGCCGAGCCACCGAGGTCGCCAATCCCCTCCTCGCCGAGCCGGCCGACGAAGAAGCCCACCAGGACCCCGACGATGGCCGACAGCCCGAACGGCGTCGGCAGGAACAGATCGGCGACCGCACCGCCCACGAGCCCCGCGGCCATGCCTGCCTTGGTCCCCGCGGCCAGGCCGACGGCCACCGGCAGGACCCAGACCAGCTCGGCGTGCACGCCCGCGATGCTCAGCTCGTCGGCCACCGTCAGCTGGACGACGACGATCGCAAGTCCTGCGACGACCAGCCACGCCCAGCGAGACGGGCTCATGAGCCGGGTTCCCAGAGCACGACCTCGACGTAGTCGAGCTCGTTCAGGTTCGCGAGTGGCGTGACCGAGATCGACACCTCGGTCGCGCCGCGGTGGATGTGCGTGACCGCGATCCTGCCGACAGGGATCCCCGCCGGGAACAGGCCCCCCTGGAGCCCGCTCGTGTACATCGTCTCACCTTTGTGCACGGGCGTGCCGGGCGCAACGAAATCCTCGTCGAGCGGCTGGCCCGCGCCCTGGCCGTGCACGACGGCCTGGTAGCCCGCCGATCCGAACGTGACGCCGATCGACTGGCTCGCGTCGGTGAGCAGTGTGACGGTCGCACCACCCGACGTCGTCGCGGTCACGATGCCGACGAGTCCGCCTGCGCCGACGACCGGCATGCCGTCGAGCACTCCCGACGACGAGCCCTTGTCGATCTCGATGGTCGCGGTGAAGTCGGAGAGGTTCTGGTAGTTCGTCTGCGCCACGACGATTGGCAGCGTGCCCAAGAATGGGATCCCATCGAGAGCGAGGAGGTCACGCAGCCGGGTCTGCTCGAAGCCGGCGCTGCGCTGCTTGAGCTCGAGGCGACCGAGCTCTCGCTCGAGCTGGTGGTTCTGCGCGACCACGTTGGCGTAGTTGAACGCGCCCGCGAACGTCTCGCCCACGGGCTTGGTGATCCCGCGGACCACGTCGACGAACGGCGAGACAATCGCGCGCGCGAGGCCCGAGCCCGCAGACCGCAGCGGCCCGCCGATCGCGAGCAGCGTGAACGCGGCGAGGAGGAAGCCCGCGAGCGTCAGAAGTCGACGTCGTCCTCGCTGCGGCGCCACGGGCGACGCGGCGTCAGCGCGACGAGGAGGTGATGAGCACCCGCTTGAGGACGTCGAACTCCTCGAGGCACTGACCACTCCCGATCGCGACGCAGCTGAGAGGGTCCCGGGCGACGACCACGGGCATGCCGGTCTCGGACTCCAGGCGGGCGCACAGGCCGTGGAGCAGCGCCCCGCCACCCGCCATCACGATTCCCTGGTCCATGATGTCCGCGGCCAGCTCGGGCGGGGTCCGGTCGAGCGTGACCTTGATCGCGTCGACGATCGCCTGGACGGGCTCTTCGATCGCCTCGCGGATCTGCTCGGTCGTGATGAGGATCGTCTTCGGGAGCCCCGTGACGAGGTCGCGGCCACGGATCTCGGCTCGCAGCTCTTCTTCGAGCGGGTACGCCGAGCCGAGCGCGATCTTGATCTCCTCAGCGGTGCGCTCGCCGAGCGCCAGGCTGAACTCCTTCTTCACGTACGCCACGATCGCCTCGTCGAGCTCGTCGCCGCCGATGCGTATCGACTGGCTCGTCACGATGCCGCCGAGCGAGATGACGGCGACCTCGGTCGTGCCGCCGCCGATGTCGACGATCATGTTGCCGGTCGGCTCGTGCACGGGCAGGCCCGCGCCGATCGCCGCGGCCATGGGCTCCTCGACGATCCAGGCCTTGCGCGCGCCGGCGTACTCAGCTGCCTCCATGACCGCGCGCTGCTCGACGCCCGTGATGCCCGACGGCACGCAGATGACCATGCGCGGCTTGGCGAAGCGACGCTGGTGGACGCGGTGGATGAAGTAGCGCAGCATCTTCTCGCAGACCTCGAAGTCCGCGATGACGCCGTCTTTGAGCGGGCGGATCGCCTGGATGTTCGACGGCGTGCGCCCGATCATGCGCTTGGCCTCCGTGCCGACGGCCAAGGGCCGCCCGTCCTTCACGTCGACGGCGACGACCGAGGGCTCGTTCAGGATGATCCCGCGGCCGCGCACGTAGACCAGCGTGTTCGCGGTGCCGAGGTCCACGGCCATGTCGCGGCCGAGGAGTGAGAAGCGATTGTCTGGCATCGTGTGCGTCCGTGTGGCGCGCCGCGAGCGGCGCCGCCTTGCAACAGCGTACGGGAGTATCCGCTGGCTGACAAGCCGCCCGTGATATCGCACGCCAGCACGGGCCGCCGTGCACCGCGACGCGCGCGTCATGCCTCGATCGAGCGGTCCTCGATCTCGAAGAGGTGGTCGCAGACGTGCCACGCGATGCGTCGCGCCGCGTAACGAGGCGGCCACGTCCCGGTGCGATCGGTGCTCACCGTGCCGTCGATGACCCCGAGTATGCGTGCGCGCAACGACCCCGAGTATGCGTGCGCGCAACGCGTCGATCGCGGCTCGCTCACCGCTCGGGGCCGGGTCCTCAGCCCGAGCTTGCGCGTAGGCGACCTCGGCCGCGTCGAGGTGGGCCACGATCTTGTCGACGTCGCGGCCGCCTCGTCGAGGCGAGCCCAGCACGCAGCGACGATCGAGGTGAGCGAGCACGCGTCGTCGCGTGCAGCGCGCGCACGTCGAGCTCACGGGTCTGCGAGGGCGCGCCGAAGTCCGTGGTCGCGTCCCCGGGGACGCTCGCCGCGACGGCGAGGCGCCCGCTCGGCGCGGCGATCGAGCTCGCCTCGAGCACGCCCGCGTACCTCGTGCGAGACAACTCGAGGGCGTCGAGGGCGAGCTCGGGATCGCGTCCCGCGCGCACCCAGCCGGGCCAGTCGAGCGCGCTCGCGAAGCACTTGGTCCTGCCGTCCTCGATGAGGACGGCGACGCGTGATGCCACGACGTCAGCTGAGCGACGGGAAGAACAGCGCGAGCTCGCGCGCGGCGGACGCCGCGGAGTCCGAGCCGTGGATGAGGTTCTCGGTGAGCTCGGTCGCGAGATCGCCCCGGATCGTGCCGGGCGCCGCGTCGGCGGGATTCGTCGCGCCCATCATCGAGCGCACCATCGCCCAAGTGCCAGTGGGTCCCTCGAGCGCGCAGACGAACGACGGCGACCGTGTGATGAACGTGACGACGTCGCCGAAGAATGGCTTCGCCTGGTGCTCGGCGTAGTGGCGCCTTGCGGTCGACTCGTCGATCTGGCGCAGCTCGCCCGCGACGAGGCGCAGGCCCTTGCGCTCCAAACGCCCCAATATCTCGCCGATCAGGCGTCGTTCGACGCCGTCAGGCTTCACGATGACCAGGGTGCGCTCCACGGCGCTGGACCGTAGCGGCTGAGGTGGCGATTGTCACACCTGATCTCAACGATTGACGAGTGAATATGGGTCGGACCTGCCGCTTTCGAATGCGTCCGACCGTTCACCTCGCAGCGGTGCTGAGTGCGAGCACACCAACGAGGCGAGCAGGCGATCACAGGGGGTTCAGATGCACGGCGTGCGGCTTGACGTCAACGCCGCCTGCAATGCGCCGTGGACTCGTAGAGCCCAGCGGGCTTGCGCCCGTGCAGGGTCTTCCTTGCCCACTTCCCTGGACCGTGCCCCTGGGCCTCAGCCGCGGTGCGGCGGGAGTCCGAGCGCGTGGCCGCGCGCGGCGCCAACGACGTAGAAGCTGCCCGCCACCACGATGAGGTCCTCGGGGTCGGCGTCGGCGGTGGCGGCGTCCAGGGCGCGCGCGACGTCGTCGACGACGTTGGCCTCCATGCCGAGGGATCGCGCGGCGTGGGCGATGACACTCGGGTCGAGCGCGCGCGGCGTGTCGGCGCGACAGCAGTAGACGACCTCGACGCCGCACTCTGCGAACGGCGCGAGCAGTCCGGTCGGGTCGCGGTTGGACATCGCGCCGATGACGGCGCGCTTTGTGCCGAGCACGTTGAACTCCTCGGCGAGGGACTCGGCGAGCGCCTCGGTGCCAGCGGGGTTGTGCGCGCCGTCGACGATCACGAGCGGACGCGTCGAGAGCACCTCCATGCGACCCGGCACGTGGATGGCGCCGAGCGCGGCCACCACGGTGTCGTCGTCGAGCGCGACGTTGCCGAACGCGTCGGCCGCGGCGATCGCGCACATTGCGTTCGGTCCCTGATGGCGACCGTGCAGCGTCACGAGCACGTCGTCGTGCGCACCAACCGGCGTGAGGACCGAGATGACGCGACCGCCGAGCGCGAGTCCGTTGGCAGTGAGGACGATCTCGTGGTCGTTGCGCCACACCTCACGCGCGCCGTGCACTCGCGCGAGCCGCGCCTGCAGCTCGACGGTCGCGGGGTCGGGGTCGCCGAGCACGCAGATCGAGCCGGGCTTGACGATCCCGACCTTGTCGCGCGCGATGGCCTCGATGGTGTCGCCGAGCACCTCGGTGTGGTCGAGCGCGACGTTGGTGACGACGGCCACCCGAGCGTCGATCACGTTCGTCGCGTCCCAGGTGCCCCCGAGCCCGACCTCGACGACCGCGGCGTCGACCGCCTCGTCGGCGAAGTGCAGCAGCGCACCGACGGTGAGCAGCTCGAAGCGGGTCAGCGGCGCGTCGAGGGTCGCTTCGAGCGCCTCGAGCCGGGCCAGCAGCGCCGCCAGCTGGTCGTCGTCGATGGGCGCTCCCGCGACGGTGATGCGCTCGTTGAGCGAGTGCAGGTCAGGGCTCGTGAAGGTGCCGACGCGGCGTCCGGACCCCTCGAGGAGCGCCGCGGTCATCGCGGTCGTCGAGCCCTTGCCGTTCGTCCCGGTCACGTGGATGAACTCGACGTCGGTGTGCGGGTCCCCGAGGGCCCGCAGCGCGCGGTTGATCGGCTCGAGCGTCGGGACGTCCCGCCGGGTAGGCGCGGTGCGCTCGTAGTCGACGTGGCCCGCGAGCCACTCGAGGGCCACGTCCAAGCGGCGCGAGCCGCTCAACGAACTCAGGAGGCGGCGCGGCGCGTGCGCGTGGGCTTCGCGGGCACGAGTGTGGGCGCCGCGCGGTCCCGGACGACGTTCGCGTCCACGACGCACCGTGCGATGTCGGTGCGCCCTGGCAGGTCGTACATCGACTCCAAGAGCACCTCTTCGAGGATCGCGCGAAGTCCCCGCGCGCCCGTCGCTCGCAGCAGGGCCAGGTCCGCGATCGCCTCGAGGGAGTCGTCGGTGAGCTCGAGCGCGACGCCATCGAGCTCGAAGACGCGTTGGAACTGGCGCACGAGCGAGTTCTTCGGCTCGGTGAGCACGCGCACGAGCATCTCTTGGTCGAGCTGGCGGACCGCGCCGATGACCGGGAGTCGCCCGATGAACTCGGGGATGAGGCCGAAGCGCATGAGGTCCTCGGGCAGCACGTGGCGGAAGATCTCCTCGTCGGCGCTGATGGAGCCGACCTGGGCGCGGAAGCCGATCGACTTGCGACCGATGCGCTGCTCGATGATCTCGTCGAGGCCCGCGAACGCGCCGCCGCAGATGAACAGCACGTTGGTCGTGTCGATCTGGATGAACTCCTGGTGGGGGTGCTTGCGCCCGCCCTGGGGCGGCACCGAGGCCGTCGAGCCCTCCAGGATCTTGAGCAGCGCCTGCTGGACGCCCTCGCCCGAGACGTCACGGGTGATCGAGGGGTTCTCGGCCTTGCGGGCGATCTTGTCGATCTCGTCGATGTAGATGATGCCCGTCTCGGCGCGCTTCACGTCGAAGTCCGCAGCCTGGAGGAGCTTGAGCAGGATGTTCTCCACGTCCTCGCCGACGTAGCCGGCCTCCGTGAGCGCGGTCGCGTCGGCGATCGCGAACGGGACGTTCAGCATGCGCGCGAGCGTCTGTGCGAGGAGCGTCTTGCCGCAGCCGGTCGGGCCGAGCAGCAAGATGTTTGACTTCGCGAGCTCGACGGCGTCGTCCTTCGGCTGGCCCGACTGGACGCGCTTGTAGTGGTTGTAGACCGCGACCGACAGGATCTTCTTCGCGGCGTCCTGGCCGACGACGTAGTCGTTCAAGAACTCGAAGATCTCCTTCGGCTTCGGAAGCTCCTCGAAGGGGACGTCAGCCTGCTCGTGCAGCTCGTCGGCGATGATGTCGTTGCACAGGTCGATGCACTCGTCGCAGATGTACACGCCCGGACCGGCGATCAGCTTCTTCACTTGCTTCTGGGACTTCGCGCAGAAACTGCACTTGACGAGGTCCCCGCCCTCACCAAACTTCGCCACGTCGCCCCTTCCGAGCTGGATGCCCCGAGGGAAACCTTAGGCTGCGCCGACCGCCGCGAGGGTGGTTCCCTCCCGCGAGGCGATGACCTCGTCGACGAGCCCGTAGACGACCGCCTCATCGGCGGTCATCACGAAGTCGCGATCCGTGTCCTTCGCGATGCGCGCGACGTCCTGACCCGTGTCGTTCGACAGCATCTCGTTCAGCAGGTCGCGCATCCGCAGGATCTCGCGAGCCTGGATCTCGATGTCTGAGGCCTGGCCGCCCACCCCGCCCCAGGGCTGGTGCAGCAGGATCCTCGAGTGCGGCAGCGCGAAGCGCTTGCCCTTGGTCCCCGCGGAGAGCAGCACGGCGCCCGCTGACGCGGCCTGCCCGAAGCAGAACGTCGACACGTCGGGCTTGATGTACTTGAGCGTGTCGTAGATCGCGAGCAGCGCGGTCAGGTCGCCGCCCGGCGAGTTGATGTAGAGGTGGATGTCCTTCTCGGGGTCCTGGGACTCCAAGAACAGCATCTGGGCGCAGATGAGGTTGGCGACGGTGTCGTCGAGCACCGAGCCCAAGAAGATGATGCGCTCCTTGAGCAGCATCGAGTACAGGTCGTAGGCACGCTCGCCTCGGTTCGACGACTCGACAACCGTCGGCACCAAGTAGCCATTCGCCCGCAGGTGGTCGGTCGTGCTCACGCGTCCTCCGTCGTGTCGCTCACTTCGTCTTCACTCTGGTCTAGCGCGTCGAGCCCCTCGACGCTGTCAGCCTCGCCGTCGTCAGGGCCGCCCTCGAGGAGCGTCGAGTCGATCTCGGCACCCGTCGGGTCGACGTAGGTCACGTGCTCCATCACGAAGTCCGCGGCGAGGGACTTGGCCTTCTCGGCACGAAGGGCGCCGAGACGCCCGTTGCGCTCGAGATCCTCGCGCAGCTTCGTGGGCGTGCGGCGGACTGACTTCGCGAGCCGCTCGAGCTCTGCGTCAAGTTCCTCGGCAGTCGGCTCCAGCTGCTCTTGGGCCGCCACGGCGCGCAGGGCGAGGTCGACCTTCGCGCCGCGATGGGCCTCCTCGCGCAGCACGTTGGCAAACTCCTCGGGATCCTGGTGCGAGATCCGGAAGAAGTCGTCGTAGGACATCCCGGACCCCTCGAGGGTCTGCTGGAACTCCCGGAAGCGCTCCGCTGCCTCGCGCTCGACGAGCGCGTCGGGGACGTCGGCGTCGGCGATCTGCGTCGCGAGCTCGGCCATGGTCGCGTCGCGCATGTACCGGCGCGCCAGGCGGACCTTCTCGGCGCGGATCTCGGCCATGAACTTGTCACGGAGGTCCTGGACGGTCTCGCTCTCGGTGTTCTCCGCGACCCACTCGTCGGTGAGGTCGGGCAGCCGCTTCTCGCGCACCTCTTTGAGCACGAGGGTGAAGGACATCGACGAGCCCCCTGGGGCGGTGCCAGCGACCTCCAGGGTCTCTCCGCCTCGCATCCCAGGCAGCTGGTCGTCGGCCTCGTCGACCATCGAGCCCTGGCCCACGATGTAGACGTAGTCGTCGACGTTGACCACCTCGTCGCCGGCCTCGATCCGGCCCCGGACGTCCATCGTCACGTAGTCACCCGTCACGATCGGTCGCGACACGGCCTCGAGGACCGCGTCGGGATCGCGCTGGCGGTCGACCATCTCGTCGACCTCGTCGTCGGTCACCATCGGCGACGGGATCGTGACGCGGAGCTTGTCGTAGCCGGCGACCTGGACGAGCGGGCGGACCTCCACGACCGCGTCGAACTCGACCGGCCCCTCCTCGTCGCCGTTCGTCACCTTGAGCTCGGGGGTCGAGAGCGGCTCGACCTCGGTCACCGACAGCGCCCTCGCGTAGTAGTCCGGGAGCAGCTCGCGCAGCGCCTCGTCGCGAAGCGCCCTGGCGCCGCCGATGCGCGCCTCGACGACCGGGCGCGGGGCGCGACCGGGCCTGAATCCCGGGATGCGCAGGTCGCGGGCGAGTGTCTTGGCCGTGCTCGCGAGGGCGACCTCGACCTCTTGCTCGTCGATCGCGACGGCGATGCGGACCTTGTTGTCGTCGAGAATCTCAGAAGTTGCGCGCATGGAGGGGCCTCACTCTAACGGCGGGCCCTGCGGCGCCCTCGCGCGCTTCAGATCATCACGACCATCTGCTCGACGAACTGCTCGGCGAGCGAGGTGTCACCGGCGGCAGCGAATCGCGACGAGGCGAGCACCGTGGTCGCGGGGATGCGGCCGCACGCGCGCCGGACGAACGTCGCCTCGTCCATCCACAGCGACGCGGTCGGCGCACCCTCGATGACCGGGATCGCTCGAGCCCACGCCGCCCCGTCGTCGCTCAGCCCGACGCAGAGCTGGACGGTCCTTCCGAGGCTGCCGTCGATGTCCATCCGCAGCGTCGTGCCGGGCGGCGGCTGCACACGGCGACCGAGCACGTAGGGCATCGAGGCCTCCATGCGGTCAAGGGTCACGCGCTCCCCGGAACCGCCCCTGCCGCCGGGCAGGTCAAGCGCCACGCGGACGTCTTGTTCGTGGACCCACGAGTCGAACGTCCGCACGCCCATGTAGTCGACGTAGGGCACCATGCCGATCGGGCTCGGCCCGATCGCCGCCCACGCCTCTTCGTCGAGGGA
The DNA here is from genome assembly GCA_035510855.1 of Acidimicrobiales bacterium. Taxonomy (GTDB): domain Bacteria; phylum Actinomycetota; class Acidimicrobiia; order Acidimicrobiales; family RAAP-2; genus Palsa-459. Next base: position 14,104 of record DATKGG010000075.1, read on the forward strand.
TCGCAACGCGACGAGCCGGTGCTGCGCCAGCACCGCGAGCTCATCGACGACCTGGCGGCCCGGGAGCGCGCGACGGGCCTCGACGAAGCGCTCGTTGAGCTCGCCCAGGTCGTTTCGCACGTAGAAGGGCCTTGGTGCGTCCCCGTCAGGGGCCACGGCGCCCTCGAGCATGAGCTCGGTCCCGATCACATGGCTGAACTGGTCCTTCACGGACCAGCCGGGGCAGTCGGTCGCCACCTCGAACTGGGCGGCCGTGAGGGCCGCGCCGAGCGCGAGGAGCGAGCCCCAGACCTCTTCCAGTCCCTCGATCGCCGCCGCACCGCGTGAGAGGGGCACCTCTGCACGCTACGGCGCCCCTCGTGGCTGTCACGTCACTGCCAGCGGTGTCTGGCTAGCGTCAGGAACGGCGGGAGCGCACGATGTCCGCCACTGAGGGGGTGCAATGGCTTCATTCGAGGGCTACTGCGTGAAGTGTCGAGAGAAGCGCCAGTTCGAGGGCGAGGAGGTCGAGCTCGCGAACGGACGGCGTGCCGCACAGGGACCGTGTCCCACCTGCGGCACCAAGATCAACCGCATCCTCGGCAACAAGGCCAAATAGCCGCGAGCAAGCCGCCGCCTGCGCCGCAGGCCAGCGGCTCGGCACGATGTGCATGAGAGCCGACCAGTACGATCCCCCTGTCGTCACGACGGCACCACGGGGAGTGGCGCAGCTTGGCAGCGCGCCTGCTTTGGGAGCAGGAGGTCGCGGGTTCAAGTCCCGCCTCCCCGACCACGCCGGCTCGGCGTGAGCGTCAGAACGTCCTGACCGCACGCACCGGTTGTTACCGTACGTCGTGCACGTGACCGGGACCCTCCAGCGCGAGGCGTGGGACGCACGCGTGCTCCCGCCCGTCGAGCGCGTCCGGCCCGGGCTGTGGTCGATCCCGGTGCCCATGCCCGACAGCCCGCTGCGCTACGTGCTCGTCTACGCCCTCGAGCTCGACGACGGCATCGGGCTCATCGATGCGGGCTGGGACACCCCCGAGGCGTGGCAGGCGCTGTGCGACGGCCTCGCGGTCGCCGGGGCGGACGTGGCCGACGTGCGCGCCGTCGTCGTCACGCACATCCACCCCGACCACTACGGCCTCGCGGGCAGGGTGCGCGAGGCGTCCGGCGCGTGGATCGGCCTGCACCCCGCCGACGCCGCCTTGCTCGTCGGCCGCTACGTGGAGGCCGACCAAATGGTCGCGTCCATGACGGACCTGCTCGAGGTCTCCGGGGTCCCGAGCGACCTCGCGCCGGACCTCGCGGGGTCGTCCATGCAGATCCGCTCCTTCGTGCGCATGGCCCCGCCCGACCGTCTGATCGAGCACGACGAGGTCGTCGAGCTCAAGGGCTGGGACCTGCGTGCTGTCTGGACCCCGGGGCACTCGCCGGGGCACCTGTGCTTCCACAGCCCGTCGCGACGCCTCGTCCTCTCCGGCGACCACGTGCTTCCGAGGATCACCCCCAACATCTCGGTGCACTCCCAGCAGATCGTCAACCCCCTGGCCGACTACCTCGAGTCGCTGTCGATCGTCGAGCACCTGGAGTGCGACGAGGTCCTGCCCGGCCACGAGTGGCGCTTCTCGGGGCTGGCGAACCGCGTCGAGCAGCTCCGCGAACACCACAGGATGCGCCTCGATGAGATCCTCGCGTCCCTTCGTACCGGGCCGCTCACGTGCTGGGAGCTCACGACCAGGCTCACGTGGTCGCGCCCCCTCGAGGGCTCGACACCGTGGCTCCAGCGGGCGGCCTCCGGCGAGACGCTCGCGCACCTCGTGCTCCTCGAGTCGCGCGGCGAGGTCGCTCGCACCCCCGGGCGCCCCGCGCTCTTCGAGCTCGCCGGAGCTCGGCGGATCAGCTGAGCACGCGCCGTCGGAAGTTGCGAAGGCCGACGGTCAAAAAGACCGTGCAGAACCCCACCAGCACCGGATAGATGATGTAGAGGTGCATGTGCGGCACGTTCGTGAAGGCCGCGCGCATTCCCTCGTTCACGTAGATGAGCGGGTTCACGAGCACGATCGTCTGGAGCCAGTGCCAGTGGCCGACGGTGACCGGCGCGAGCCTGGTCCACTGGTAGTAGGTGCCGCCCAAGAAGGTGATCGGCAGCACGACGAAGCCGAACATGAGCCCGATGTTGCGCGGCTCGAAGCTCGTGCCGAGCACGAGCCCGAGCGCGGACATCGCGACGCACGACAGCGGGACCACGGTGAGCACGACCCACCAGTGGAGGTTCACCTGGGCCTCGACGCCCGCAGCATGGACGACCGAGGCGATCGGGAGCACGATGAGAGCCGACAGGATCCCTTGGACCGACCCCGAGAGGACCTTGGCGATCGCGACGAGCCAGATTGGGCACGGTGCTTGGACCCGGTCCTCGATCTCGCGCGTGAACCCGAACTCCTGGGACATCTGCAGGGCAACCGACTGGACGCCCTGGAACATGATCGAGATGCCGACCACCCCGGCCACGAGCACCGTCGCGAACGCCGACGGTCCGCCGGTCGAGTGCGTGCTGCCCACGGCCTGGCCGATCTTGGGGAAGACGAAGAGGAACACGAAGCACAAGAGGAACGGCTGGATGACCGTGCGAAGCACGAACTCCCAGAAGTTCTTGCGGAGCACCACGAGGTCGCGGAGCAGGAGCGCGCCGAGGGCGGTGCGGCTCGCGGCGAACGCCGTGCGGGTCACCCCTTGGACCTCGATGCGACGATCGGCCACGGGCGCGGTTGCAGCAGTCATCAGTCGCGAAGCTCCTTGCCGGTGAGGTTGATGAAGACGGTCTCCAGGCTTGGCTCGGCGAGCGAGAGGTCTTCGACGTCGAAGCCCCCCACCTCGGCGGCCGCGACGCAGCGCGCGAGCAGCCGGTCATTGCCCTGGACGTGCAGCTCGACGCCGTGCTCGGTCACCCTTGTCCTCGTCACGCCGTCGAGTGCCGCCTCGAGGCACGCGGCGAGGGCCGCCTGGTCGCCGCTCGCCTTCACCGTCACGATCGTGTCGACGCCGACGCTGCGCTTCAAGCCCTCGGGAGTGTCGAGAGCGAGGATCCGGCCGTGGTCCATGATCGCGACGCGCTCGCACAGCTGGTCGGCCTCTTCCATGTAGTGCGTCGTGAGCAGGATCGTCTGTCCCTGGGCGTGCAGCTCGCGCAGGATGTCCCACAGGGCGAGCCGGCTCTGGGGGTCGAGGCCCGCGGTCGGCTCGTCCATGAAGAGGACCGCCGGATAGTGGAAGATCGAGCGTGCGACCATGAGGCGCTGGGCCATCCCCCCCGACAGCGCGTAGACCGAGGCCTTCGCCCACTTGGACAGCTGGAACTGCTCGAGCAGCTCGTCGGACCTGCGACGCGAGGCCGCTGCCCCGATGCCGAACAGCCGCCCGTGGAAGTAGAGGTTCTCCCAGACGGTGAGCTGGCGGTCGAGCGTGTTGGTCTGGGAGACCACCCCCACGGCCTGCTTGGCGAGCGTCGGGTGCGCGACGATGTCGACGCCCGCGACGTGGGCAGACCCCGATGTCGGGATCACCCGCGTGGTCAGCATCCCCGCGGTCGTCGTCTTACCCGCGCCATTCGGGCCGAGCAGCCCGAAGATCTCTCCTCTGTCGACCGACAGGTTGAGCTCGTCCACCGCCCGGAAGTCAGCACCTGGGTAGACCTTGGTGAGCGCGGACGTGCGGATGACCGCGTCGATGGCGGTCACGCGCGCAAGCTGCTCACGCTGGCGCCATTGCCGACACGATCGCGAACGCCGTCGGGACCTCGTAGGTCGCGTCGTCGACCTGGAACTGGCTCAGGTACTCGTCGACGAGCTGACGGGCGCGGGCGAATTGCTCGTCGTTGATGCCCACCATCCGCAACTGGCTGTCGTCGGCGATCGCGTCGCGCGACACGGTCGTCCTCGACCGCACCTCGGTGCAGTCCACGTCTGCCCAACCCGCCGCGGCGAGAAGCGTGGCGACCTCGTCGAGGTCCGCGAGCGCGAAGGGGCCCGTCGTGTGCTTGCCCGGTGCGGGCGGGGGCGGAGGATCAACGAACTCGGAGAGCACCGGGCCGAGGAACCAGGGATTATCACGCACGGCGAGCCAGCTCGCGAAGTAGAACCGCGCCTCGGCGACCACGTTCTCGCGGATGCTCGCGAACGCGGTCGTTGGCTCGTCGAAGAACATGACGCCGAACTGGCTCATCGCGGCGTCGAAAAGGCCACCCTCGACGCGATCGACCTGCACGTCGGCGATGAGGAACCGCACGTTCGCGACTTGCTCGTCTGCAGCGCGGAGCCTCGCGAACGCCGTCAGCGCCACCGAGACGTCCGCGCCGACGACGAGCCCGCTCGGCGCGGTCCGACGTGCGACCTCGAGCGTGGTCGCGCCCGCGCCGCTCCCGACGTCGAGGATTCGCTCGCCATCTTGCGGCAAGAGTGCGTCGAGGAGCGGACCCGTCGCCGCGTTGGTCAGCTCTTCACGCCTGGGCCACGTCTCGGTCCACTGCTCGTCGTTCCAGCGCCGGCGCTCGGACTCGTTGACTCCGTCGTGGTGTGAACTCGACACACCGCCTCCCTCGGATCGCTGGGCACCGGCGGACCTGCGACATCGACGCCCCCGTGCACCCCCGGCGGTGCCGACTCTAGGGAGCGTGGCGGGCACGCCGGGAACATCGTGGATAGGACGGTCCGCTGGGTCCCGGCTCAGAGGGCATCCGAGCAACCTTCAACCGTACCGTGGACACTCGCAGGCGAATGGCCGGCGGTGGGTGCATGCGGTTTATCAAATTCAATTATGTTGCGGTCCTAATCGCAATCAGATTCGATTATGTTGCGCACACACGGTCACACCGAGGTCGGAGGATCAGGCAGGTGGGGATCCAACGTAACGGTGGGCGAGCGTCGAGACGCTGGTAGCGAGCATGGTCGCGCCACGCGTGCCGGCAACACTGGCGAACGTCGACACCAGCACGCCGGTTGTCGTTCTCAAGTTCGATCGCAACGTGCTGCACCACGGCGGGCTCGGCGTGATCAGGACCTTGGGCAGGCTCGGTGTGCCGGTGTACGGCATGCACGAGGGTCCGTTGGCGCCAGCGGCGCGTTCCAGGTACCTGCGAGGTCGCTGGTACTGGCAGCCGAGCGCCGAGGACACCGAGCGCGTGCACGCGGGACTGCGCCGCCTCGCCGAGCAGGTCGGCCAGCCCGCGGTCCTGATCGCCTCCGACGACGCCGGTGCGATCTTCCTCGCCGAGCATGGCGACGCGCTGCGGCAGTGGTTCCTCTTCCCGAACCCACCCTCGCACCTGCCGCGGCAGCTCGCGGGGAAGTACTCGATGTACTCGTTGTGCCAGGAGCTCGGGGTCCCCTGCCCGAGAGCGGTCGTGCCCACCTCGATGGACGAGGCGCGGGCGTTCGCGGCCGACTCGGGATTCCCTGTCGTCGCGAAGCTCACGTCGCCGTGGCGCGATGGCAAAGGCGCCAGCGCGCGCAGCACGGTGATCGTCCGCGACCTCCGCGAGCTCGAGGAGCTGTACGCGCTCGACGAGCGACGCCACGCGCAACGCATGCTCCAGGAGTACGTCCCGGGCGGTGACGGCGCGGACTGGTTCTTCCAGGGCTACTGCGACTCGTCGTCACGGTGCCATCCCGGGTTCACGGGCGTCAAGCAGCGGTCGTACCCGGCGCATGCCGGCCTCACGAGTCTAGGCGTGTCAACCGAAAACGATCGTCTGCGCGCGCAGGCCAACGACCTCCTCGGGCGGATCGGGTACAGAGGGATCCTCGACCTCGACATCCGCTACGACGCGCGCGACGACCAGTACAAGCTGCTGGACTTCAACCCGCGCCTCGGCGCGCAGTTCCGCCTGTTCAGCAACACGGCGGGAGTGGACGTCGCGATCGCGCAGTACCTCGACGCCACGGGGGCACCTATCCCGGAGGGCGAGCAGGTGAGCGGACGGCGGTTCGTCGTCGAGAACTACGACCCGATCAGCGCGCTGTCGTACTGGCGACACCACGAGCTCGACATCCGTTCCTGGGTGGCGTCGCTGCGCTCCGTCGACGAGGTCGCCTGGTTCGCCACAGACGACCTGCGACCATTCGGTCTGATGTGCCTTTGGATGGCGTGGCGGCTCGCCACCCGTCCGTTCGCTCGCATCGCTTGGTCGGACCGCAGAGAACCGCGATTCGCCCCCGGGCGCGCGGCCGCGGGGGGCGCGGAGGCGCGACC
>DATKGG010000076.1:0-28769 GCA_035510855.1 Acidimicrobiales bacterium
GGGAGACCGCCCAGCAGCCCGAGAACAACATCGTCCGGGTCTCGCTCCAGGCACTCGCCGCGGTTCTCGGGGGCACCCAGAGCCTGCACACGAACGGCTTCGGCGAGGCGTTGAGCCTGCCGACCGAGCGCGCCGCAAAGCTCGCCCTGCGCACCCAGCAGGTGATCGGCTTCGAGTCCGGCGTCGTCGACACCGTCGACCCGCTCGGGGGCTCGTACTTCGTCGAGAAGCTGACCGACGAGCTCGAGGAGCGAGCGGTCGCCTACCTCGAGGAGATCGACCGGCGCGGCGGCGCCGTCGCGGCGATCGAGGCGGGCTTCATGCAGGCAGAGATCGAGGCCGCCGCCTACGCGGACGCGAAGTCCGTCGACGACGGGACCCGGATCCTGGTCGGGGTGAACCGCTTCGTCGACCAGGTGCCCGAGGCGCCCGAGCTGTTCCCGGCGGACCCCAAGCTCCAGGCGGCCCAGGTCGAGCGCGTCCAAAAGCTCAAGGCGAACCGTGCGGGCGACGCGGTCACCGCGGCACTCCGCGACGTCGAGGCAGCCGCGCGCGGCACGCAGAACCTCCTCGTCCCAATGCGCACCGCGCTCGCGGCGCGCGCGACCTTGGGCGAGGTCGCCGACGTGCTGCGCGAGGTCTTCGGCGTCTACCGGCCGGGCTGAGAGCCCGACAGCTCTGCGCCGAGCCCTCGTCGCAGCTCGGCGTCGGTCGCGACGTCGATGCCCGTCATCGCGAGCGCGATCGCCCCGTCAAGGACCGCGCGATCAGCCGACGCCGTCGCGCAAGCCGCAGCGAACGACGGCTGGTGGTTGACCGACCCCTGGGCGTCGATCCCGATCAGGGGGTGGATCGAGGGGATTCGCAGCGACACGTTCGCCATGTCCGTCGAGATCGTCGGCATCGGCTCGTCCTCCGCGGCGAAGCTGCGCCCGAGGGACTCGGCGTGGCGGCGATACGACCCGAGCAGGCCGCGGTCCGAGATCATGTGCGAGTACGGCGGGCCGACCGCTTCGACCGTGAGCGTCGCGCGGGTCGCAGTCGCGCCGGCCTCGAAGCACGCCTCCACGCGCACTCGAAGCGCAGCCAGCCGGTCCGCGTCGACGCTCCGGCACATGAAGCGGCCGACGACGTGCGCCGGGATGATGTTGGCGGCGACGCCGCCGGTCACCACGACGCCATGGACCTGATCGCCAGGTGGGAGCTGCTGGCGGAGCAGCCCGATCGCGACCTGGGCGATGGTCATTGCGTCGCCCGCGTTCACGCCCTTCCACGGCGCCGCCGACGCGTGCGCCTCGGCGCCCGAGTAGGTCACGTCGATGTGGTCGACCGCGAGGCACATCGCCTCCAGGCGGTCCGACGGCCACGGGTGCACCATCATCGCGACCTCGAGTCCGTCGAAGGCCCCGCGGTCGAGCATCAGGATCTTTCCCCCGCCGCCTTCCTCGGCGGGCGTGCCGAGGACGACGACGGTCGCGCCGACATCGTCGGCGACGTGGGCGAGCCCGATCGCCGCGCCCACCGAGCTCGCCGCGATCACGTTGTGGCCGCACGCGTGCCCGACGCCGGGGAGCGCGTCGTACTCCGCGCAGATGCCGATGCGCACGGCTCCCGTGCCGGCGGTCGCGACAAAGGCCGTCTCGAGGCCGCACGCGCCGCGCTCGACGTCGAAGCCCTCTCGCTCGAGCAGTTGGGTGACCGCGGTGGCCGCCCGATGCTCCTCGAACGCCGTCTCGGGGTGGGCATGGAGGTCGTGGCTGAGCGAGAGCAACGCGTCAGTGCGCTCCCGCACCGCGGCGGCGGCCGTCGAGCCAGGTGTGGTCACTGGATCACCGCGACGACGTCGCCCGCGCCGACGCCGTCGCCCGCGGCGACCCGCAGCTCGACGACGGTGCCCGCGGTGTCCGCGACGACGGCGTTCTCCATCTTCATCGCCTCGAGGATGCAGACGGTCTGGCCCTCCTCGACGAGGTCGCCCTGGGCGACCAGAACCTTCACGACGGTGCCCTGCATCGGGACGGTGATCTCGCCCGAGCCGCTGCCGGTCACGCCCGCGTGGGTCACCCGACGCGACGGCTTGGACACGGCGGGGCCACCGGTTGCACCCGTGGGGAGCCAGACGTCGACCGCGAAGCGGCGCCCGTCCACCTCGGTGGTCACCGACGCGCGCGCGCGACCCTCGGGCGGCGCGTCGAGAGCCTGCGACGGCGACGCGACCGAGCTCAGATCGAGCCGTTCTTCGACCCACTTCGTCGAGTGCGTGCCAGCGATGAAGTCCGGGTGCGACAGGATCGCGACGTCCGCGGGGATCGTTGTGGCGACGCCCTCGATGCGCGTCTCGTCGAGCGCGCGGAGCATGCGGCGGCGCGCCTGCTCGCGGTCCGCACCCCAGGTCACGAACTTTGCGATGAGGTTGTCGTAGTACTGGGACACCGTGTCGCCGGCCGCGTAGCCCGCGTCGACGCGGATCCCTGGTCCTGCGGGCGGGTCGAACACTCGAAGCGTGCCGGGTGAGGGCAAGAACCGCCCTCCCGCGGGGTCCTCGGCGTTCACGCGGACCTCGATTGCGTGGCCCCTCGAGTTCGCGCGCACGTCGTCCTGGGTGAAGTCGAGCGCCTCGCCCGAGGCGATCCGAAGCTGCCACTCGACGAGGTCGAGCCCTGTCACGAGCTCGGTGACGGGATGCTCGACCTGGAGTCGCGTGTTCATCTCGAGGAAGAAGAACTCTCCGTCCTGGAAGAGGAACTCGACGGTCCCCGCGTTCACGTAGCCGCAGGCAACGGCCGAGAGGACAGCGGCCTTGCCCATCGCGGCGCGCTCGGCGTCGGTGATGCCTGCGGCGGGGGACTCCTCGATCAGCTTTTGGTGGCGGCGCTGGCACGAGCAGTCGCGCTCGCCGAGCCACAGCGTGGTGCCGTGCGAGTCGGCGAGGACCTGGACCTCGAGGTGGCGCGGCCACGTCAGGTACCGCTCCACGTAGGACTCGGCGCGCCCGAAGTACGCGAGCGCCTCGCGTGCGGCTGCGTCGAGCGCCTCGGCGGCCTCGTCCTTTGAGTGCACGACCTTCATCCCTCGGCCGCCGCCGCCGTAGGCAGCCTTGATCGCGACGGGCCAGCCGTGCTGCTCGCCGAAGGCGACGACCTCATCAGGGGAGCCGAGTGGCTCGGAACGCCCGGGCACCGTCGTGACGCCCGCGCGCTCGGCGGCGAGCCGCGACGAGATCTTGTCGCCCATGACCTCGATCGACTCGGGCGACGGCCCGATGAAGATCACGCCCATCGAGGTCACGGCTCGCGCGAAGTCCGCGTTCTCCGAGAAGAACCCATACCCCGGGTGCACGCCGTCCGCCCCGCACGCCGCGAGCACCTCGGTGATCCGATCGACGTTGAGGTAGCTGTCCTGGGCGGACTGACCGCCCAACGAGTACGCCTCGTCGGCGAGGCGCACGTGCATCGCGTCGCGATCAAGCTCCGAGTAGACCGCGACGGTGCCGACGCCGAGCTCCCGGCACGTCCGAATGACGCGGACCGCGATCTCCCCGCGATTCGCGATGAGCACCTTGTCGAGCACCGACGCCTCCTGCGTGCCCACCAAGGAACGGCAGGCACGAGAACCCTATGGTGTCGAGCGTGAGGGCGTCCTCATTTGCCGTTCACCGCTTCGTCGACATCGACTCCACGAACGACTGGCTGCTTGCAGCCGCTCGCGGCGGCGCCCCGGACCTCACGGCCGCAGTCGCGGACTTCCAACGATGTGGTCGCGGCCGGCTCGATCGGCGTTGGGAAGCACCTCCGCGGACCGCGCTGCTGTGCTCGGTGCTCCTCCGTGCCCACCTCGCGGTCGAGGACCGGCACCTCGCGAGCGTCGCGGTCTCGTTGAGCGCGATCGCGGCGGTCCGGGGGGTCGCACCGTGCGCGGCCGGCCTCAAGTGGCCGAACGACCTCGTGGTCGAGGAGCGCAAGCTCGGCGGCGTGCTCGCCGAGACCGACGGCATCGAGGATGCCGACGGCACGACCGCGCTCGTCGTCGGGCTCGGCCTCAACCTGTCGACGACCGGACCACCCGATGCCGACGGCACGTCGCTGCTCAACGAGACCGGTACGACGCCCGACCGCGACGAGCTGCTGGACGCCTACCTCGACGAGCTCGCGAAGCGCGCCGACGAGCTGTGCTCGATCGAGGGGCGTGCGAGGTTGCTGGCGTCCTACCGCATGCACCTCGTCACGCTCGGTCGCGTCGTCCGAGTGACGCTGCACGACAACTCGATCGACGGCGTCGCGACGTCGATCACCGACGAGGGACATCTCGTGGTGACGACGCACGACGGCACCCACGTCGTCGCGGCCGGCGACGTCGTGCACCTGCGGGCGCCACACACCGAGCCGACCGGTGCTCGCGAGTAGCATCGACACAATGCGGCTGCTCGTCACCGGTGGCGCCGGTTTCATCGGTTCGAACTTCGTCCGCTACTGGGACGAGCGGCATCCCGACGACCTGGTCGTCGCCTACGACGCCCTGACCTATGCGGGCAACCAGGCAAACCTCGACGACGTGAAGGACCGCGCGCCGTTCGTGCACGGCGACATCTGCGACCTCGACTTCGCCGAGCGCACCATCAAGGACTACGCGATCGACACCGTCGTCAACTTCGCGGCCGAGTCGCACAACTCGCTCGCGATCCTCGACCCCGCGAGGTTCTTCACGACGAACGTGCTCGGCACCCAGTCGATCCTCGAGGCCGCCCGGCGCAACGACGTGACGAGGTTCCACCACATCTCGACGTGCGAGGTCTACGGGGACATGGACCTCGACGACCCCGGCGCGTTCACCGAGGAGAGCCCGTACCGTCCACGGACGCCGTACAACGCGGCAAAGGCTGGCGGGGACCACGCGGTCCGCGCGTACTACGAGACGTTCGAGCTGCCCATCACGATCACGAACTGCTCGAACAACTACGGCCCGTACCAGTTCCCCGAGAAGGTGATACCCGTCTTCACCACGAAGGCGATGGACGACCAGCCGATCCCGCTGTACGCCTCGACGCAGAACCGCCGCGAGTGGCTCCACGTCATAGACCACTGCGCGGCAATCGAGACCGTGCTGCAGCGAGGACGTATCGGCGAGACGTACCACGTGGGCTCTGGCGTCGAGAAGTCGATCGAGCAGATCGCCGACACCATCCTTGCGGCGCTCGGCAAGCCCTCGTCGCTCAAGATGATCGTCCCCGACCGTCCTGGCCACGACCGCCGCTACCTGCTCGACATCTCGAAGATCCGAACCGAGCTCGGGTGGACGCCGTCGATCTCCTTCGAGGACGGCATCGCGAGCACGGTGGCGTGGTACGTCGAGAACCGCTCGTGGTGGGAGCCGCTGCGAGACCGCGCGCCGATCGCCGAAGAGGAGTGGGGCAAGGCTGGTTGATGCGGGTCCTTGTGACCGGGGCATCCGGACAGCTGGGCACTGACGTCGTCGACGCGCTCGAGGGCCGCATCCCAGTGGGCGGGGCGGCGACCGCGCTGCTCGGTGGCAGCCAGGTCGCACCAGGGGAGTTCGAGGTCGCCTCGGTCACGCACGCCGACCTCGCGATCGAGGACAAGGGCGCTGTCGAGCGCGTGGTCGCGGCAGCCAAGCCCGACGTCGTGGTCCACCTCGCGGCGTACACCGCTGTCGACCGCGCCGAGACCGAGCCCGAGCTCGCGTGGTCGGTGAACGCCACGGGGACGTCGAACGTCGCGGCTGCCGCGAGCGCGGCAGGAGCGCACCTCGTGTACGTCTCGACCGACTACGTCTTCGACGGGACCAAGCGCTCCGCCTACCTAGAGGGCGACCGAACCGGCCCACGCTCGGTGTACGGCGAGACCAAGCTCGGCGGCGAGCGCGCGTGCCCGCCGGACGCGACGATCGCGAGGGTCTCATGGGTGGCGGGCTTCCATGGTCGGAACATCGTGCGACTCGCCGTTGATCGCGCGCTCCGCGGCGAGCCGATGCGGTTTGTCGACGACCAACGGGGCTGTCCGTCGTTCGCCGCAGACCTCGCCGCGGGTCTCGTCACCCTGGTGCGCGCACGCCTTGCAGGAATCGTCCACTTGACAAACGCGGGATCGACGACCTGGTTCGAGCTCGTGCACTCGGTCGTGGACGCGGCGGGCGGCGATCCCGATTCGGTGACGGCGATCTCGACGTCGCAGCTCGATCCGCAGCCACTCGCGCCGCGGCCCGAGAACTCAGTGCTGCAGCCGGGTCGGCTCTTGGCCGAAGGGTACGATCTTCTGCCTGCATGGGAAGACGCGATGCACCGCCTCGTGGCCGCGTTCGTAGAAGGGAGCGTGCGTGACGCAGACTGACCGCTCACCGATGCCGAAGGCGGGCGTACGCCGCGTCGCGGTCGTCGGCGCGGGCTACGTCGGGCTCCCCACCGCGGCGGTGCTCAGTCACCACGGACACATGGTCATGCTCGCGGAGCGAGACGAGCGCCGCCTCGAGATCCTTCGCCAAGGTCGCTCGCCGATCGTCGAGCACGGCCTCGAAGAGATGCTGAAGGACGGCATCTCGACGGGGCGGCTCCGGACGGTCCGGAGCGCCGCGGAGGCAGTCGTCGGCGCGGAGTTCGTGTTCTTGTGCGTCGAGACACCGCAGTCCGCCGACGGGTCCGCCGACCTGTCCTACATCACGGCGGCAGCCTCCGAGATCGCGCCGCACCTTGTCGACGGGGCGATCATCGTCAACAAGTCGACGGTGCCGGTCGGGACGGTCGGCATCGTCGAGCGCGTGCTCGGGCGCGCCGACGTGGTGGTCGTGTCGAATCCCGAGTTCCTTCGCGAGGGCACGGCGGTCGCCGACTCGCTCAACCCCGATCGCGTTGTCGTCGGCGCCGACGACCGTGAGGCGGCCGCGCGCGTCGCCGAGCTGTTCAGCGACTCAGGGGCACCCGCGGTGATCACGGACGCGACAACGTCCGAGCTCATCAAGTACGCCTCAAACGCGTTCCTCGCGACCAAGCTCACCTTCATCAACACGATGGCCGGTCTGTGCGAGGCAGTGGGCGCCGACGTCCTCGACCTCGTTCTCGGCGTCGGGTACGACAAGCGGATCGGCTTCGAGTTCCTGCGACCGGGGCCGGGCTGGGGCGGCTCGTGCCTCCCGAAGGACACCGCGGCGCTCGTCGCCATCTCGAACGCGGCCGGCTACGACGTCTCCATCGTGCGCGGGGCGATCTCGGGCAACGAGGAGCAGATGCGCCGGGTGGTCGGCAAGATCGCCACGGCCGCGGGCGGAACGGTCCGCGACCGCACGATCGCGGTGCTGGGCCTGTCCTTCAAGGCCAACACCGGGGACCGCCGCGACTCGCCCGCCCTGTCGATCACGAAGCTGCTGGTCGCGGCCGGCGCCTCGATCCGGGCGTTCGACCCGACCGTGTCCACCGCGGACGCGGACCAGCCCGACCTCGCGCACCTGACCGTGTTCGACAGCGCCTACGAGGCGGTCACCGGCACGCACGTGATCGCGATCCTCACCGAGTGGCAGGAGTTCCGCTGGCTCGACTACTCCAAGATCCGCGGGCTCGTCGCCAACCCCGCGATCGTCGATGCCCGCAACCTCCTCGAGAGCGGGCTCGTGCACCGGCTGGGCTTCTCGTACTCGGGCATCGGGAGATCGTGAGGGTCGTTGTCGCGGGAGGCGCGGGCTTCCTCGGCTCGCACCTCTGCGACGCGCTGCTCTCCCGCGGCGACGAGGTCATCGCCCTCGACAACCTGTGCACAGGGTCGATGGGGAATCTCATTGCCGCGGGCGCACACGACACGTTCAGCTTCATCGAGTGCGACGTGTCGGCCGACGTCCCTGTCATCGGAGCTGTGGATGCTGTCATGCACCTCGCGTCGCCGGCGTCGCCACCGGTGTACCTCACCATGCCGCTCGAGACACTCGCCGCCGGGAGCGAGGGCACGAGGCGGCTGCTCGAGCTTGCGGGCGCCCATGGCGCTCGATTCGTGCTCGCGTCCACGAGCGAGGTCTACGGCGATCCGCTCGAGCATCCCCAGCGCGAGGAGTACTGGGGCAACGTGAATCCGATCGGCCCGCGAAGCGTCTACGACGAGTCGAAGCGCTTCGCAGAGGCGCTGACGTTCGCGCACCATCGTGAGCTCGGTGCGAGCGTCGGCGTCGCGCGGATCTTCAACACGTACGGGCCACGGCTGTCGCCGCTCGACGGTCGGGTGGTGTCGACCTTCATCGCCCAGGCGCTTCGCGGCGACCCGCTCACGGTGTTCGGCGACGGCTCCCAGACGAGGAGCGTGTGCTATGTGAGCGACCTCGTCGCCGGGCTCATCGCGCTCCTCGACGCGGACGTCACCGGTCCGGTGAACCTCGGCAACACGCTCGAGTTCACGATGCTCGAGATTGCCCATCGCGTGCTGGCGGCGACGGGCTCTTCGTCGCCGATCATCCACCAGGCGCTCCCGACCGACGACCCGACGAGGCGGCGCCCCGACATCGCGAGGGCGGCCGCGCTGCTCGGCTGGGCACCGGTCGTCTCCTTCGAGACCGGCCTCGCCTGGACGATCGAGCACTTCCAAACGATCGCCGCGTAGCGGGCTCTTGGGCGCCACGTGCACGTTCGCTAGCCTTGCTTGACCGCTTGAGGAGCCCGAAGCGAAATGCGCACACTGCCACCTATCGAGTACAAGACGTTGACCGTCTTGATGCCCGTCTTCAATGAGCAGGCGACGGTCAAAGAGATCATCGCGCGGTGCCTCCTCGTCGATCTCCCGTTGGAGATTCACCTCGTGATCGTCAACGACGGCTCGAGTGACGAGACGGCCAAGGTGCTCGCGACGATCGAGGACCCGAGGGTGCGGGTGCTGTCGCATCCGTCGAACCTGGGCAAAGGTGCGGCCCTGCGAACGGGGCTGGCCGCGGCGACCGGGGACCTCGTCATCGTCCAGGACGCCGACCTCGAGTACAACCCCGAGGACTGGCACGTGCTCTTGGGCCCGGTCCTGCACAGCGGCGCGGTCGCGGTCTACGGCAACCGGTTCGCGGGCAGCGGCAGGAACATGTCGGGGCTCCATCGCTTCGGCAACCGCTTCTTGTCGCTCGTCACGAGCGTCCTGTACGCCAAGCGGCTGAACGACATGGAGACGTGCTACAAGCTGTTCGACCGGCGGGTCATCGCGCCCGTCAACGTCGTCTCTGACCGCTTCGACTTCGAGCCGGAGATCACCGCCAAGGTGCTGCGCCAGGGCTACGACATCGTCGAGGTCCCCATCAGCTACGCGGGCAGGGAGTTCCACGAGGGCAAGAAGATCACCTGGCGCGACGGCTTCGGCGCCCTCCGCGCGCTGATCCGGTTCCGGTTCACACGGAGCCTGTGACCCCGGCTCCATCGCGGCGACCGACGGTCGGCTGCGTCATCGTCGACTTCACCGCGGGCTCGCACCTCGTGAACGCGGTCAACTCGGTCCTTGCCTCAGGGGTGCACGAGGTCGTCGTCGTCGACAACGCCGGTGACGGCGCGTCGGCCACGGCGCTCGGCAAGCTCGCCCAGCGCGTGCACATCGTCGAGCCAGGGCGCAACCTCGGCTTCGGGGCAGGGGCGAACCGCGGCGTCGCCGCCCTCGGCGAGGCCGAGCTGGTCGTCGTGGCGAACCCCGACGTGATCCTGCACGATGGCGCGCTCGGCGTCCTGGCCGACTCGCTCGAGGCGAACCCGTCATGGGGGATCGTCGGCCCGACCATTCTGAACGAGGCGGGCACCAGGTACCCGTCGATGCGCCAGTTCCCGAACGCCTTCGACGCGGTCGGGCACGCGATGCTCGGACGAGTGTGGCCGAGGAACCCCTTCACCCGGCGGTATCGCGAGACGGACCCCGCACCCGACGGGACGACCGACTGGGTCTCGGGCTCGTGCCTGATCCTCAGGCGGTCGCTGTTCGAAGAGCTCGGCGGCTTCGACTAGCGCTACTTCATGTTCGCCGAGGACATGGACCTCTGCTGGCGCGCGAAGCGCGCCGGCCATCAGGTCGGCACCGCGCCGGATGCCGTGGTCACCCACGTCGAGGGTGTCTCGCGCCGCGTCGCGCCGTATCGCATGCAGGTCGCGCACCACCGGAGCGCCCTGCGCTTTGCGGTTCGCACCACGAGCGGTCCAGCTCGGCTGCTCCTCCCGCTCGCCGTCGTCGTCCTCGCCGCACGCCTCGTCGTCGTCCTTGCGATCACCACGCCGGCGCGCGAACAGTGGCCCCCATAGGCCACTGGCATCATCGCAAGCCAGCAGGGCCGTCGTGAGCGGGTCCTTGGTGGTCGATCCACGTCTCGTGGCCCGGGAGGTCGCTGGCTCGTTCCCGCGCCGGCGCGGACGCCCGGGGCATCTAGCATTGGCGCGGGCTGCGTGCGGGTCTGTGGTTGCAAGTCGAGGCCAGTCGCAGGCGAAACGACCCACGTAAGGCGACGCAAGTCGCTGATCATGGTGCGGCTTAGGAGTAAGTCCTGCCTGCCACCGGGGATCTTCCCTCTTGGCAGCGACGGGGGAAAGCGTGCCGCGAGCGATCGCGGGATGTGTGCCCTGCTGCAGGCGAGTGTGGGGTCAAAGACCAGGTCAGCCGCGCGCAGCCCAACAATTCCGTGTCGAGGTCACCGTTAGGCTCGAATCGCCATGGCCGTCTTCGAGAAGTTCCTGCGGGCCGGTGAGAGCCGTCGGGTCAAGCAGCTCTCCGCGCTCGTCACGCCGATCAACGCGCTCGAAGAGCAGACCGAGCGGCTCTCGGACGAAGAGCTCGCCGCAAAGACGGTGGAGTTCCGGGAGCGCATCGCCAAGGGCGAGACGATCGACGACCTGTTGATCGAGGCGTTCGCGGTGGTTCGAGAGGCCAGCAAGCGAGTGCTCGGCCAGCGCCACTACGACGTCCAGCTCATGGGTGGCATGGCGCTGCACTTCGGATGGATCGCCGAGATGAAGACGGGGGAGGGCAAGACCCTCGTGTCAACGCTGCCCGTCTACCTGAACGCCCTCGAGCAGCGCGGCGTGCACGTGGTCACGGTCAATGACTACCTGGCGACCCGCGACTCTGAGTGGATGGGACGGCTGCACCAGTTCCTCGGGATCACGGTCGGCCGCGTTGGCCCCGACCTCTCGGAACCTACCGACAAGCGCATGGCGTACGCCTGCGACGTCACCTACGGGACAAACACCGAGTTCGGCTTCGACTACCTGCGCGACAACATGGCACGCTCGAAGGAGGACATGGTCCAGCGCAACCACGTCTACGCGATCGTCGACGAGGTCGACTCGATCCTGATCGACGAGGCGAGGACGCCGCTCATCATTTCGGGTCCGGCCGACGACGCGACGAAGCTCTACTACCAGTTCGCCTCGATCGTGCGGGGCCTGACACGGGACGCCGACTACGAGGTCGACGAAGAGAAGCGCACGGTCGCGCCGACCGAGGAAGGCATCTCGAAGGTCGAGCAGTCGCTCGGGGTCGCGAACCTCTACGACGCGGTCGCGACCAACTACGTGCACCAGCTCACCCAAGCGCTCCTGGCCAAGGAGCTGTACCACCGCGACAAGGACTACATCGTCGACGGCGGCGAGGTGAAGATCATCGACGAGTTCACCGGGCGAACCCTCGAGGGACGGCGATGGGCTGACGGCACCCACCAGGCCGTCGAGGCCAAGGAGCGCGTCAAGATCAAAGAGGAGAGCCACACCTGGGCGACGGTCACGCTCCAGAACTACTTCCGCCTCTACGAGAAGCTCGCAGGGATGACGGGCACGGCAGAGACCGAGGCCGCGGAGTTCTCCAACACCTACAAGCTCACGGTCATCCCGATCCCGACGAACCGGCCCAATCAGCGTCGTGACGAGCCAGACCTGATCTACAAGACCGAGGACGCCAAGTTCGAGTCCGTCGTCGAGGACATCGTCGAGCGCCGCGAGCGCGGCCAGCCGGTGCTCGTCGGCACCGCCTCTGTCGCGAAGTCCGAGCACCTCTCGAGGCTGCTCGACAAGCGCGGGATCCCCCACGAGGTGCTCAACGCGAAGCAGCACTTCCGCGAGGCCGAGATCGTCGCGCAGGCGGGGCGTCCGGGTGCGGTCACCGTCGCGACCAACATGGCTGGCCGAGGCGTCGACATCGTCCTCGGCGGCAACGCCGAGAACCTCTCGCAGCGAGAGCTCCGCGGCCAGGGGCTCACCCCGGGCGACGAGGCCTGGGAAGCGGCATGGCCCGAGGCGCTCGCGCGGCACACCCCGGCGTGCACGAGGGACGCCGCGCGAGTGATCGAGGCAGGCGGTCTCTACGTGCTGGGCTCCGAGCGCCACGAGTCCCGGCGCATCGACAACCAGCTGCGTGGGCGCTCGGGACGCCAGGGCGATCCGGGCGAGTCAAGGTTCTTCCTGTCGCTCGAGGACGAGCTCATGCGGCTCTTCGCGACCGGTGCGGTCAGCTGGGTCATGGACCGGGCCATCCCCGACGACGTGCCCATCGAAGCGAAGATGGTGACCAAGGCGATCGAGCGAGCGCAGAACACCGTCGAGGGCCGCAACGCAGAGACCCGCAAGGACGTCCTCAAGTATGACGAGGTGATGAACGAGCAGCGCAAGGTGATCTATGCGCGCCGCCTCCAGATCCTCGAGGACGAGGACCTGCACGCGAGGACACTCGAGCTGATCGACGTGGCGGCCCAGACGCTGGTCGAGCGCTCCTGTCCCTCGGAGTTCCCCGAGGACTGGGACCTGCACCGGCTCATCCTCGAGGCCACGCAGTACTGGCCGACCACGCTCACCGCCGAAGAGCTCGCTGAGAACGAGTCGCTGCACGCGCTCACCGACCTCGTCCGCAGTGACGGCGTCGAGTACTACGAGCGTCACTGCGAGGAATTGCCAGGCGGCGAGGAGACGGCTCGGGCGATCGAGCGGGACGTCATGCTCCAGATCCTCGACCAGCGCTGGCGCGAGCACCTGAGCGAGATGGACCACCTGCGAGACGGCATTCACCTGCGCGCCGTTGCCCAGCTGGACCCGCTCGTCGCCTGGCAGCGCGAGGGCTACACGATGTTCGAGAAGCTGCTCGACTCGATCGACGACGACTACCTGCGCTATATCACCCACATTGAGGCCACCCCGGCCGAGCCGGACGCGGCGACGACCGACCTGTCGCGCGCGACCTATGCCGCCCAGGAAGACCCCCAGTCGCTGACCTCGCTCGCGCCGGTGGCCGGCGACGAGACGAGCGAGCCACAGGCTGTTGCCACCGTGGTGAAGGCCCCCCACGAGAAGATCGGGCGCAACGAGCCGTGCTGGTGCGGCTCGGGCAAGAAGTTCAAGTTCTGCCATGGCAGGGCCTGAGCGGCCGGGCGAGGTCGCGGCCGGTGACGCACTCGCGGGCCTGCGCCACCGCCTGACAGAGGCCGAGCAGTACCTGGGGATCGCCGAGCGCCGCGCTCGCTCCAAGACGCTCGAGGCCGAGGCCGCCGAGCCCGGGCTCTGGGACGACGCGGACCACGCCCGGGCGATCACGACCGAGCTCGGACGGGTCGCGGGCGACCTCGAGGCGTTCGACTCGCTCGACGCGTCCCTCGGCGACGCCGAGGTGCTCGCCGAGATGGTGGAGGAGGCGAATCGCACCGGCGAGCGTGACGCCTCGCTCGAGACAGAGCTGTCCGCCTCGATCGGCTCGCTCACCAAGCGCGTCGACGCACTCGAGCTGCAGAGCCTCTTCACGGGCGAGCACGACGAGCGCGACGCGATCGCCGAGATCCACGCGGGGGCCGGCGGGACCGACGCCCAGGACTGGGCCGAGATGCTGCTGCGCATGTACTCGCGATGGGCGGAGCGTCGAGGCTTCGAGGTCGAGGTCGACGAGGTGACCGAGGGACAGGAGGCCGGGCTCTTGTCCGCGACGTTCATCGTGAAGGGCCGCTTCGCCTACGGCCTGCTCGACGCGGAGCGCGGTGTGCACCGCCTCGTGCGGATGAGTCCGTTCGACTCGCAGCACCGCCGCCAGACATCCTTCGCCTCTGTTGAGGTGACGCCCTTCCTCGACGACGTCCAAGACGACGTCGAGATCGACGAGAAGGACCTCCGAGTCGACACCTATCGCTCGTCGGGCGCGGGGGGCCAGCACGTGAACAAGACCGACTCGGCCGTTCGCCTCACGCACCTGCCGACCGGCATCGTCGTGAGCTGCCAGAACGAGCGGAGTCAGCACCAGAACCGAGCACGAGCGATGCAGATCCTCGCGAACAAGCTCGCCGAGCGCGCCCGCGAGGAGCGCAAGGCCGAGCTCGACGAGCTCTCCGGCGAGCGCACCGACAACGCCTGGGGCAGCCAGATCCGCTCGTACGTGCTCGCGCCGTACCAGCTTGTGAAAGATCTAAGGACGAACGAGGAGACGGGGAACGTCGCCCTCGTGCTGGACGGTGACATCGACGAGTTCATCGAGGCCGAGCTGCGTCGGCGCCGCACGTCACCTTGACACGGGCATCGCGAGCCCCTTCGGTAGGCTGGCAGCGCCGCACCACGGGCAGCGACCTGCCGAGCTGTCCCGCAGCACCAACCCCATGATCGAGCTGCAGAACGTCACCAAGACCTACCGCGCCGGGACCGTCGCGCTTCGTGACATCTCGCTGTCGATCGACAAGGGCGAGTTCGTGTTCGTGGTCGGCTCGTCAGGCTCGGGCAAGACGACGCTGCTGCGCCTGCTCCTCAGAGAGGAGCTGCCTGACCAGGGCAAGATCCTCGAGGCCGGGCGGGACATCGTGCACCTGCCCAAGTGGCGCGTCCCGTATCTTCGGCGCAACATCGGCTGCGTGTTCCAGGACTTCCGACTCCTGCCCAACAAGACGGTCTTCGAGAACGTGGCGTTCGGGCTCGAGGTCATCGGCCGGCCCGCGACGGTCGTGAACCAGCAGGTCCCCCAGATCCTCGAGCTCGTGGGGCTCTCCCACAAGTCCAAGAGCCTCCCGAACGAGCTGTCCGGCGGCGAGCAGCAGCGCGTCGCCGTCGCTCGCGCCTTCGTGAACCGCCCCCTCATCCTCCTCGCCGACGAGCCCACGGGCAACCTCGACCCCACCAACTCCGAGGGGATCATGGCCCTGCTCGACCGGATCAACCGAACAGGGACGACCGTGGTCGTCGCGACCCACGACAAGCTGCTGGTCGACCGGATGCGCCGACGTGTGGTCGAGCTCGACGAGGGCCTGCTGGTCCGCGACCAGTCCCGCGGCGTCTACGGCATCGAGGACCCCCAGGGCGTCGCTGGCTGATGGTCAACTTCCTGCGCTACGCGATCCGAGAGACCGCGACCAACCTCTGGCGGAACCGCCTGATGACGATGGCCGCAGTCCTCACCGTGACGGTCTCGCTCGGACTCGTGGGCTCAGCGCTGTACCTCAAGCAGGGCGCCGCGCAGGCTTCGGCGAGCTGGGAGCGCCAGACCGAGGTGATCGTGTACAT
Source organism: Acidimicrobiales bacterium (assembly GCA_035510855.1). Classification (GTDB taxonomy): domain Bacteria; phylum Actinomycetota; class Acidimicrobiia; order Acidimicrobiales; family RAAP-2; genus Palsa-459. The sequence goes on from DATKGG010000076.1 coordinate 15,455, forward strand.
GTCCGCAACCTCGACGCTGGGTGAGCACAACGCCGTCCAAGCCGAGCTCAAGCAGTCCCCGTACGTCGATCAGCAGTGCAAGTTCCGCTCGAAGCGCTGGGACTACTACGAGGCCGTTCGACTTCTCGGAGTGGACGCGGCGACGCTCACACCCAAGACAACGCCCTCGTCGTTCCGCTGCACGCCCGCCCAGCCCGCGGACGCGGCCATCATCGTCAGCGAGTTCACAGGCGCCCCAGGGGTGTTCCAGGTCGTCTCGCCACAGGCGGAGATCCATGCCATCCAGACGACTGTCAACTGGCTTCAGGTCGCATTGCTGGTGATCGCACTCGTGCTCTTGCTGTCGGCGAGCGTCCTCATCCTCAACAGCATTCGCATGGCGATCTTCGCTCGACGCCGAGAGGTCTCGGTCATGAAGCTCGTTGGCGCGACCAACTGGTTCATCCGAGTCCCGTTTATCGCCGAAGGGATGATCCAGGGGCTCCTTGGCGCGTTCCTCGCGTCAGCCTGGGTCTACGGCATCCACGTGGTGGTCGACAACATCAGCAATCCGCACAACCCGCAGTCGCTCGGTGCCCAGATGCGCCTCACGGGATGGCACGTATTCATGACCGACGTCGTCGTGGTCCTCATCGGCGCGCTCATCGGCGGGATCGGGTCCGCCTTCGCCGTGCGCCGGTTCCTCGACGTCTAGCTGCGCTCCGGCTTGTCGGCGGGCTCGGCGTCCGGCGCCGTCTCGAAGTCAACGGCCAGCGAGTTCACGCAGTAACGCATGCCCGTGTCGGTCGGACCGTCATCGAACACGTGGCCCAGGTGCCCCCCGCAGCGCGAGCACACAATCTCGGTACGGCGCATGAAGTGGCTGTTGTCGGCACGCTCGATCACGGTGCCCTCGATCGCCTTGTCGAAGCTTGGCCAGCCGCTGCCCGAGTCGAACTTCGCGCCGGACTCGAACAGCGCCTGGCCACAGCCGCCGCAGGTGAACGACCCGTCCGCTTCGACGTGGAGGAGGGAGCCCGAGAACGCGGGCTCGGTCCCGGCCCCGCGCAGGACCTCGTAGCGGTCGCGGGGCAGCTTCTCGCGCCACTGCTCGTCGCTCAGCTCCATCTCGAATCCCACGGTGCCTCCTCTAGGACGTCTCATGCCCCTGTAGTCAATCGGATGCCTGGCAGCGTTACGCAGGCGGCTGCCTCACGGCCTGGGGGGACATCCCAAGCCCTCGAGCCACGAAAACTAGGCTGATCCGTCGTGAGGGGCGTCTTGTTGGCGGGTGGAACCGGCTCGAGGCTCCACCCTCTCACGGCCACCACGAACAAGCACCTCCTGCCGATCGGCGGTCGTCCGATGATCGAGTGGGCGGTCGAGGCGCTCGTCCGGGCGAACCTCACCGAGCTGATCATCGTCACGGGGCCCGAGCACATGGAGGCCTTCCGCGAGCTCCTTGACGACGGCTCGCGGCTTGCCGTCGAGCACCTCGAGTTTGCGGTCCAGGAGCGCCCCGGCGGGATCGCCGAGGCGCTCGGGCTCACCGAGTCGTTCGCCGACGGCGTCCCGATCGTGCTCATGCTCGCCGACAACCTGCTCGAGCGCTCGATCGCCGACACGATCGAGGCGTTCGAGCGAGAGCCGTCAGGCGCGCGGTTGCTGCTGTGCGAGATGGACGACGAGAACCATCTCCGGCACCTCGGCGTGCCCGTGCTCGACGAGGCCGGCCAGATCGTGGAGATCATCGAGAAGCCAGACGACCCGCCGAGCCACTTCGCGGTCACGGGCGTGTACTGCTACGACCCCTCCGTCTACGACGTCGTGAAGACGCTCCAGCCATCAGGACGGGGCGAGCTCGAGATCACCGACGTGAACAACCACTACCTCTCGAGGGACGGGGTGGACTTCGACGTGCTCCAGGGGTTCTGGGGCGACGCCGGCGAGTCGCTCGAGGCCTACGCCCAGGTGGACGAGTTCGTCACGCTGAAGGGCGCGAACAACCCCGCCTGAGCCCGTCAGCGGATTGGCGGCAGCCCCGTCTGGTGCGTGGCGAACGGGATCGCCACGACGGCCTCGGGGGATCCCTCGAGCGCTCGGCGCACCGACTCGGCCATGCCCGCGCCGTCGAGCCCGAGCTCTTTGAGCAGGTCGTCTGGCTTGCCGTGTGCCACGAAGGCCCGCGGAATGCCGAGGACGCGCCCCGTCGGGGTGGCGACGCCCGACTCGTGCGCCGCGGTCGCGAGCGCGCCGAGGAGGAACTCGCCAGCCCCGCCATGGCGGAAGCCGTCCTCGACGGTGACGACGACTCGATGCAGGAGTGCCGCGTCGATCATCTCTGGGTCCGGTGGCGACACCACGCGCACGTCGAAGACGGCAGGGTCGATGCCTTGTGCGGCGAGCAGGTCGGCGGCATCGAGGGCTGCGCCCACGAGCTTGCCGACGGCGAGCACGCAGACTGAGCCATCCCCGTCGCGTAGCCGGCGCGCGCGAAGCCCCTTGCCCACCCCGACGCAGCGTTCTGGGGGCAGGGTCTTCGGGAAGCGGATTGACGAAGGTCCCGGGAGCGAGAGCGCCGACTCGAGCATGACGCCGACCTCGTCGGCGTTCGACGGTGCGAACACGGTCATGTCCGGGATCGAGAGGCACAGCGCGAGGTCGAGCACGCCGTGGTGGCTCGGTCCGTCGTCGCCGGTGATCCCGGACCGGTCGAGCACCGTCACGACGGGGAGGCGGTGCAGCCCCACGTCGAGGTTCGCCTGGTCGAACGCGCGGGTGAAGAACGTCGAGTACACCGCGACGACCGGCCGCAGCCCGCCCATCGCCATGCCGGCGGCGGCTGTCATCTCGTGCTGCTCGGCGATCCCGACGTCGAAGAAGCGCTCGGGGAACTTGGACTGGAAGGGCAGCAGCCCTGTCGGGCCGGGCATCGCGGCGGTCAGCGCCACGACGCGGTCGTCGCGTGCGGCGAGGTCGACGAGCGAGCGCGAGAACGCGTCGGTGTAGCTCTCTGGCACGACGGACAGGTCGTCGTCGCCGATGGCTGGTTTGACCCGGAAGTCATGCAGTCGCTGGACGTCGTCCTGCTCGGCGGGGGCGTAGCCGCGGCCCTTCTCGGTGAGCACGTGGACCACGATCGGCCCGTCCCACTCCGCGGCGTTGCGGAGCGACTGCTCGAGCACCCCGATGTCATGGCCGTCGATGGGACCCACGTAGCGCACGCCCAGTGCCTCGAAGAACGTGTGCGGCGTCACGATCTCGCGGAGGACCGACGTCACGCCGTGGACGCCGACGTAGGCGAACTCGCCCACGCCCGGGATCTCGCGCAGCACGCGCCGAAGGCGATCGCGCGCCTGGACGTAGGCCGGGTGGAGTCGCAGGTTGGTGAGCGACTCGCTGAGCCGCGAGATCGTCGGCGCGTAGCTGCGACCGTTGTCGTTGAGCACGATGACGCAGCGTCGGCCCGAGTGGCCGAGGTTGTTGATCGCCTCGTAGGCCATGCCGCCGGTGAGCGAGCCGTCCCCGACGATCGCGACGACCCGACGGTTGCCACCGTGGCCCTGGAGCTCGCCGCGCAGCTCGAACGCGGTGGCGAGGCCGTGCGCGTAGGACAGCGCGGTCGAGGCGTGCGAGCTCTCGATCCAGTCGTGCTCGCTCTCGGCCCTGCTCGGGTACCCCGAGAGTCCGCCGCGCTGCTTCAGGTTCTTGAAGCCATAGCGCCGGCCCGTGAGGAGCTTGTGGACGTAGGCCTGGTGGCCCGTGTCGAAGAGCAGCGCGTCCCGAGGCGAGTCGAAGACGCGGTGCAAGGCGATCGTGAGCTCGACGACCCCGAGGTTCGAGCCGAGGTGGCCGCCGGTCTTGGTGACCGCGTCGACAATGAAGCTCCGGATCTCCGCGGCGAGCTCGACGAGCTGGTCCTCAGAGAGGAGGCGCAGGTCCGACGGGGTCTCGATGGACTGCAGGAGCATTCCGACGGAGCCTATCGGTGTGGCCACCGAGGGTCCGGCTGTGCGCGGTGGCGTGGCGCCTCGGTACGATCCGGGCATGACCATCGCCGAGCTCATCGAGCGCGACACCATCGATCGAGTCCTTGCCGAGGCCCTTGCCAGAGGAGGCGAGTTCGCCGAGGTGTTCTGCGAGGACAAGGCCTCGAGCTTCGCCTCGATGGACCAGCGCAAGGTCGAAGAGCTCGGCAACAGCCACGAGCGGGGGGCGGGCATCCGGGTCGTCGTTGGGGAGACGACCGGCTTCGCGCACACCACGGACCTCAGCGAGCGCGGACTGCTCGAGGCCGCGCGCACCGCGTCGTCGGTGGCGCGCGGTGGCGGGACGACGACTCCTGCCGCGCTGGGCGCACTCGCGGTGCACCCTGTGCGCGTGGACGTGATCCCGGGCGACGTCGCCAAGGGCCGTCGAGTCGAGCTCCTCGAAGCCGCTGACGACGCCGCGCGGTCCGCGGGATCCTCCATCGCCCAGGTGATGGTCGGCATCGGCGACTCGAGGCGACAGATCCTCGTTGCCAACTCCGACGGCACGTACGCGACCGACGACCTCGTGCGGACTCGGATGAACGTGATCTGCGTGGCGAGCGGTGACACCGGCATGCAGACGGGCTTCGAGCCGATCGCGAAGACGAGCGGGTTCGAGGTCTTCGAGCGCGAGGACGTCCCGGCCAAGGCTCGCAAGGCGGCTCGACAGGCGCTCTCCAAGCTCGACGCGCGCCCGGCGCCCGTCGGGGAGATGCCCGTGGTGCTCGCCGGCGGTTCCGGAGGGATCTTGTTCCATGAGGCCTGCGGCCACGGGCTCGAGGCCGACGCGATCCTGAAGGAGGCGTCCGTGTACGCGGGCCGCGTCGGACAGCTCGTCGCGAGCCCGCTCGTCACGCTCGTCGACGACGGCACGATGGACCTCGAGTGGGGTGCGCTCGCGATCGACGACGAGGGCCGTCCAGCCGCGCGCAACGTGCTGATCGAGAACGGGGTGCTCACCGACTACATGTGGGACTGGCTCCAGTCGCGAAAGGGCGCGCGCGCCTCATCGGGCAACGGCCGCCGCGAGTCCTACCAGTGCCTGCCGCTCGTTCGGATGACCAACACGTTCGTGCTCGCGGGCACCGAGGACCCCGACGAGATCGTCGCGCAGACCCCGAGGGGCATCTACGTCGCCCAGCTGAGCGGCGGCCAGGTGAACACCGCGACGGGCGACTTCACCTTTGGGACCTCGGAGGCCTACCTCATCGAGGACGGCAAGCTCACCGCGCCCTTGCGCGACTGCCAGCTGATCGGCAACGGCCCTGAGATCCTGGCCAGGGTCGACGCGATCGGCACGGACTTCGCGATGTCGCCGGGCACCTGCGGGAAAGACGGCCAGTCGGTGCCGGTCGGCTGCGGCCAGGCAACCATGCGCATCTCGGCGATGACCGTTGGTGGGGCTGCGGCGTGACCGACCTGCTCACGCTCGCGACAGCAATCGTCGAGCGCGCCGCACCCGGGGAGCTCCTCGAGGTCTACGCGGCGTCGGGGACCGAGACCGAGGTGCGCTCGTACCAGGGCGACGTCGAGTCGCTGACGTCGGCAGCGACCTCGGGCGTGGGCATCCGGGTCCTCATCGAGGCCCCGGGAGGCTCGCGCGTCGGCTTCGCGTCGGCGGGCTCGCTCTCGCCGGACGTCATCGACGAGGTGCTGGCCGACGCGCGTGATAACGCTCGTTTCGCCACTCCCGACGAGATGGTCGGATTCGCCACCCCAGATGGGGTGCCCTTCGCCGAGCTGGTCCTCGAGGACGACTCCTTGTCGAGCGTGCCGACCGACAAGAAGATCGCGATGGCGATCGAGCTTGAGCGCATCGCGCGCTCGACCGACTCGCGCGTGCGCCAGATCGACGGGGCCTCCTACGGCGACGCGGTCGTCGAGTCAGCCATGGCGTCGACCACGGGCATCCGGGCCAGCACGAGGCGCTCGATGTCGTGGCTCTCGCTCGCCGCGATCGCCACCGCCGGCGGGCGAGACCAGACCGGCTACGCAAGCGCCGCGCGTCGTGGCCCCGACGCCCTCGACGTCGAGGCGACTGCGTTGGAGGCCGTGCACCGCGCCACGAGGATGCTCGGGGCGACCAAGCCCGGCTCGACGCACAGCCCTGTCGTCTTTGACCCTCGTGTCACCGCCACGGTGCTCGCCGTGATCGCCTCGGCGCTCTCGGGCGAGACCGTGACCAAAGGGCGCTCGTTGTTCGCTGACCGGGTGGGTGAGGTCGTCGCCTCTCCGCTCGTGACGCTCGTCGACGACCCGACCGACCAGCGCCACCTGTCCGCGAGCCACACCGACGGCGAGGGGCTGGCGTGCCGGCGCAACGTGCTCATCGACGCGGGCGTGCTGCGGGGCTTCGTCTTCGACACCGTCTCTGCTCGACGCGCGGGCACGATGTCGACCGGCTCCGCGGTGCGCGGCGGCTACGGCGGCACGCCCTCGGCGGGCTGCCGGGCGCTCCTCCTCGAACCCGGCGAGCTCGACGCCGAGGCGATCCTCGCCGAGGTCGGCGAGGGCGTCTACGTCCAGTCGGTCACCGGCGTGCACTCGGGCGTCAACCCCATCTCAGGCGACTTCTCAGTCGGTGCGGAGGGCCTCAGGATCAACGACGGCGTGCTGGGCGAGCCCCTGCGCGAGATGACCGTGGCCTCCACGCTGCAGCGGCTCCTCCTCGACGTCGTCGCAATCGGCAGCGACGTCGAGTGGCTGCCCGGCGTCGCGGCGGGCCAGACGCTCGCGATCAGCGACGCGGCGCTGTCGGGCAACTAGAAGGCAGTTGAACAGTCGGTGATACCTGCGTAGCCTTGCTGTCGCAGGTCCTCTTCGAGCCTCTACCGAAGCGCCGACATGAAGAGGGTGCAAGTCGGCCGCCCTGGATTGGGCAAATGCCCAAGAGGTGAGGTCCCCTCCTTAGGCCAAGGGGGACCTGCACGTCATTGGTCAGGCCAACCGATCGACCACCCCTCGTCGTCGAAGAGCCCGAGGCTGACGAGGCGTCGCAGGTTGATCGCCGCGACCCGTCTCGCGGGCGTCAACCGGGATCGACGGTCGGCCCCACACAGAGGAGAACAGGTCCTCGATCACTTCGTCGGGGGAGAAGATCGTGGCGACCCCGCTCGTGCGACGATTGAGCCACGAGCCTCCCAGCGCTACGCGGACTTCGGCGCGACCGGCTTCGGGGCGGCAGCGCCCTTCGGGCCGTCACTCGATGCGGGGGCCGGGGTCGACGACGGAGAGGATCCGGCGTCAGAGGAGCCTGTTGACGCGGGCGAGCTCTTCGCAGCGTCGGCACCGTTCGACGACACCGCGGGCTCCTTCGCGGGCGAGCCGCTTGCGTCCTCTTTCGTCCCACCGGGCGTGGCGCGCGAGGACGAGGACCGGCTGTCGGTCTTGTAGAAGCCCGATCCCTTGAAGACGATCCCGACGGGCGCGAACACCTTGCGCAACGTCCCCGCGCACACCTCGCACGTCGTCAGCGCCGCGTCGTGGAAGCCCTGGACGACGTCGAAGGAGCGCCCGCAGGACTCGCAGCGGTACTCGTAGGTCGGCATCGGTCTCCTCGAGACACTTGGCACTCCTCAGTGCCGAGTGCCAATCCTAGCGACCATCAGGGGTGGGACCGGCCCCGTCGTAGACTTCGCGGGTGCCGGACCGCCACCAGCTGCACCTCGACCCAATCGGGGCGCCCTTCGCGCGCGAGGTCGGACCGTCCGAGGTTTCGCCCCGCCGGGCCATGGCGCGGTGCCGCGTCACGATGCTGCCCGAGACGACCGCGTCCATCGCGTCGAACGCCATTCACAAGGGCGACGTCCTCGGGGCGGCCCGGATCGCGGGCATTCAGGCGGCGAAACGCGCGGCCGAGCTGCTCCCGATGTGCCATCCCGTGCTGGTCGGGAACGTGTCGGTCAACTTCAATATCGGCGACACCTACGTCGAGGCCGAGGCACACGTCGACACCGTGGACCGCACCGGCGTCGAGATGGAGGCGCTGACTGCCGCGACCGTTGCCGCCCTGTGCATCTACGACATGTGCAAGAGCGCGGACCGGACCATGGCGATCGAGCACGCCGCGGTCTGGGAGAAGTCCGGTGGTCGCTCCGGGACCTTCCGCCGCCAGATCGACCTCTGAGGGCGACCAGCCGCGCGGCTCGACGCCCCCCTCGGTCGTGGCCTCAAAGGGTGCGCGTAACGTGGGCCGATCATGGCGAAGTCTGACACCGCGACGCCGAAGGCGAGGGTCGTCGACAAGCAGGAGCGCCAGATCAATCTCGTGCTGGTATTGCTCAACACGTCCACGCCGCTGGCGCTCTCGCGCCTTCGCACCGACGTCCCTGGTTACGACGGGGGGCAAGACGCCGTGCGCCAGAAGTTCGAGCGTGACAAGCGGGAGCTTCGAACCGCTGGTATCGAGATCCGCTCCGTGCCGATGGACAGCGACGACCAGGTCGGCTACCTCATCGAGCCGTCATCGTTCTGGTTGCCCGATCTCGGCTTGGACGAGGACGAGGAGCGCGCGCTCGGGCTCGCCGCGGCGATGCTCGGGTTCGGACAAGACGGTGTGTCCCGGGTGCTGCTCGATGCCCCCCCGGCTGTGCCCAAGGGCACGCTCGCGTCGCTGCCGGCGCTGCCGTATCTGTTCCGCGCCATCGGCGAGCGATGCGAGGTCGTGTTCGTCCACAAAGGACGCGAGCGCCGGGTGGCTCCCGGGACGCTGACCAAGCACGCCGACCGCTGGTACCTGGGCGTCGTCGATCTCGAGACTGGCCAGCTTCGCCATTTCAGGGTCGACCGGATCACGGGGATCCCGAGGGTGAGCCAGCCCGGAACCGGTGCCATCGACGACCAAGTGCGAGGCGAGCTGCGCGCCGCCAAGCCGTGGGACTCAGGTCGAGGGGGCCGACCCGTCAAGGTCCACGTCGACGCTGCGGTGGCGAGGTCGGTCCTCACCGAGCTTGCCGAGGGCACTGAGGTTGAGTTCCGTCGCGATGGCTCGGTGGTCGTCACCATGGGGTGGGGACTTCCGGGCCTGGCCCGGAACTGGGTGCTCTCGTTGCTGCACCACGCTGAGGTGCTGGCGCCGAGCCGCGTGCGAGACGAGATCGTCGAGTGGCTCCAGTCGATCCGTGACGCGCCTCGGTCCGCGCCGGGTGGGATCATCTGGCGGTCCGCGCGCGAGCCAACCTCGACGACACCCAGCGCCGCCCAGCGGCTCCTCGCCGTGCTCACGACGCTCGCGCAGCACCAGACGACGTCGATCACCGAGCTGTCGACGAGGTTCGGGCTCAGCCGCGACGAGATGCGCGCGTCGCTGCTCGAGGCAGCCTGCATGGGCATCCCGCCGTTCCTCCACGGCGACCTGCTTGACATCCAGGTGCCGCTCGACGACGAGGAGGGCGACGAGGTGCGCTGGATCGACTCGGGGCTGTTTCGCCCGCAGCTGACCTGGCGCGACGGCTTCGAGCTGGCGGCCTCTGCACGGGCGTCGCTCGCCCTCGCGGGCGCCGACGACCAGGGTGCACTCGCCCGCGCGCTCAACAAGCTCGAGGCCGTCACTGGTGCGCACGTCGACATCGACGCGCACCTCCCCCCGGCCCTGACAGCGGTCGAGGCCGCCCTCGCGGGGCACCGCCAGCTGCTCATCACCTATTACTCGGCGTCCTCGGACACCGTCGGGGAGCGCCGGGTGGAGCCGGTCGCGGTGCGAGAGCGCGCGGGCCGCTACTACGCGCTCGCCTGGTGCCATCTCGCCGTTGGCTGGCGCACCTTCCGGATCGACCGCATCGACCAGGTGACCGACATTGGCGAGCAGACCCACGACGGCACGCCGCCGCCCTTCGAGGACGTCTTCGGCTTCGCTGACGCGGAGCGAGTGGACGTCGCGATCGGCGAGAACGCAGCCTGGCTGGCCGACACCGACGGCGTGGACCTCGTGGGCGACCTCGCCGACGGACGGCTCGTGGTCCGGCTCGCCGTGGCCTCGTCGGCGTTCCTGTCGCGCCTCCTCCTCCAGGCGGGCCCCGACGCCGAGGTGCTCGCGCCCGACCCCCTCAGGGGCGCGGCCGCTGGCGCAGCGACGCGCGTGCTCGCCCGCTACGAAGCGAGCTAGCAGGGCTGCGGCTCCTCGACCGTTGCGAGAGGTGACGGTCAGGGTCCTCGACTACGCGGGCGATGGCACGTACTTCCTCGCGGACCCGGCCCTGGAGCTCGACGGCCTTCGACGCGACGGACCGGGTTCGGTCCTTGCTGGCGACGCCAACCAGTCGATCGCCTCGGCGCTCGGGCGCGCGCTCGAGGTGCCCCAGAGCGACGGCCGACGCGCGCTCGACGTGATCGTCGCGGCGCCCAAGCCCGTGAGCGTGCTGCTCGCGACGGAGCCGACGGACGTCGCGCGGTCCGTCGTGGCGCTTCACGAGCAAGGCGTGGGCGCGGCCCTTCGCTACCTGTGCGACGAGGGTCTCGGACGACGGGCCACCACCGGGGTGCCGAGGGCGGTGGGCTTCACGCACGGGATCAATCGGATGCTCGATCCGCACCTGCACACCCACGTCGTGCTCTCGCTCCACGATGATCGAGGCGTCCCGCTCGACGCGCGATCGGTCAGGGCCTATGGCCGTGCAGCCGACGCCCTGTATCTCGCCACGCTGCGCGCCGGCCTCCCCGACGCGGCTCGCCGCGACTCATGGGTGACCTCGTCGGGTCGGATGCACGTCGACGGCGTGGATCTCGGGCTGCTCGCTGCGATGTCCACGCCCCGAGACCGACGGGGCCGCATCGAGCGGTCCGGCTCCAAGACCCACCCGAGCGCCACGGCGGTCCGCGAGCACTGGGACGGCATCCTCGCAAGCTTCGAGCCGGTCGAGTGCCCGCTCGAGGCACCCGCACGCACGGGGCGCCTCGACGAGTACAGGTTCGCCGCTGTCCTGGGAGACGGCTTTGTGACCAGGCGTCAGGTGGTCCGTGCCTGGGCCACCGCCAGCCGATTCGGCCACGACGCCGACGGGGTGCTCGCCTCGGTGAGCCTCCTCGCCTCCGGGCTCACTGGCAGCGCTCGACGGCCAGCGGTCGTGCTCCGAGACGGCGCGGGCGTGCGCGTGCTCGGCTCGAGGCCCGTCGAGGCCGGGGCGCTTCGGTCGTGGCTCGTCGGTCGCGACGCACTCGACCAGCACCTCGCCAAGGGGTTCTCGCTCGGCCGAGTGCTCAACCGTCGGGGCGCCTCGGCACGCGAGCGCCTGTCCCTCGCTCGACTCGACGCCGCGACAATCGACACACGTGCTCGGGATCGTGCGTTGCAAGGCGCGCGCGAGACGAGCCACGGCCGCGCGCTCAGCTGAGGGAGCGAGCCGAGTCGAACCGACGGTCAAGATGCGCAGGCGTGAGCGTCACCCAGCCGAGGCGGTTCGACGCGTCGAGCGCGAGCGCGTGGCCGCCGATGCCTCGCGCGATCTCGTCTGGCGCGAGTCGCGGACGCTCGACGATCGAGCGCGTGACGACGCTGCGGCCACGACGCGGACGCGCCACCGAGGTCGTGATCGACTCGTGGCGTCCCGCGAGATGGCTCAACGCGTCGAGCGTGGCGACGTCGGCGATCCCTCCCAGCACGACCGTCGTCGGGAAGAGCGAGAGGAAGCCGTCGGCGGCGGCGCCCCATCGCACGCGTGCCTGGCTGAGATCCTGGAGGCACCCGAGCACGATCACTCCTTGGCCCGCTCCCTCGCTCACGATGGATGGGAGCGAGGGGAGCGGCGCGACGTTCGCGAGCTCGTCGAGCGCGAGCAGCAGCGGCGGACCGTGGTCGTGTCGGTCGTAGGTCGCGTGCACCAGCGCGTCGAGCAGGCCAGCGACGAGCGGCGCCGTCGCGACCTGGTGCCGCGACGGCGCGACGACGTGCAGCGTGTTGGGGCCCGAGAGGAAGCGCGGGATGTCGAGCGGGGGCGCGGACGAGGCGATCCGGGCCGCGTCGGTCCGCCAGGCGCCGAGGACGCCGGCGGTCGTTGACCAGATGCCGGACAGCTCCCGTTCGTCCGTGGACAGCAGGCCGCTCAACGCCGCGGGTGCCTGGTGCGCCTCGCCACGTTGACGCACCAGCACGCTCAAAGCGTCGCCGCCCTCGCGCAGGTCGACCCATCGGGCGAGGGCGCCGATGCCGGACCCCTCGAGAGCTGCCGCATGCAGCAGGGGTGCGAGCAGCGCGCCGGCGCGCTCGGACCAGTGGTCGGGGGCCCCCGCACCGCGCGCGCGGAGGCGCGATGCGTCGACCATCGACGAGGCGGTGAGCACCGCCCCGTCCCACGTCGACGCGGCGTCGATCGGCGACCACCCGACGCGCTGCACGGAGTCGGGACACTCGACGGTCCCGCTCGGATCGAACATCGCGACGTGCCCCGAGCGAGCGCGCTGTGGCGAGGTCGCGCGCAGCACGTCGTCCTTCGTGGATGTCGTCACGACCGCCCCGTGAGCGAGCAGCACGTTCGGAATCAGCAGCGAGCTGGTCTTGCCCGAACGCGTCGGTCCGAGCACGAGCACACTGCGCTGCACGCCGCTGAACACGCTCTTTGTTCCTGCGCGACCGAGATACACACCTCGGTTTGCATCGACCACACGGACAACGGTCGGGCCGCGAAATCGCAAATGCTTGACATGGGTGTGTCAAGCGAGTGGACTTTGCAATGGTCATTCCTGCGGGAGGGGACTATTGATGACACGAGGGACACGACGCGAGTTGCACGTAGTGCGAGCTGCACGCCGTTCCTGTCGGGCGAAGCGCCCCAGTGTCACTATGCCTCCGATGGAAGGACCGCGGTCTGCGACCGTGACGTGTACTGCCGGGTGGCAGGGTGCGCGCGGGCTCGAGGCCAGTTCAGTGCAACTGGTGCAGCAATGCGGAGCTCGAGTGCCGTTGGCAGTCGGGGTGCCGCAGGCTCCACCCTGCGTTACCAGAAAACCAAGGAGGAAATTGTGGCGATAGCCGCAAAGAAGGCCACGGCCAAGAAGGCCCCGGCCAGAAAGGCTGTCAAGAAGCGCGCGGTAAAGAAGAGGGCTCCGGCCAAGAAGACCACCGCACGCAAGACGACGGCCCGGAAGACCACGGCCAAGAAGGCAGTCAAGAAGCGCGCGGTCAAGAAGACCGCGGCTCGCAAGACCGCCAAGAAGGCCACCGCCAAGAAGACCGGGGCACGCAAGACGACCGCCAAGAAGGTCGCCAAGCGCCGCCCGGCCAAGAAGACAGCCGCTCGCAAGTCGACGGCTCGCAAGACGACGCGCCGTAGGACCACCAAGAAAGCGGCCAAGCGCGCCTAGTGATCGAGCTG
>DATKGG010000077.1:0-31419 GCA_035510855.1 Acidimicrobiales bacterium
CGGCGTCGTGTGCGTGGAAGCCGACGTGCTCGACTACCGACGCCATGCCGCGCAGCGAAGCGCCGCTCACTCGCGACGCAGGTGGGGCAGGGGCCACACGCTGTGGCTCATGCTGCGGGCGGCACCGGGTGCGGCGGCGACGATCGAGCTTGCCCGAGGCATGTCGGCCTACCACCTCGATCTCTTCGCGGCCCGTCGACGGGCTCCGACGCTCGCCGTCCGCGCCATGGGGCTTCGAAACCTCCTGCTCGCCGGGACGCTGCGCGCGGCCGGGGTCAGCGCTGCGATGCTGCCGCGCCGGATCCTCAGTCCCCTCGGGACCGCGGTGACCAGTGCTGTGGATTAATACTGGAGAACTCGACGTCGTCGGTGGGTTTCGCGGACACATCGGTGGACAGTTGACGACATGTCGTGGATTACCCGGGGATATCGCTGTTTTGGGTTGCACGACGAAACCACTTCGGGCAGAGTGCCTTCAACGCCGGGTGCGCACCACCCGCCGAAGTGCGAAGGGGAGCCGAAAGGCGAACCGGAGCGGGGACCGCAGGGGACCTCCGCAAGGAGGGACTGAGCGGCACCAGCACTCGGACCCGCAAGGGGACGAGAGCCGGAGGCAAGGGGTGCACGCGGTGGTGACCCGCCACTGGGGTCAGGCCCGCAAGGGACTGTCGTCGGTACGGCGGTCGGGCTGTCCGACACGGCTCGGTCGTTGGAGGTCACCAGGCGAGCCCCGAGGGGCTGGGAGGCTGCGGCTAACCGGTCACTCGGGGTTTCGTCATTTCCGGGCACGGTCTCAGCCGCGCGAGCCCGCTACGAGCGGTCGAATGCCCCCTGAGGCCGCTCGCCGCGTGCCACCTCGGCGGCGATCTCGGCTCGCACGAGCTCGAGGTCGTCCGGATGGGTCACGCCGATGCAGCGACTCGTCGTCGAGAGCACCTCGAACCTCGACAGCCCGCCCTTGCCCGCGACCAGTTGTCCGACGAGGTCGGGCAGCAACACCTCGTCGTCCTCGGAGGCGCCCGCGGCCGTCGACATCGCGTCGTGCAGCACCTCCCACATCGCCGGGGCGAAGCCCCACAGGTTCATCGACACGAGTGTGGTGGGGTCGAGGATCGCGGGCTCCACGCCGTCGTCAGCGCGGAACGTCCCGGCGAGGTGCGTCACGTGTCGCCGCTCCGCGATGCCGACGAGCACGCCGTCTGCGACCGCGCAGACCCCTCTCGTGACCGCCAGGTCGCCCACCAGCGCACGGTCGAGTCGGAAGCCGACGAGGCAGTTCGTGCCCTTGGTCGTGAGGTGGTGCCCGAGCACTCCGAGCGCGTCGGTGCCGTAGAGGTCGTCGGCGTTCGCGACGCCGAAGGGCGCGGCCTCGTCGACCGATTCGCGCGAGGCGAGCACGGCATCGACGGTGCCGAGCGGCCGCGGCTGGACCGTGAATGCGACGTCGACGTCCGAGGGCCACGTCGCGGCGACGTGCTTTTCGATGAGGGGCCCGGTGTCGGGGTTGATGACAAGGACGAGCCGACTGAAGCCCGCACGGAGCGCGTCGCCGGCGAGCAGGTCGATCACCGCATCGCCGTGCGGTCCAATCGGGGCGAGCGGCTTCACCCCGCCGTAGCGGCGGGCGCGCCCCGCCGCGAGCACGACGAGCGAGCTCACCCGGGCCACCGCAGCACGGCGCTCGCCCAGGTCATCCCGGCTCCGAACCCCGTGAGCAGCAGCACGTCGCCTGGCTTGACCCGTCCTTCGGAAAGGGCGTCCACGAGCGCGAGCGGGATCGAGGCGCTCGAGGTGTTGCCGTACCGGTCGATCACCGACACGGCGCGATCCACGTTGACCCCGAGCCGGTCGCAGGCCGCCTGGATGATCCGCTGGTTCGCCTGGTGCGGGACCACGAGCGAGACGTCCTCGATCGACAGCGACGCCTCCTTCAAGGCGCGCTGCGCGGAGTCGACCATGATGCGCACGGCGCGCCGAAAGGTCTCCTTGCCGTCCATCTGGATCGTGCCGCCGTGCTCGCAGGAGATCAGGCGCATCAGCGAGCCGTCGGACCCGACGTCGAACCCGAGCAGGTCGCCGTCGTCCTCGGTCGACTCGAGGACGACGGCTCCGGCCCCGTCGCCGAAGAGGACCGCCATCGCGCGGTCGTCCCAGTCCACCCAGCGGCTGAGGTGCTCGGCACCGATGAGCAGGATCCGCTTGGAGCCCGTCGCGAGCAGGCCGCGGCCGAGCCAGAGGCCATACATGAAGCCACTGCAGGCCGCGTTGAGGTCGACCGCGGGGCACTGGGCACCAAGGGCCTCTTGGATGAGCGGCGCGGTCGCAGGGATCAGGCGATCCGGGGTCGTCGTCGCAAGGAGGATCGCGTCGATTGCCGCGGGCTCGACGTTGGCAACGTCGAGGGCGGCTCTGGCGGCGGCGAGCCCGAGCGTCGAGGCGCTCCCGCCGACCCGCCGCTCTCGGATGCCGGTGCGCTCGGCGATCCACTCGTCGGAGGTCTCAAGGCTGAGCGACAGCTCGTCGTTGGTCACCACCCGGTCGGGCAGGCCGACGCCCCAGCCGGTCAGACGGAGGCCGGGCACGCGCTTCCCCTCATCGCTGCGACCACCCACGCGAGCATAGGTGCGGGCGCCCGTGCAACCTTGCTACTGGGGCTCTGCGTCGAGCACCGCGAGCGTGCACCGTGACACGCAGATCACTCGTCCCTTGTCGTCGGTGAGCTCGATCGCCCACACCTGGATCCGTCGCCCCGCCTTGACGGGGGTGGCGACCGCAGTGAGCACGCCGTCTCGCATCGAGCGCACGTGGTTTGCGTTCAGCTCGATCCCAACCACATTGTGCCCTGCGCCCGCGGTGATCGCCCCGCCGAGGCTCGCGGCGGACTCCGCGAGGAGCGCTGAGACCCCGCCGTGGAGGATCCCGAAGGGCTGGTGGACCTTGGGGCCGACCTCGAGGCGAAGCTCGACGCGCTCAGCACTCGCCGAGACGAGCTCCACCCCGAGCTGCTCGTTCACGCCGGTTCTCTGAAAGCGCTCGTAGTCGACGTCTCGCTCTGCCACGGCGCGGATCCTAACGACCGCGCGGGCGTGTCTTTCGAGTCACCGTCTCGCGCGTTGTAGCGTCGATGCGTGCCGCGCATCGTGGACCTGCGCAGTGACACCGTGACGCGCCCGACCGCGGCCATGCGTCGTGCGATGGCCGACGCCGAGGTCGGCGACGACGGCTACGGCGAGGACCCGACCGTCAACGAGCTCGAGGAGGCTTACGCGGCCTGGGTGGGCAAGCCCGCTGCGGTGTTCGTCCCCTCGGGGGTGATGGCGAACCAGATCGCGATGCGGGTCCTCACCCGGCCGGGCGACGTCGTGGTTGCCGGAGCGCTCCAGCACGTGGTCGGCTTCGAGTTGGGGGCCGCGGCCCGCAACGCCGGCATCCAGTTCCACACCGTCGACGACTCCGACGGGCATCTCGACCCACGATCCATAAGGGCGGCCTTCGACGCTGAGCGTCACCACCAGCCTGCCGTGCGGGCCGTCGTGCTCGAGAACACCCACATGGCCTCTGGAGGGACAGCCCTGACGCCCGAGGAGATCGAGCGCCTGGTGTCGGCCGCCGGCGGGTTCCCCGTGCACCTCGATGGCGCACGCCTGTTCAACGCCTCGGTCGCGCTGGGCTGCACCGGCGCGGCACTCGCCGCACGGGTGACCACCGTGATGAGCTGCCTCTCGAAGGGACTGTGCGCTCCGGTCGGGTCGGTGCTCGCCGGGGAGGCCGACGTGATCGCGCAAGGGCGCATCGAGCGAAAGCGACTCGGTGGCTCGATGCGACAGGCGGGCGTGCTGGCAGCGGCCGGGCTGGTCGCAATCCGGACAATGGTCGATCGGCTCGCCGACGACCACTGCCGGGCACGACGTCTCGCTGACGTCGTCGCCGAGACCGTGAGTCCCAACTTTGACCCGAGTACGTGCAACACCAACATCGTGTGCTTCGAGCATCCGGATGCCGAATCGCTCGTCGACTCGCTCGCCGCACTGGGCGTGTTGGCAGGTACGGTCTCGGCAATGCGCGTTCGCATGGTCACGCATGCCGATATCGACGATGCGGCGCTCGAGGTCGCTCTAGGGGCATTGGCCGAGATCTGAGTCGCGTCCGAGGTCTCGGGCTAGCCTTGCACCGCCTGATCAGGCGTTCTCAGAGACGAACATGGCACTCGAGCTCCTCCCCCTTTCCTCGATCATCCATCGGCCCCTCGTTGACCTCGACGGGGAGCGGATAGGGCGCATCCAGGACGTCGTCGCACGTCTTGGTGCGACCGCACATCCGCCCGTCGTCGGTGTCGTCCTGCGGATCGAGGGGCGCGACCTCTTCGTGCCAATCCGCAAGATCGCCTCGCTCGAGCGCGGGAGGGCGCGATTCGAGGGTCGCCGTGTCGACCTTCGCCGATTCGAGCGCAGGCCAGGCGAACTGCTGCTCTCCGAGGACCTGCATGCGAGGCACCTGATCAACTTCGTGCGCGGCAGGCTCATCACGGCGAACGAGATCGAGCTCGCGAGCCTCGATGGGAACTGGGAGGTTGTCGGGGTCGAAGCGGGGCGACGGGCATGGCTGCGACGCATGCTGGGCAACCGGCTCGGCAGCAAGGTCTCGACGAGACACGTCGTCGATTTCGCACAGATCGAGCCGTTCGTCAGTCACCTGCCGACGGCAAAGCTTCGGATCCCGTACCGCCGGCTCTCCAAGCTCCACCCCGCCCAGATCGCCGACCTCGTCGAGGCCGCCAGCCACGAGGAGGGTGAGGCGATCATCGAGGCCGTCGGACTCGACCGCGAGCTCGAAGCGGACGTCTTCGAAGAGCTCGACATGGCCCATCAGCTCGAGTTCATCGACCAGCGCTCGGACGTCGAGGCGGGACGGTTGCTCTCGAGGATGGCACCGGACGACGCGGCGGACCTGATCAGCGAGATCGACCAGGAGCGCCGCCTGCCGCTTCTCGAGAACATGGCCGAGCCGCAGCAGCGCAAGGTGCGCAACCTGCTCAGCTATCCAGCGGAGTCTGCCGGCGGGCTCATGAGTCCCGACTATGCCGCCGCCAACGCCAGCGTGACCGTCGAGGCGGCGCTCGACGTCATCCGGAATGCCTCCGCGCCGATCGAGGCGCTGAACGCGCTGTTCGTGCTGGACGATGACGGCCGGCTCGTCGGCACCATCCCACTGGCGGTCCTCGTGAGATCACGACCCACCGCGAAGGTCGCCGACGTCATGCGCGCAGACCCCGCGCACGTGCACCCGCACTGGGACGTCCATCGGATCGCACGAACGATGAGCGACTTCAACCTGACCGTCGTCCCGGTGGTCGATGAGGCCCATGCCAGCGTGCTTGGGGTCCTCACGGTGGACGACCTCTTAGAACTCCTCCTGCCGCAGGGCTGGCGGCGAGACTTCGGCATGACGGCGGTCGAGGAATGACCGCCTCACTCGAGGTGCCCAGCCAGCTGATTCCTCGGCCTGACGAAGGGAGAATCACTGCAACCCCCAAGTAGACCGAGCCGCCGCTGGCGGCTCGAACCGATGCTGCGGTTCGCCGCGCGACAGGGAAGGGGGTCCGCCTCCTCGCCCTCGTAGGCGCGCCCGCCGTGGCGCGAGCTGAGAGAGGAGGTGAGATGCAAGCTGGCACCGACCGTGGGGCAGAGGGCGGCCGCGACAAGGACATCCGAGGCGCCTTCGGGACCATTCAGGAGCACGATGTCGGCGCACGCGTCGGCTCGCGCGCCCGGCTCCTCACGTTGCTCGCCATCATTGGCCCGGGGCTCATCGTCACGGTGGGCGACAACGACGCTGGTGGTCTGTCCACCTATGCCCAGGCGGGACAGGACTTCGGGCTCACGCTGCTGTGGACGCTGATGTTGTGCATCCCCGTGCTCATCGTCAACCAAGAGATGGTCGCGCGCCTTGGCGCGGTCTCGGGTGTCGGGCACGCCCGCCTTGTCCGCGAGCGATTCGGCCGCCTCTGGGGCGCCATCGCGGTCTCGAGCATCCTCATCGTGAACTTCCTCATCATCATCACCGAGTTCATCGGGGTGTCCCAGTCGCTGACCTACTTCGGCGTGCGTCCACAGTTCTCGGTGCCACTCGCTGGTTTGGGCCTCCTCGCGATCATCGCGACGGGCAGCTACCGGCGCTGGGAGCGGATCATGTTCATCTTCATCGTCGTGAGCCTCCTTGCGATCCCCTTGATCGTGTTCTCGCACCCCGCCGGTGGCGGCGTCGTGCACGGGCTCTTCGTGCCTGGAGCGGCAGGCGGGTTTGCCCCCCCGGCTGTGCTGCTCACGATCTCGATTGTGGGAACCACGGTTGCCCCCTGGCAGCTGTACTTCCAGCAGTCGAATATCGTGGACAAGCGGATCACGACCCGGTGGCTCAATTACGAGCGCGCCGATACGGTCATCGGCGCCATCATCGTCATCGTCACGGCCGTGCTGATCGTGGCGGCCGTGAGTGCCGGGGTAGCTGGCACCTCTGCGTTCGGGCGCTACACCGACGCGCTCGGGGTCGCCCAAGCGCTGCAGCATCACGTTGGCGCCGCAGCCGGGGCCATGTTCGCCATCCTCTTGTTCAACGCGTCGATCATCGGGGCGGCGACGGTCACGCTCGCAAGCAGCTACGCACTTGGTGACGTCTCGGGGCTCCGCCAGTCCCTCAACTCCAAGGTTCGCGACGCAAAGGGGTTCTACGGCTTCGTGGCCGTGCTCATCGCCGTCGCCGGCGCGACGGTGCTCGTGTCCGACTTGAGGGCCCAGGGAATCATCACGCTGGCCGTTCAAGCGGCGTGCGGCATCCTGCTGCCCGCGACGACGGTGTTCGCGCTGCTGCTGTGCAACGACCGCGAGGTGCTCGGACCGTGGACGAACGGGCGCTGGCAGAACATGTTCTCGCTCGCGATCGTGCTCTCCCTGTTCGTACTGTCTGCGACGCTCATGGCGACGACGGTGCTGCCGAGCACGCCAGTGCTCCCTCTCCTCGAGATCCTGAGCGGTGCGGCCGTCGTCGGGTTCGCCGTGGCAGCGCCGAGGCTGTTCCGCGCGTCTCGACGAGCGCCGACATTCGATGGCGACCGGTTTGACTGGCGCACGCCTCGACTGAACTTGTTGGCGACACGCTCGCAGAGCAGCGGGCGCCGGATCCTCTTCGGCCTTCTCGGGGCGTACCTCGCTGTCTCCTCGATCCTCCTTGTCGTGCGGGTTGTGCGCCTCGCAATTGGGTGACCGGCGGGTCGGTGCCCGTTGCGTGGCCTCTAGTGTGACGCGATGCCGGAGAAGCGATGCCTCGTGTGCGTGCACGCGCACCCCGACGACGAGGCACTGTTCACTGCCGGCGTGATGGCCAAGTATCGCGCCGACGGCGTTCGCAGCGTGCTCGTCACGTGCACGGACGGCAGTCTTGGCTTTGGGCCTGATGGCATCGGGCCGCACGAGCCGAGCCACGATCGCGACTTCGTGGCCACGGCGCGGCGTACCGAGCTCGAAGCGTCCGCCACGTTGCTCGGCGTCGACCGTCTCGAACTCCTCGACTACCGCGACTCGGGCATGGCGGGGTGGCCAGAGAACGATGACGCGCGCGCCTTCATCCGCCAGCCGCTCGACGAGGTCGCCGGGCGGATCGCGACGGTCCTCAACGAGGAGCAGCCACAGGTGGTCGTCACCTATGACGCGAACGGCTTCTACGGACACCCCGACCACGTCTTTGCGCACCTCGCCACGATGGCCGCGGTCGTGGCGACCGCGTCGGTCGAGCGCGTGTACTTCCCCGCGATCCCCGAGTCGATGCTCGCGGCGTTTCTCGACCTCGCGAGGGGAGCGGGCATGGAGCTTCCCGAGTGGCTGGAGGCGCCCGACTGGGGGACCCCCGACGAGCTCGTGCGGACCGAGGTCGACTGCACACCGTGGGTTCGGCTCAAGCACGCCGCGCTCTCGGCGCATGCCTCACAGGTCGACAACGCGGACCTCGTCGGGATGCCCGACGAGGTCTTCGACGTCGTCTTCGGGACTGAGCGCTACGTGCGGGGCCTCGATCGCACCGGCTCGCCGCTGCCCGAGTCGGACCTCTTCCAGGGGATCCAATGACCGAGCGGCTGACCATGCTGTGCGTGCACGCGCACCCCGACGACGAGTCCTCGACGACCGGTGGCGTGCTGCGCACCTACGCCGACCAGGGGGTGCGCACGGTGCTCGTCACGTGCACCGACGGCGCGCTTGGCGACGCCCCGGACGGCACCACGCCCGAGGCGCAGCATCACGATCCTGCCCAGGTCGCCGAGCATCGCGCCGAGGAGCTCCAGCGCGCCGCCGCCATTCTCGGGATCGCCCGCGTCGAGATGCTCGGCTACCCCGACTCGGGGATGGAGGGCTGGGCGCAGAATGACGCGACGGGCTCGTTCTGGTCGACGCCCGTCGACGAGGCGGCCGCACGCCTCGTCCCGATCCTGCTCGAGGAGCGACCCCAGGTGGTCGTGACCTACGACGAGATCGGCTTCTACGGCCATCCCGACCACATCCAGGCGCACCGCGTGACGAGGGCCGCGCTCGAGTCCTCGGGACTCGCCGCAAGCCTCTTTTACCCCGCGATCCCGAGCTCGGCGTTCAAACGGTTCCGAGAGGTGCTCCGCGAGGCTGACGTCGAGGGCCCGGGCACCGACGACGAGGAGGGCGGCGGGCCTCCTGGCACCCCCGACGAGAAGATCGACGTGGTCATCGACGTGTCAGCTGCCGTGGACGCCAAGTTCGACGCGCTGGCCGCGCACGCGAGCCAGACTGAGAGCTCCTTCTTCCTCAAGATGGGCCGCGATCGCTTCCGCCAGTTCTTCGGCACCGAGTGGTTCGTCCGCGCGATCGATCCGCTGGGCCGCACGGGCCTGGATCACGACCTGTTCGCCGGCTGGCGGGACTGAGCTCGATCAGGGTGTGAGGCGTGCGGCGATGCCCTCGGGGTCGTCGCAGCCGATCACGAGCTCGTAGAACGATCCACGGCGCAGCGTGATACGCAGCCCGCGGCCGGTGTCGCGGTGCACGATCGCGAACACCCGGCGGCCGTCGACCACGAACGTCCCGATCGCGAAGGACCCGGGGAGCCTCGCCCCGATGAGCTTCCAGCCACCGATGGCGTCCACGGGGTGCTCCAGGACCTCGACGGACGTGATCGAGCTCCGCGGCACCCGCAGGTCGCCGTGCGCCGACTCGGCCCTCTCGAGGAGCGACAGGCGCACCACGAGCTCATCGTCCTCGAGGGCCAGGTCGGCCATCGCCGTCGCGGCCTAGTAGCGGTAGGTGTCGGGCTTGTAGGGGCCCTCGACCGGCACGCCAAGGTAGGTCGCCTGGTCCTCGCGCAGCGTCGTGAGGCGCACGCCGAGCGCGTCGAGGTGGAGGCGAGCGACCTTCTCGTCGAGGTGCTTGGGCAGCGTGTGCACCGCCGTCGAGTAGCCCGCGTCGCCGCCGTACAGCACGAGCTGGGCCATGACCTGATTCGTGAACGAGTTGGACATGACGAAGCTCGGGTGCCCCGTCGCGTTGCCGAGGTTGAGGAGCCGACCCTCGGACAGCACGATGATCGAGTGGCCGTCGCCGAACGTCCACAGGTCGACCTGTGGCTTCACAGTCTCGCGAACGATGCCCGGGAAGGCCGCGAGGCCGGCCATGTCGATCTCGTTGTCGAAGTGCCCGATGTTCCCGACGATGCACTGGTGCTTCATCCGCGACATCTGCTCGGCGGTGACCACGCCCCGGTTGCCCGTCGCGGTGATCACGAGGTCGCACGTGGCGAGCACGTCTTCGAGCGTCGCGACCTGGAACCCGTCCATCGCCGCCTGCAGCGCGCAGATCGGGTCGATCTCGGTCACGATGACGCGCGCCCCCTGGCCGCGGAGGCTCTCCGCGCAGCCCTTCCCGACGTCGCCGTAGCCGCAGACGACCGCGACCTTGCCACCGATGAGCACGTCGGTGGCGCGGTTGATGCCGTCGATGAGGCTGTGCCGGCAGCCGTACTTGTTGTCGAACTTCGACTTGGTGACCGCGTCGTTGACGTTGATGGCGGGGAACAGCAGGGTGCCCTCACGCGCCATCTCGTAGAGGCGGTGCACCCCGGTCGTCGTCTCCTCGGACACGCCGCGGATCCCCGCCGACATGGTCGTCCACTTGCCGGGGCTCGACACGAGGCTGGCGGCGAGCAGCCCGAGGACGATCGCGAACTCCTCGGTGTCGGCGGTCGAGGGGTCCGGCACCGCGCCGACCTTCTCGAACTCGACGCCCTTGTGCACGAGGAGCGTCGCGTCGCCGCCGTCGTCGAGGATCATCGTGGGGCCGTCTTCGCCGGGCCACGTGAGGGCCTGCTCGGTGCACCACCAGTACTCATCCAGGGACTCGCCCTTCCACGCGAAGACCGGCACGCCGTGCGGGCTCGACACCGAGCCGCCTGGCCCGATCGCGACGGCCGCGGCGGCGTGGTCCTGTGTGGAAAAGATGTTGCAGCTCGCCCAGCGCACTGTGGCACCGAGCGCAACGAGCGTCTCGATCAGCACCGCGGTCTGGACGGTCATGTGCAAGCTGCCGGTGATCCTCGCGCCGTCAAGCGGCCTCGTGGCCGCGTGCTCGGCGCGCATGGCCATGAGACCGGGCATCTCGTGCTCGGCGAGCTTGATCTCGCGCCGACCAAAATCAGCGAGGTTGAGATCGGCAACCTTGAAGTCGTTCGTGGACATGGCGGAGCCTCCTTGGCGCGTGCGCGCCTGTCAGTTCGGAGCTCGGCGCCGACATCTGTCGCTACACGCCTCTGCGAGACCAACTATATCGATCCGACGACATCGGAGGCCGAGCGCGGACCCGTGACCTCAGAGGTCCTTGTACATGCCGGTCGCGAGCACCCGGTAGCCGAGCGAGTCGTAGAGCGAGCGCGCCACCGTGTTCGGTCCGAAGACGTTGAGCGCGATCCGCGAACCCCCGTGCGCCGACGCCCACCGCTCGGCGGCGAGCATGGCGTCGCGGCCGAGCCCCCTGCCGCGATTCGCATCGTCGATCTCGACGTAGAACACGTACCAGGTCTCCTCGTCGCCGCCGAGCGGACGGCCCATCCACAAGACACCCACCGCCGCAGCGTCGAGCACAAGGTTCATCACGTGCTGGCCCTCTGCGGGCACCCCGCCGGGGAAGAGCTGCTCTTGCTGGGCGCCGGCAGCCGCCCAGGCCGACTCGCGGCTCTCGCCCGCTCCGATGCGCTCTTCGACGTAGCCGGCGAACATGGCGGGCACCCAGCGCGCGAGGTCGTCGGGCTCCTTGTAGACGAGCTCGAGCACCGCGCCATCGTAGGGGGGCGGGGCCGTGAGGAGCCTCACACGCCGACGCGGAACTCGATCACGTCGCCTTCGTGCACGACGTAGTCGCGGCCCTCGATGCGCGCCTTGCCCGCAGTCCTTAGCGCGCCGATCGACCCCGCGGCGACGAGGTCGTCGTAGGTGACGACCTCGGCTTTGATGAAATGCGTCTCGAAGTCCGAGTGGATGACGCCTGCTGCCTCCGGGGCGGTCGCTCCCTTGCGGATCGTCCAGGCCCGAGACTCCTTCGGGCCCGCGGTGAGGAAGGTGTGGAGCCCGAGCGTGTCGAAGCCCACCCGCGCGAGCTGGGCGAGGCCGGACTCGAGCTGGCCGTACTCGGCGAGGAGGGCGGCGGCGTCATCGGGCGCGAGGCCGGCGAGTTCGGACTCGAGCTTGGCGCACAGCACGACGCTCGGGGCCGGTGCGGCCAGTTTGACCAGGCGCTCGCGCGCGGGGCCGTCGGCGAGTGTGGCCTCGTCGACGTTGAACGCGTAGATGCAGGGCTTGGCGGTGAGGAGGTGCAGGTCGTACAGCTCGTCCATGTCAAGGGTTCTCGAGGCGGCCGCGATGGTGCTGCCATCGTTCAGCACTGCGCGTGCGGCGGTGACCGCACGCAGCTTGGGGCTCGTGCCCCCCGCGCCTGGGCGCTTCGCGTCGCGCTCGAGTCGCGGGATCGACTTGTCGACCGTCTGCAGGTCCGCGAGGATCAGCTCGGTCTCGACAGTCGAGATGTCGCTCTCGGGGTCCAGCCGGCCGTCGACGTGCACCACGTCGTCGTCGACGAACGCGCGGACCACCTCGCAGATCGCGTCGGTCTCGCGGATCGCCGCGAGGAACTGGTTGCCAAGTCCCTCGCCGTCACTCGCGCCCCGGACGATCCCGGCGATGTCGAGGAAGGTCACCGACGCGTGGATCGCCTTGGGCGCGTCGTACAGGCGGGCGAGGACCGCGAGGCGCCCGTCAGGGACCTCGACGACCCCCACGTTCGGCTCGATGGTCGCGAACGGGTAGTTCGCCGCCAGGACTTCGTTCTCCGTGAGCGCGTTGAACAGGGTCGACTTGCCGACGTTGGGCAGTCCGACGATGCCGATCGAGAGCCCCATGTGCCGCGAGGCTAGGCGTCCGTCGTCCGCCCTCCTGTCGACCCCCTTGTATCGTGGATCTCGCCCGACGCTCTGTCGCGGGCAGGGGGAATGGCCTGATGCAGACCGTCGGGGACCTGGGGGTTCGCGTGGCGCCGCTCGACGACGTCGTGGCGTCGGCGTACCGCGGTGCCGCCCCGGGTGACGTCTCCTCGCTCATCTCCTCCCAGGACCGCCTCGCGCGATTCCTCGCGGGCCTGCCGGGCGTCGACCAGGTGGGCTGCGAGCAGCGGGCTGCCGCGCTGGCCACGAGGTCGATCAAGACGACCGCCAAGCTCACCGCGATCGAGCTCGCCATCTCGATGATCGACCTCACGACCCTCGAGGGTGCCGACACCCACGGCAAGGTGCGCACGCTCTGCGCGAAGGCCCGCCGGCCCGAGCCGACTGACGACGCGGTCCCGCCCGTGGCCGCGGTGTGCGTGTACCCCGACCTGGTTGCCACTGCGCGCGAAGCGCTCGCGGGCAGCGGCGTGGCCGTCGCGTCGGTCGCGACCGCGTTCCCGTCGGGGCGCGCCTCACTCACGGTCAAGCTCGCCGACGTCCGTGATGCCGTCTCGGCAGGGGCTGACGAGGTCGACATGGTGATCGACCGCGGTGCGTTCCTCCAGGGGGACGTCGGCCGGGTGGTCGAAGAGATCGTCGCGGTCAAAGAGGCGTGCGCCGGGGCGCACCTCAAGGTCATCTTGGAGACCGGCGAGCTCGCGACCTACGACAACGTGCGCCGCGCCGCGTGGCTCGCCATGCTGGGAGGCGCCGACTTCGTCAAGACCTCGACGGGGAAGGTGACGCCCGCCTCCACGGTCCCCGTCGCCCTCGTGCTCCTCGAGGCGGTGCGGGACTTCTCCTCGGTCACCGGACGCAGCGTCGGGGTCAAGGTCGCCGGCGGCATCCGAACATCCAAGGACGCGATCCGCTACCTCGTCGCCGTCAACGAGACCGTGGGGCCCGAGTGGCTCGTGGCGTCGAGGTTCCGCTTGGGTGCCTCGAGCCTGCTCAACGACCTCCTTCGCCAGCGGCGCAAGCAGCTGACAGGCCAGTACGCGGGCAGCGATGACGTGAGCGTCGAGTAGATGGCACTCGACGCACAAGGTGCGGGGCCGGACACGCCCGTGTTCGACTACGCGCCGGCGCCCGAGTCGCGTGCCGTCGCCCGACTCCAGTCCTCCTACGGCCTGTTCATCGGGGGCACCTTCGTCGAGTCGATCGACGGCTCGACCTTCAAGACAGTGAGTCCCTCGAGCGAGGAGGTCCTCGCCGAGGTCACCGCCGCAGGACCCCTCGACGTCGCGGGCGCGGTGGCGGCGGCGCGCGCTGCCTTCGAGGGTCCGTGGGGAGCCATGCCGGGCCGCGAGCGCGCGAAGTATCTCTACCGGATCGCGCGGCTGATCCAGGAGCGCTCCCGGGAGCTGGCCGTCGTCGAGACCCTCGACAACGGCAAGCCGATCCGCGAGTCGCGCGACGTCGACGTGCCGTTGGCCGCGGCGCACTTCTTCTACCACGCGGGCTGGGCCGACAAGCTCGACTACGCCGGCTTCGGCCCGTCACCTCGAGCGCTCGGCGTCGCGGGCCAGGTGATCCCGTGGAACTTCCCCTTGCTCATGGCCGCGTGGAAGCTCGCGCCCGCGCTCGCGACCGGCAACACCTGCGTGCTCAAGCCGGCCGAGACGACGCCGCTCTCTGCACTCGTGCTCGCCGAGATCCTCCAGCAGGCCGAGCTTCCCGACGGGGTCGTGAACATCCTCACTGGCGACGGGACGACGGGTGCCGCGCTCGTCGCCCACGACGGGGTGGACAAGGTCGCGTTCACCGGGTCGACCGACGTTGGCCGACGGATCGCCGAGTCGGTCGCGGGTACGCGCAAGCACCTCAGCTTGGAGCTTGGTGGCAAGGCCGCGAACATCGTGTTCGCCGACGCCGCACTCGACCAGGCGGTCGAGGGCATTGTGAACGGGATCTTCTTCAATCAGGGGCACGTGTGCTGCGCAGGCTCGAGGCTGCTCGTCGAAGAGTCCGTCGCTGCGACCGTCGTCGCCATGCTCAAGCGCCGCCTCGGCACCCTGCGGCTCGGCGACCCCATGGACAAGAACACCGACATCGGGGCGATCAACTCCGCAGAGCAGCTCGGCCGAATCGTCGAGCTGGCCGACGCCGGCGAGGACGAGGGCGCCGAGCGCTGGAGCCCGCCGTGCACACTGCCGGAGAAAGGCTGGTGGTTCCCGCCGACGGTCTTCACCGACGTCTCGCCGGCGCACCGCATCGCGCGCGAGGAGATCTTCGGCCCCGTGCTGTCGGTGCTCACCTTCCGCACCCCCGACGAGGCGGTCGAGAAGGCGAACAACACGACCTACGGGCTCTCGGCGGGCGTGTGGACGGAGAAGGGGAGCAGGATCCTCGCAATGGCGAGCCGGCTCCGCGCGGGGGTCGTGTGGGCGAACACGTTCAACCGGTTCGACCCCGCCAGCCCCTTCGGCGGGTTCAAGGAGTCCGGCTTCGGCCGCGAGGGCGGACGCCAGGGACTCGGGGCGTACCTCGATGTCTGAGCCGCGTCTCGAGGTGAAGAAGACCTCCAAGCTGTTCATCGGCGGCGCGTTCCCCCGGTCCGAGTCAGGGCGCTCCTACGTTGTCTCGTCCGCGGCCGGCGAGTTCCTCTGCAACGCCGCGTGGGCGTCGCGTAAGGACGTCCGCGACGCCGTCGTGGCAGCGCGCGGCGCCCAGCCGCGCTGGTCGGCGGCGACCGCCTACAACCGCGGCCAGGTCCTCTATCGCGTGGCCGAGCTCTTGGAGGCTCGACGCGCCCAGTTCGTCCACGAGGTGCGAGCAGCCGAGGGTGCGACGGCGAGGTCGGCAGCCGCCCAGGTGGACGCGGCGATCGACCGATGGGTCTGGTACGCGGGGTGGTCCGACAAGCTGGCCCAGGTCGCCGGCTCGTCCAACCCGGTCGCGGGCCCCTACTTCAACTTCTCGGTGCCCGAGCCGACCGGCGTCATCGGGATCGTGGCGCCGACGGACTCGGCGCTGCTCGGCCTCGTGAGCGTCGTCGCGCCGGTGCTCGCCGCGGGCAACACGCTCGTGGTGCTCGCCGACGAGCGGCGACCGATCCCCGCGGTGAGCCTGACCGAGGTGCTGGCGACCTCCGACGTGCCCGCCGGGGTCCTGAACCTGCTCACGGGCCCCGCCGACGAGCTCGTCCCCGTCCTGGCTGGGCACCGCGACGTCGACGGGCTCGACCTCGCGGGTGCTGAGCCCGCCCTGGCCGCGACCGCAGAGGCGACCGGCGCGACCAACATCAAGCGGATCAGCCGCCTGGTCCCCCAGGGGCACGACTGGCGCCGTGATCCGGGCACCTCGCGGCTCCTGCGGTTCGTCGAGACCAAGACGGTCTGGCACCCGATCGGCTCCTGATACCGGCAGTCTCGACCCGCCAAGGATCACATGGCGTTCGGTACGATGCGCGCGTGCCGACGACCGACCCGTTTCGGCTCGCCGAGCAGGCGGCCAGCGAGGTCGTCAACGCCCTCGGCGCTCAGGCGCCCAGCGTGGCGGTCGTGCTCGGCTCGGGCTGGCTGCCCGCCGCCGACGTCCTCGGCGTCCCTGACACCGAGCTGTCGACGGGCGACCTCACGGGGTTCCCCGTGCCCACGGTGGCGGGCCACCGAGGTTCGATCCGTGCGCTCGAGGTCGGCGGCCGCCGCGTCGTGGTGCTGGTCGGCCGCGTCCACCTCTATGAGGGCCTCTCGGAGGCAGAGGTCGTCCACGGCGTGCGGACCGTGGTGCTCGCCGGTTGCTCGACGGTCATCCTCACGAACGCCGCGGGCGGCCTCAACCCCGAGTGGCCGCCGGGAACGGCCGTCGCCCTGACGGACCACCTCAATCTCACGAACCGCTCGCCGCTGTCGGGGCCGCCGCCGCCCGACCCGTACGGTGCTCGCTTCGTCGACCTCTCCGAGGTCTACTCGGCACGACTGCGCGCGGTCGCCCGCGGCGTCGATCCTTCGCTGCGCGAGGGCGTCTATGCCGCGCTGCGCGGCCCGCACTACGAGACGCCCGCCGAGATCAGGATGCTCCGCGCACTGGGCGCTGACCTCGTCGGGATGTCGACGGCGCTCGAGGCGATCGCGGCGCGGCACCTCCACGCCGAGGTGCTCGGGATCTCGCTCGTCACGAACCTCGCCGCCGGCGTCTCCCCGACGCCCCTCGATCACGCTGAGGTCCTCGCCGCAGGCGCCACCGCGGCTCCTGGGCTCGGCAAGCTGCTGCGCGGCGTGATCGAAGGACTGTGAGCGGCGTCGCCGCGAACCTCGATCCAGACCTCGTGCGCGCGGTCCAGGCCTGGATCGCGATCGATCCTGACCCCGCGACCCAAGCGGAGCTCGAGGGACTCCTCGAGCAGGGCGACGCAGCGACGCTGCACGAGCGCTTCGATCGCCCGCTCACGTTCGGCACGGCCGGGCTTCGTGGCGTCGTCGGCGGCGGACCGGGCGCGATGAACCGGCTCGTGGTCCGCCGCACGGCCGCGGGAGTCGCGGACTGGGTTCGTCGCAAGGGACCCGATGCGCCAGCCCGCGGCATCGTCGTCGGCCGCGACGCGCGGCACGGGTCCGCGGCGTTCGCTCGCGACACCATCGAGGTCGCGGGCGCCGCGGGCGTGCGGGTCCTCGAGCTCGATCGGCCGCTGCCGACGCCGCTCACGGCGTTCGCCGTGCGGCACTTCGGCGCGTCGGCCGGCGTCGTCGTGACCGCGAGCCACAATCCCGCTCGCGACAACGGCTACAAGGTCTACGACGAGGACGGCTCCCAGGTGATCCCGCCGTCGGACCACGAGATCGAGATCGCGGCGGCACGGCTCGCCGACACGCTGCCATCGCCCGCCCCCGTCCCCGGAGAGGTCGAGCTCGTCCCAGCAAGCGAGCTGATCGCCGCGTACGTGGCCGCGATCGGCGACGTTCACGGGGACGCCCATGGGCTCCGTGTCGTCTACACGCCGCTCCACGGCGTCGGTGGCGCCGTCGTGCCGGCGCTGCTCGCCAGCGAGGGCGCCGACGTCACCGTCGTGCCCGAGCAGGCCGCGCCGGATCCCGACTTCCCGACCGTCGCCTTCCCAAACCCCGAGGAGCCCGGCGCGCTCGATCTCGCGATCGCCCTCGCGACCCGGACCCACGCGGATCTCGTCGTCGCCAACGATCCCGACGCGGACCGCCTCTGCGTCGCGGTGCCGAACAAGGGCTCGTGGCGGACGCTCAGCGGCGACGAGCTCGGGGCGATCCTCGGCGAGGAGCGATGCCGCCGCACGACCGGTGCCGACCGGCTGGTTGCCACGACGATCGTCTCCTCCTCGATGCTCGCGAGCATCGCTTTGTCCCACGGCGTCGACTTCGCGAGCACCCTGACCGGCTTCAAGTGGCTCGGCCGCGCGGGCTCGGTGCGTCACGAGCGGCTCGTCTTCGCCTACGAAGAGGCGCTCGGGTACGCCGTGAGCGAGGCGGTCGCCGACAAGGACGGGATCTCAGCCGCGCTCCTCGTCTGCGTCGTGGCCGCGGCGCGTGCCGCAGCCGGCTCCTCGCTGCTCGAGGCGATCGACGAGCTGGAGGTCGCCCACGGCGTCCACCTGACGCGCCAGCTGTCCTTCCGGCGCGAGGGCGCGCGCGGCCAGGCAGAGATCGAGGCCGTCGTCGAGCGCCTCGTGGCCGACCCGCCCGCGACGATCGGCGGCCTCGAGGTCACCTCGGTGGAGGACCTCTCGAGGGGCGTCGACGGCCTCGCGCCGACCGAGGGCGTCCGGCTGCGCGCGGGGGACCGAGTGCGCGTCATCGTGCGACCGAGCGGCACGGAGCCAAAGCTCAAGGCCTATGTCGAGGTCGCCGCGGTGCCCGTGAGCCCCGACGAGCTCGCCACGTCCCGCGCGCGGGCGGGCTCGGTCCTCGCGGCAGTCTGCGGGGACGTCACGCAGCGCTGCAACCCCGAAGCCTGACGGCGCGCGATCGGCGCGACGCGCAGCTCGGTGTGGGGGCGGTCAGGGTGCGGGCGAGGTGCGGAGCGACTCGGCGGTGAGCTGGGCGTAGCGGGGCTTGATGACCGCGTCGATGAGCGCCAGTCGCTTGTCGAACGGGCAGAACGCGGACTTCATGGCGTTGAGCGTCAGCCACTCGAGGTCGTCGAAGCCCCAGCCGAACACCTCGCACAACGTCCCCATCTCCGAGGACATCGTCACGTCGCTCATGAGCCGGTTGTCCGTGTTCAGCGTGACGCGGAACCGCAGCCGCCGGAGCAGCTCGATCGGGTGCTCGGCGATCGATCGCACCGCGCCGGTGTGGACGTTGGACGTCGGGCACATCTCGAGCGGGACGCGGCGGTCCCGCACGTAGGACGCGAGCCGGCCGAGCGTGACCTCGCCGCTCGGCGCCACGGAGATGTCGTCCACGATGCGCACCCCGTGGCCGAGCCGCTCGGCGTTGCACCACTGCAGCGCCTCCCAGATCGACGGGAGCCCGAACGCCTCGCCGGCGTGCAGCGTGGCGTGGAAGTTCTCCCGCTGGATCAGCTGGAACGCGTCGAGGTGCCTCGTCGGGGGGTAGCCCGCCTCCGCACCCGCGACGTCGAAGCCGCACACGCCCGCGTCGCGGAACGCGACGGCGAGCTCGGCGATCTCCAAGGACCTCGCCGCGGTGCGCATCGCGGTCAGCAGCGCGCGCACGACGATGGGGGAGCGGTTGGCCGCGGCGGTTGCCATCCCGGCCTCGAAGCCCGAGAGCACCGACGTGACCACCGTCTCGAGCTCGAGGCCCGCGTCGGTGTGCAGCTCGGGCGCGAAGCGCACCTCGGCGTACACGACGCCGTCGGCCGCAAGGTCCTCGACGCACTCTCGGGCCACGCGCTCAAGCGCGTCCTTGGTCTGCATGACCGCGACGGTGTGCGTGAAGCCCTCGAGGTACCGCACGAGGTCGCGTCGCGGCACGTCGCTCGCGAACCACTGGGCGAGCGCCACGGGCTCGGTGGTGGGCAGCCCCTGGTAGCCGCACTCCGCTGCGAGCTCGATCACGGTCTGTGGCCGCAGCCCGCCGTCGAGATGGTCGTGCAGCAGCACCTTCGGCACACGGAGGAGCTGGTCGCGCGTCGGCACGCTCGGAGCGTAACTTCTGTCAGCACGCTGGTGGGGCTAGGCACTCACTCGCTCGAGGACGAGTGGCCTGGGCTCGTAAGGGTCGTCGAAGATCGAGAACGCCCCGTCGAGCGCGGCGAGCGCACGGGGGATCGACGACTCGTCCTCGGTGTGCAGCTCGACGAGCGGCGCGCCGCGGGAGACGAAATCGCCGGGCTTCGCGCGCAGGAGCACGCCGGCTGTCGCGCTCACGGCGTCCTCCTTTCGAGCACGTCCCGCGCCGAGGCGCCACGCGGCGACGCCGATTGCGAGCGCGTCGAGGCGGTGCACGACGCCATCTCGCTCGGCGTCGACGGTGCGGACGATCGAGGCGGTCGGCATCGCCGCGTCGGGGTCGCCACCCTGTGCCTCGATCATCCGGCGGTAGACGCGCATCGCCGAGCCGTCCTTGAGCCGAGCCGCGGGATCATCGCCCGTGATCCCGGCGAGCTCGAGCATCTCGTTGGCGAGCGTGACGGTCACCTCGACCACGTCGGCCGGTCCGTTGCCCCCGAGGACCTCGAGGGACTCGGTGACCTCGAGCGCGTTGCCGGCCGCGAGGCCCAACGGGACGTCCATCGCGGTGAGCACCGCGACGGTCCGCACCCCGTGGTCGTTGCCGAGCCGCACCATGGTCGTGGCCAGCTCGCGCGCCTGGTCCTGGCGCTTCATGAACGCCCCTGTCCCGACCTTCACGTCCAGCACGAGTCCCGAGGTGCCCTCGGCGATCTTCTTCGACATGATCGAGGCGGCGATCAGCGGGATCGACTCGACCGTCCCGGTGACATCGCGCAGGGCGTAGAGCTTGCGGTCCGCAGGGGCGAGCTCGGCACCTGCTGCGCAGATCACGCAGCCGACGGACTCGAGCTGCTCGAGGATCTCGCGGTTGGTGAGCGACGCGCGCCACCCAGGAATCGACTCGAGCTTGTCGAGCGTGCCGCCGGTGTGGCCGAGCCCGCGACCCGACAGCTGGGGGACTGCTGCCCCGCAGGCAGCCACCAGCGGCGCGAGGATGAGCGAGACCTTGTCGCCCACGCCGCCGGTCGAGTGCTTGTCGACGGTGGGGCGCGAGAGTGACGAGAGGTCGAGCCGCTCGCCCGACTCGATCATCGAGGCCGTCCAGGTGGCGAGCTCGCGCGCCGAAAGGCCGTTGAGCACGATCGCCATGAGCAGTGCCGACACCTGCTCGTCGGCGACCTCGCCGCGGACGTAGGCGTCGAGCAACCAGGTGATGTCGCGATCCGTGAGCGCCTGCCGATCGCGCTTCGCGCAGATGATCTCGACGACGTCGCGGTGCGAGTCAGCGGTCACGGTGACCGACGCGAGTCGAGTTCCTCGGCGTCGAAGGCACCCGGCAGCATCACCGCCAGCGTGACGGGTGCACGACCCTCACCCGCGTCGACCAGGATCCGGCCACCGCCGTGCTCCAGCAGCACCTGGCGGCAGCGGCCGCACGGCGCGAGGGGGTGGCCGTCGCCGGCCGTCACGCTGACGGCTCGGAGGTGCCCGTGGGCGCCCGCGACGAGGGACGACACGAGGCCGCACTCCGCGCACAAGGTGAGGCCGAACGACGCGTTCTCGACATTGCACGCGACGACGATCTCTCCATCTGCTGCGAGTCCGGCCGCGCCGACGCGGAGCCCTGAGTACGGCGCGTGCGCACGCGTCGCGACACGGTCGGCGGCAGCGCGCAGTGCAACCCAGTCGATGGGCCCCTCGGTCGCCACACCGTTCGCCATCAGGCGCGAACACTACACTTCGACGCTCGTGGCACATTCCGAACACGCGCCGTGTGCGATCGGCGACGAGGTGCGTGATGCGGTCGCCGAAGGAAGGGCCGTCGTCGCTCTCGAGACGACGCTGCTCGTCCACGGGCTGCCCGCTGACCAGGCAGCGAGCGTCGGCGAAGAGCTCGAAGCCGTCGTGCGCGCCGGGGGAGCGGTGCCGGCGACAGTCGGGATGATCGACGGCGTCGCGGTCGTCGGTCTCGCGACCGTCGAGGTTCGACGGCTGATCGAGCGCCGCGAGCAGGTCGCCAAGCTCTCCACGCGTGACCTCGGCTTCGCCGCCGCTGCCCGACGCGACGGCGCCACCACGGTCGCCGCGACGATCTCGCTCGCCTCGGCCGTCGGCGTGATGGTGATGGCGACTGGTGGCATCGGTGGCGTGCATCTGGGCGCGAGGGAGACCTTCGATGAGTCCGCTGACCTCGTCGCCCTGGCAAGGACGGAGGCACTTGTCGTCGCCTCGGGCGTGAAGTCGATCCTCGACGTCCCCGCGACGCTCGAGCGCCTCGACACTCTGGGGGTTCCCGTCGCGGGCTACCGGACCGCGCGTTTCCCGGGCTTCTACGTGCGCGACTCTGGCTGCGCCGTTACGTGGATGGTGGCCTCGCCAGCCGAGGCGGCGGCCGCGTTCCTCAACCACGTGAGCTTCGGGGGCAAGGGCATGCTGCTCGCCAATCCCGTGCCGGAGCGCTCCGAGATGGACCCGACGCTGCACGCCCAGGTCCTCGCCGACGGACTTCACGACGCGATGGAGGCCGGGATCAGCGGCGCGGATGTCACGCCGTACCTCCTCGCGCACTTCGCCGAGAAGACGGAGGGCACGAGCGTCTCGTCCAACGTGGCGCTGGTCCTCGACAACGCCGCGGTCGCCGCGCAGGTCGCCGTCGCGATCGCGAGCGGTGGGCTCGGGAACTGAGCCGGTGCCGGCTGGGGCAGCTCGACCAGCGCCTCAGACCACGATCTACGTCGTGGGCGACGTGATGCTCGACGTCGTCGTCGAGGTCACCGCGCCCTTTTCCCACGCATCGGACACGCCATCGGTGATCTCGACGTCCCCAGGTGGCGCGGCGGCCAACCAGTCCGTGGCGATGGCTCACGCGGGCGCGACGGTCGCGCTCCTCGGCGTCGTCGGTGATGACCCGTTCGGCGACGCCGCTGCCGCCGCGCTGCGAACAGAGGGGGTCGACGTGGGTCTGCTCATACGAACGAGTCGCCCGACCGGCGTCGTCGTCGCGCTCGTCGAGCCCGACGGGCAGCGGTCGATGCTGACGGACCGCGGCGCGAACCTCGCACTCGACATCGCGATGCTCGAGCCGCTCGACGCGCGCCTCGAGGCTCGCGACCATGTCCACGTCTCGGGGTACTGCCTGCTCGACGACGCCTCGCGCGCGGCGGGCTTGCACGCGCTCGAGGTCGCCCGCGACCGCGGTGCGTCGACCTCTGTTGACGCGAGCTCCGCAGGGCCGCTGCGAATTGTCGGGGCCGATCGCTTCCTCGGGTGGGTCCAGGGTGTGGACTACCTCTTCTGCAACGAGGAAGAGGCAGGGGTCCTCGCCTCGCGCGCCGAGCCCTCGGCGATCGCTCGGCAGCTGGCGTCGCGCGCGGGCGAGGTCGTGGTCACGCTGGGTGCCGCCGGTGCACTCGCCGCGACGAGGGACGGCAAGCTCCACCGCACCTCGGCGTCGGCGACGGCCGTCGGCGACACGATCGGCGCGGGCGACAGCCTCACTGCCACCTACCTCGTTCGCCGACTGACTGGATCGAGTCAGGATGAGGCGCTTGCCGACGCGGTCAGGGCTGCCCAACGCGCCGTTGCGCGACGTGGAGCCAGGGACTGGTCGAGCTACTCGCGCGAGTAGGGGATCCCGTCGGCTGCGGGCGGCCGTACCCTGCCCACGAGCCCAGCGACGGCCGCGATCGTGATCAGGTACGGCAGCGCCGTGATGAGCTGGTTCGGCACGCCGAACTGCGACGTGTACAGCCCGTACTGCGAGCCAAGCGCGATCGAGAACCCGAAGAGGAGGGTTGCCATGAACGCGCCCCACGGCCGCCACCGCCCGAAGATCATGATCGCAAGCGCGATGAATCCCTGGCCGCCGGTGATCCCCACGATCATCGGGCTGCCCAGGCCGATCGTGAAGGTCGCTCCTCCGATGCCGGCGATCGCGCCGCCAAGCACAACGGTGATGAATCGGATGCGCGCGACGTTGAGGCCGACGGTCTCGGACGCCTTCGGCTTCTCGCCGACCGACCGAATGCGCAGCCCCCAGCGCGTTCGGAAGAGGATCACGTTGACGAGGGCGACGAGGATGAAGGCGAGGTACACGAAGAACTTCTGGTCGAAGAGCACCGGACCGAGGACGGGGATCTCCGACAGCCCTCGGATGGCGATCGGCTGGGGCTGGTAGCCCGTGTTGAGCCACTGCGAGTTGTTCAGCACCTGGTCGATCACGAACTGGACGAGTGCCGTGCAGATCGCCACGATCACGACGCCCACGATGATCTGGTTGGCACGGAAGCGCAGCGCCATGTAGGCGAGGATCGCCCCGAGGATCGCACCGAGGGCGGCGGCGACCAAGGTGCCCGCGACGAAGCCGAAGGTCGTCGGGCCGATGTAGCTGGTGATCATCTCGCTGCCGAGCGCCCCCAGCATGAACTGCCCCTCGATCGCGATGTTGACGACGCCCGCGCGTTCGCAGACCACGCCCGACAGCGATCCGAACATGAGGGGGGTTGCCGAGATGAACGTGGTCGCAAGCAGCGCCGTGAGCGTGAGCTGCTCGTAGGAGTTCACGTTCGAGCTGCGAGCGATCCACACGAGGAACGCGAAGATGAACAGCGCCATCGCCACGAAGAAGATCGGGTACGCCGCCCTGGCTGAACGTGTCGCGATCAGTGCGAGCCCACCGGCGAGGCTGACGAGGCCGATCACCCACGCGGTGCCCGTGACAGGCAGGGTGAGGGACTTCAGCATGTCGCCGGGGCCGTTCAGGTTGGCGGCCAGCGCGACGGGCCACGCAACGAGGATGGTGCCGATGACCGCGGCCAGGACGCCGAGTGACCGCAGGCGGCGTCGCACGATGAGCACGACGCCGCCGGCGATGGCGCAGGCACCGATGACGCCGACGACGACCTGCATCAACGTCGACAGCGAGGGGACGGCGTTCGCCGGAACGTCAGCGAACTGGATGGTGGACTCGAGCGAGCCGCTCGTCCCGAGGGCGAACTTCAAGAGCTCGATGAGCGCCAGCAGGACGACCGCGATGCCCAACCCGATCGACCTGCTGGTGCTGACGGCGCGAACGCTCTCGAGGGTGACGACGGCGTTCTCGCGCACGGCGGGACTGGGTGCTGGCGGTGCGAGGACGTCGGTCACTTTGCCCACCCGCCCGCGGCCAGCGCTGCCTGGGTCTGCGCCGTCGCGCGCAGCTTGAACATCGCCACGATGAGCGCCGGCGTGGCGACGAAGAACACGATCACCCCTTGGATCACGAGCGCAAGGCTGTAGTCGATGTTGCTCGACGAGTAGATCTGCATGTAGTGGCCACCGGCATCGAGCGCCCCGAAGAGGAGGGAGGCGAGGAGGACGCCGATGGGCTTGTTGCGCCCGAGCAGCGCCACGACGATCGCGTCGAAGCCGATCGTGCCACCGATGCTGGGATCGATGTACACGTTGATGCCGGAGACCTGGGCCATCCCCGCGAGCCCGACGAGCGAGCCCGCGATGCAAAGGGCAACAATGATCACGCGCCGCGAGCTGATGCCGGCGTTCCTCGCTGCCTCGGGATTGGCACCAACCATCTGGAGCTCGAAGCCGAGTGTGCTGCGATTGAGGAACCACGCGACCGC
This sequence comes from Acidimicrobiales bacterium, assembly GCA_035510855.1. GTDB lineage: Bacteria > Actinomycetota > Acidimicrobiia > Acidimicrobiales > RAAP-2 > Palsa-459. The sequence goes on from DATKGG010000077.1 coordinate 25,270, forward strand.
ACCGACCGCGACGAGCGCGATGAGGAAGCCGACATTGACCTGCAAGGAGTTGCTCAGCCAGCCGAAGAGCGCTGGGAGCTGGCCTCCGGGCACGATGCTCTTCGACTCCCCGTTCGACTGACCAGGTCGCTGGAACGGTGCGTTCAAGAGAAGGTACGCGAGCAGGTTCAGCATTACGTAGTTCATCATCATCGTCGTGATGACCTCGTGGGCTCCCGTGAACGCCTTCAGCACCGCGGGAATCGCGGCGACCAAGAGCCCCCCTGCGATCCCCGCGAGCACCTCTAAAAGCACGAGCACGACCGATGGTGCGTGAACGGTGAAGCCGACGTACGTGGCCCCGAGCGCGCCACCGATCAGCTGGCCCTGTCCGCCAATGTCGAACAGGTTGGTCCGGAATCCGACCGCGAGTCCGAGTCCGGCGAGGATCAGAGGCGTTGCGTACGTGAGCGTCGACGACAGCGGGCCGAGGGCCGTGGTCCAGTTGGCGTTGTTCGAATGCTGGATCGCGGCCCACACCGCGCGCGGGTCGAAGACGCCCCCGCAGAACAGCAGCTCGTAGTCGCCCCAGATGGTCTTCGCATTGAGCGCGATGGTCCCCCCGGGATGGCTGAAGAGACCGCCCCAGCTCCGCAGCAGTGTCGGCGTCGTGAGGATGATGAGGAGGCCCCCGAAGGCCAGTCCCACGATGAAGGCGAGCGCCGTGACCTTCAGGGTGTTGGCCTCACGGATGCGGTTGGCGGCTCGAAGGAGCGCGCTCTCTTGGTGCGGGTCCAGGCTGGCGTCGCGGTCGCTGCCGGCCTCGCGCTCCTCGAGGATGCTCACCCGACAACCCCCGCGGCGGCCAGCTCTGGGTCTGAGCCGGCCATCATGAGTCCAAGCTGGTCGCGGCTCGTCGTCGGGGGCACGATCCCCATGACGCGGCCCCCGAACATGACAGCGATGCGATCGGCTAGGGCAACAACCTCGTCGAGCTCGCTCGAGATGACGAGCACCGCGACGCCGGCGTCGCGATTTCGGACGATCTCGCGATGGACGTACTCGATCGAGCCCACGTCGAGTCCTCGCGTCGGCTGCGAGCAGATGAGCAGGCCAAGGTCTCGGGAGAGCTCGCGGGCGACGACCACCTTTTGCTGGTTGCCACCTGACAGCGTGCTCACCAGCACCGAGCTGTCGGCCGCGCGGATGTCGAACTCCTCGAGTCGACGCCCGCCGTTCTCATGGATCGCTCGTAGGTTGCGCATCCCGAACCGGCTGAACCGCGGATCATGGTGCAGGTCGAGCACGAGGTTGTCATCGATCGACATGGTGAGGACGAGCCCGTGACGCTGGCGGTCCTCAGGTATGTGACCCACCCCGGCATCGAGGACGCTTCGGACTGAACGATTCGTGATCTCACGACCGCAGATCGAGATAGAGCCGCTCCTCACGGACCGCAGCCCCGTCAGTGCCTCGACGAGTTCGGTCTGCCCGTTGCCCTGGACGCCCGCGATCGCAAGGATCTCACCGGCTCGAACCGAGAGGCTGAGCCCCTTCACGGCGGTGAGGCCCCGGTCGTCGTCGACATAGACGTCCGCGACACTGAGGAAGACGTCTTCAGGCTTCGCCGGCTCCTTGTGCACGACGAGATTGACCGATCGACCTACCATCATCGCGGCAAGCTCGCCCTCGTTGGTCTCTGCGGGCGTGGTCGTCGCGACGACCTCGCCGAGTCGCATGACCGTGATGCGGTCGGCGATCGCGAGGACCTCCTTCAGCTTGTGGGTGATGAACACGATCGACTTTCCCTGCGCCGTGAGGGACCTCATGATCTCGAAGAGCGCCTCGGTCTCTTGCGGCGTGAGCACCGCCGTTGGTTCGTCAAGTATCAAGACCTCGACGTCGCGGTCGAGCGCCTTCAGGATCTCCACGCGCTGCTGCATGCCAATGGGAAGGTTCTCGACGACGGCGTCTGGATCGACATCGAGCCCATAGCGCCGGGACACGTCTCGGATCTCGCGAGCCGCGCCGATCCGGTCGAGGAATGGCCACGGGCGGACGGGCTCGGCACCGAGCACGACGTTCTCTGCGACCGTGAAGACGGGCACCAGCATGAAGTGCTGGTGCACCATGCCGATGCGGTTCGCCACCGCGCCCTTCGGGTCCTTTATCTGCACCCGCTCGTCGTTGATGAGGATCTCACCCTCATTCATCGACACCATGCCGAAGAGCACGTTCATGAGCGTCGACTTCCCGGCGCCGTTCTCCCCGAGCAAGCAGTGGATCTCACCGGGCTCGATCGTCAGACTGACGTCGCGGTTCGCGACCAGGGAACCGAAGCGCTTGGTGATCCCCCGGAGCTCAAGTTTCATCGGGGGCACGATAACCCCTCGGCACAACGTGATGAGGGGCCGGATCCGAAGACCCGGCCCCTCATCGACAACAAGGAATCTGTCGAGATCAGGTCTTGACCTTGATACTCCCCTTGATGATGTCATTCGAGAGCACCTTGATCTTAGCGAGCACGCCCGCGGCGACCTTGTACTTCGAGTTCTCGATAAATGCCGCGCCACCGTTCTTGAGGGTGCCCACGTAGTCGCCGCCCTTGAACTTGCCGGAGGCCTGCGCGATGACCGCTCCCTTGACGGAGGCGGTGACGCCCTTGGTCACGCTCGAGATGAAGATCGAGCAGTCAGGCTTGTCATTGACGCAGCCGCTCGTGTCAACCCACTCGACATTGGCCTTCGTGTGCGACGAGTTCCAGGTCTGCACGGCCGCGGTCGTCCCGAGTCCATCGCCACCGGCAACGGGGAAGATCGTCGACGCCTTCGCGTTCAGGAACGTGACCGTGAGGGCGTTCGCCGCCGTCGGGTTCGTGAAGCTCCCGATGAACGACCCCTTCTGCGTGGCCGGGTTCCAACCAAGGAGGTGGACCGTCGTGGCGGACTTCGCCTTGTGGGAGTTGTAGTAGTCAACCCCGTAGGCAAAGCCGTCCATGTAGATCGTCACCGAGCCGAACTGCTCGCCGCCGTACGTGGCGACGACATGGGTCTTGCTCGTTGCAGCTGCCTCGTACCCGCCCAGGAATCCGTCCTGGTTGGTGTCGTAGGTGAGCCCGAGAAGGTTCGGCGCCGTCTCCTTGCACTTGGGGCCTGGGCAGGGGTCGACCGTGTTGCCACCGTCCTCAGGGTTCCCGTTCGTGTTGTCCACGATCGCGAAGTGCTGGGTGGGGTGCGCGATCGCCGCATTCCACGTGGCATCTGCCATGAGGAATCCGACCGTCACGATGATGTTGCACTTGGCCTTGATGAAGTTGTTGATGTTCGGCTTGTAGTCGCTCGACGACGTCGACGACGCGTTCTTGATCTTGATCGTGGTGCCCTTGGGTGCAGCCTTCACTGCGGCCTGCATCCCTGCCCACGCTGACGCGTTGAAGGAATGGTCGTTGAGGCCGCCTGTGTCCGTGACCTCGCAGGCGAGGTACGTCTTGTGGCTCACTGCCTGGGCGCCAGCGGGGGCCGTCCCGACGAACACGCCAGCCGCTACGAGCCCGAGCGCACCGATTCCAGCGGCGGCGCGGAAGCCACGGCGCGTGATGCGCGTGAGCCCCGTTCCACCGACCGAGTGGTCTTGCATACAGAATCCCCCTTCTGTGGGATGCAGGGCCATCGGGTGAACGTCGAACCGCACATCGAGGAACCGGAACCCGACTGCCCCGTACCATCGCCACCGCTGCTCGAGGGTTTCCCGCCTGGCATTGAAGTTGCGAGGGCGACAGTAGCAGTGGCTTGTGTCATCAACCTCCGAATTCTGTTCAGCCGGGTGCCGATTCGCTGAAGGATATTTCGTCGGCTCTGACCTGCACGCATGGATGCGGCACTTCCCTCATTGATCGGGCCGGAGACGGCACGGCGCGGGGCCCGATGACGACCGTCGCCCCGATGGTCGTCGGTCGCTGAGGGAACACCGTGGATGCTTGAGCCGCCGTCGCCGTCGAGATGCACGACCGCGATCGCCGACGCTTCGAGGAGGGAGGTTCATTCTCTCGGAGGTGCCGTAGATCGACGCTCGTCGAATACGCACCGATGCGGGATCCGTGTGCCGCTCCATGCACGATGCATCGACAGCGTTTGCGGTCGCGGTCCAACTCCAATGGGTTGCATGTGTGTCGTGCCGTGCCTTCGTCGAGACATCTGCAATAGCGCTCGTCGGTGTGTGAAAGTTTTGGGGACTCGACACACTGAGGACTGGTAAATACACCATCCGCCGTGTCACGATTCTTACGTGTCGGTTCTCCCGCCCGAGAGGTCATCGCTCCAGACGGTGCCGCGCCGCGGGGACATCGACGTCGTCTCAACGAGGAACGCGAAGGGCGCGCTGCTCGACGCTGCACGCCGACTCGCCGGACTGCGCCCCGCTCGCCCCTTTGGCGTGCGAGAGGTGGCTCGAGCCGCGGGTGTGAATCACTCGCTCGTCTACCGCTACTACGGCTCCCTCGAGGGGCTCTTGGATGAGGCGACCGCCGACCGTGACGCGATGACGCTGCGACTTCTCGACGACCGGGGCACCGACGGGATCGTGACTGCGGTGTTCGACCTCGTGCTCGAGCAGCCCTTCGTTGCCACCCGGCTGGCAGAGGTCTCGTTGGGCTCGAATGACGAGGGGTGGAGCCAGCAGGGGAACCTGGTCCGGCGGATACGCGATCGAGTCGCCGAGCTGCACAACGAGATGTCACCCGATGACGTGTCAGCCCGGACGGTGAGCTTGGTGGCGTCGGCCTTCGGCTACGTCCTCTACGAGAAGTTCCTCGTCGCCTCCCTTCGCTGGCCCACGGACCGTCTTGGCGAGCTCCGCACGCAGCACCGCCTCCTGCTCGACGAGCTCCTTCGACGGCCCACCGACGATCCGGTGCAACGAGAAGGCGGAGTGCCCCAATAGCCTTCGGGCATGGAGCTGACACAAGCACTCGCATTTGCCCACGCGCGCCAGCGTGGCGTTCTGACGACGATTCGACGGGACGGTCGCCCGCAGCTGTCGAACATCATGTACGTCCCGAACGACGACGACTTCCTGATCTCGGTCACGGACTCTCGCGCGAAGACCAAGAACCTCCGCCGGGATCCGAGGGCCGCTCTCTATGTGCCGGGCGACGACTTCTGGAACTTCGTGGTGCTGGACGGCACCGTGGAGCTCAGCGGCGTGGCGACACGCGTCGATGACGACGTCACCGCACAACTCGTGGACTACTTCCGCAGAGGAGCCGGCGAGCATCCTGACTGGGACGACTTCAAAGCGACAATGGTGAAGGAGGGTCGCGTGCTGGCGACGTTCCGGCCCACGACCGCGTACGGCATGATCCAAGGCTGAGCATGGGCCGCCGTCCGGTCGCCGACTGCGAGGCGCGAGTCCGGCAGCGGTAGGGTCTTCTCGGCTCGAGTTCGAGTCTTGATGACGATCGCCCTCGTAGCTCAGGGGATAGAGCGTCGGTTTCCTAAACCGCAGGCCGCAGGTTCGAATCCTGCCGAGGGCGCTAGGTGGGGATTGGGTTTCGGGCGTCTCGCTCACTGTCCAGGACAGTCTTGGGAATCCTTTTGGGAATCCCTTTGAACTCCGCGACCGTTGTGACGCGTGCGAGGACATCTCGAGGAGCGAGGGAAGAACGTCTGGAGGGCCAAGGTCTACCTCGGTCGAGACGCCGAGGGCAGGCGTCGCTACACGACCAAGACGATCCGTGGGCCTAAGGGCGCGGCCGACGACCAGCTGAACCGGATGCTGGTGGAGGCTCGTCGACGGAGGTCCGCGGCGGTCGATCCGACGTTCACCGCGCTCGTGACGAAGTGGCGGTCGATCGCGACGCTGGACTTGGCCCCGTCCACGCTCGCAGAGTACGAGCGCCTGCTGGAGAAGCGCCTGCTCCCGCGGTTCGGTGCGACGAAGCTCCGATCGATCCGGGCGGTCGACATTGACCTCTACTACGCCGAGCTTCAACGGGGCGCCCGGGGCGCCAAGCCACTCGGGGCTCAGAGCATCCAGCACGTCCACGCACTGCTTCGGATGCTCCTCAACCAGGCGGTCCGCTGGGAGTGGATTATCTCGAACCCAGTGTCCAGGGCAAGCCCGCCCCGGGTCCAGAGGAAGGAGTCCGTAATCCCTCCTCTCCTCTCCCCCTCC
>DATKGG010000078.1:0-2747 GCA_035510855.1 Acidimicrobiales bacterium
TGATGCAGTTGCGAAGGGTGAGAAGGTCACCGTCACAGGCTTCATGTCCTTCGACCAGGTGCAGCGCAAGGCCCGGACCGCGCGTAACCCCCAGACGGGCGAGCCGATCCAGGTGAAGGCGTCGAAGGCACCCAAGGTGTCGATCGGGGCCTCGTTCAAAAAGGTCGTGAAGGGCGAGGAAAAGGCGCCGCGGATCAACCGGTAGAGCCTGCCTGCAAGGGCGAGCGTGAAAAACCCCCGGGGTCGGACCCGGGGGTTTTTTGTGTCGCTGCCTCGTTCGCGCTAGTCCTCGAGGACGTCGACCAGCTTGCGGCCGTTGCGGTTCCCGAACTTCACGAACCCATGGCGGGTCGCGAAGAGTGTGTCGTCGCCGCCACGCGAGACCCCGATGCCGGGGTGGAACTTGGTGCCTCGCTGGCGCACGAGGATCGAGCCGGCCGTGACGGCGGTGCCGTCGAAGGCCTTGACGCCCAGGCGCTGGGCGTTCGAGTCCCTGCCGTTGCGGGTGGACCCGCCTCCCTTGGTCTTTGACATCTCGCTCCTAGCCCTTCGCCGAGATACTCGTGATCTCGACGGTCGTGTACTGCTGGCGGTGGCCCCAGCGACGCCGCTGGCGGGTCTTCGGCTTGTAGGTGAGGCCGCGGATCTTCGGGCCCTTCTCCTCGCCGATCACCGTCGCGGTGACCGCGGCGCCCTTGAGCGCGGGCCCCGTGAGGACCTGGTCGCCGTCGACGAGCAGCACAGGCGCGAACGAGATGCTGGCACCGACCGCGTCGGGGCGCTTGTCGATGCGGACGCGCTCGCCCTCGCGGACGCGCTCTTGTGAGCTTCCGGTCTTGATGACGGCGTACATGGCCCGGCGATCCTAGCGGCTCGGACACGTTTGCATCGATCGAGCCCGCCGTCAGCGCGAGCGGGGGTCGTAGCGCGCGGTCGGGCGATCGATGCGCGAGAGGTCGCGTCGCCGGAGGCCACCGAGGAACGCCAGCCAGCCCCACAGCGCGAGTCCGGTCACGGCCGCGATCGCCCAGAACGCGTCGGCGGCGGGCCCGGTGTGGTGCGAGAGGATCGTCGGCGCGCCCACCACTGCGAGGAGCACGAGCCAGCCGACGACGCTCGAGGCGCGCACGAAGAGGTACGACCGCTTGGTGGCCGCGGCGTCGCGCTCGGCGCGCGTCACACCTCGCGGCGCCACGGCCGGTCAGCCGAAGGACAGTTCGGGATCGAGGATCGTGCCGCGACCCTCGCAGACCGCGCAGACCGTCGACACCGACTCGAGCAATCCCTCGGACACGCGCTTGCGTGTCATCTCGACCAGGCCGAGCTCGGAGATGTCGAAGACCTGGGTGCGCGTCTTGTCCCTCGAGAGGCCGTCGCGCAGGGCGGTCGCGACCGCCTCGCGGTTCTGCTTGGTCTCCATGTCGATGAAGTCGATGACGATGATCCCGCCGATATCGCGCAGCCGAAGCTGGTGGGCGACCTCGGCAGCGGCCTCGAGGTTGTTGCGGAAGACCGTCTCTTCGAGGTTCGACTTGCCGATGTTCTTGCCCGTGTTCACGTCGATGACCGTCAGGGCCTCGGTGCGCTCGATGATGAGCGAGCCCCCTGAGGGCAGCCACACCTTGCGGTCGAGCGCCTTGTGCAGCTGCTCGTGCACGAAGTAGCGCTCGAAGAGCGGGAGGTCCTCTGCCTCGGTGTCGTAGTACTCGATGCGGTCGGCGAGCTCGGGGTTGACCGCCGTCACGTAGTCGCGCACCTTGTCGAACAGCTCGCGGTCGTCGATGAGCACGCCGCGGTAATCGCTGTTCAGCTCCTCGCGCAGGATCCGCACGGCGAGGTCGAGGTCCTGGTAGACGAGGCGCGGCTGGTTCGACGTCGCGGCGCGCTGCTCGATCTCGGTCCACTTGGCGACGAGCGACTGGACGTCGCGGCGCAGCTCCTCGGCGGACACGCCCTCAGCCGCGGTGCGCACGATGAGCCCGTGGCCGTCGGGGCGGATCTCGTCGGTGATCTTGCGCAGCCGTCGCCGCTCGGTGTCGCCCAGGCGCTTGGAGATCCCGAACGCCGACGAGTTCGGCACCAGCACGACGAAGCGCCCCGGCAGCGAGACCTCCTGGGTGAGCCGCGCGCCCTTGGCCCCGATGGGGTTCTTCGTGACCTGGCACAGGATCGTCTGGCCGGACTTCAGCATCTCTTCGATGCGCATCGACGGTCGCGACCGCGACTGCTCGACGTCCTCTTGGTCGTACTGGACGTCGCCTCGGTAGAGCACGCCGTTCTTCGGGATGCCGATGTCGATGAACGCCGCCTCCATGCCTGGAAGGACGTTCTGGACGCGCCCGACGTAGATGTTTCCGTCGATCTGGGTGGTCTCGTTCGTCGCCTTGGCGACGGAGTGCTCGACCAGGTTCCGGCCCTCGAGCGTCGCGATGTGCGTCGCGGAAGGGGTCGCGTGGACGCACATGAGGTACCGGCCCATGGGGCGCTTGCGCTCAGGGCTGCGTCGACGCCTCGACCGCGAGCGCCGAGAGGTGTCCTCCTCGTCTGCGGGAGCTGGCGCCGAGGCCATCACCGGGCCGTCGTCGCGCGCCACCCGCGCCGTGGTGCCCGCCGGGGACTCGCCGCCGGACCGGCCCCTTCCACGGCCGCGGCCACCGCGACGCCCGCGGCTGCGCGAGCTGCGCTCGCCTTGGCCGCCGGGCACGTCCGTGCGCGGCGGCGCGGGCCTCGTGTCCCCCCTCTCTCCC
>DATKGG010000079.1:0-35505 GCA_035510855.1 Acidimicrobiales bacterium
GGGGAGGAGTTGGCCTTGATGACCCCGGTGATCACGTCGACACTCGGGCGCTGGGTGGCCAAGACGAGGTGGATGCCGACGGCTCGGGCCATCTGGGCGATCCGGACAACGGACTCCTCGACGTCGCGGGCCGCGACCATCATGAGGTCGTTGAGCTCGTCGACCACGATCACGATGAAGGGCAGCGCCTCGGGCTGCCAGGCCGGCTCGGGGTCCTCGCCGGTCCTCGCGCTCGAGGTGCTCGCCACGAGCTCGGCGACGACCTCGGTGACCGGCGCACGGCCCGGTCGGGCGAGGTCGCCGCGTGCGAGCGCCTCGTTGTAGCCCGCCAGGTCGCGCACGCCGTGCTCAGCCAGCAGGTCATAGCGCCGCTCCATCTCGTGGACCGCCCAGCTCAGCGCACCTGCCGCCTTCTTCGCGTCGATCACGACGGGGCTCAATAGGTGGGGCAGGTCGTTGTAGTTGCCGAGCTCGACGCGCTTCGGATCCACGAGAATGAGACGGACCTCGTCGGGCGTCGCGCGCATCACGAGCGAGGTCACGAGCGCGTTGATGCACGAGCTCTTCCCCGCTCCGGTGGCCCCCGAGATGAGCACGTGCGGCATCTCGGCGAGGTTCACGAAGACGGGCCGCCCGGCGATGTCGCGGCCGAGGGCGACGTCGAGCGGGTGCGTCGCGGCCGCAGCCTCGGGGGTCGCCAGCAGGTCGCCAAGGGTCACGAGCGCGCGGCGCTGGTTCGGCACCTCGACGCCGATCGCCGAGCGACCGGGAATGGGCGCGAGAATCCGCACGTCAGGTGACGCCATGGCATAGGCGATGTCCTTTGCGAGCGAGGTGACTCGTGCGACCTTGACCCCCGCGCCGAGCTCGAGCTCGAAGCGCGTCACGGTCGGCCCGACGGTGTAGCCCACGAGCTGGGTCTCGACGCCGTGGGCGGCCAAGGCGTCCACGAGGTCGCTGCCCGCCGCCTCAACGGCACGCTGGTCGAGCCGGAGCGTCTTGGACCTGCCGAGGAGCGCAAGATCCGGCAGCACCCAGTCCCCCTCGTGGACCTCGTCGCCGGCGGGCACGGGCCGCGCTCGAGGCGGCGCCTGCACGCGCACCTCGCTGGTCGGCTCGACCTCGTCGAGCACATCGTCGTAGGCCCCGTCGTCGACTCCTTCGTCGACCTCGTCGTCGGTGTACTCGTACTCCTCGTCGTCGTCGACCTCGTCGTCGGCGTCGGGCCGCAGGGCGTGCGGGCGGCGGAAGAGCGTGCCGCCCGCCCACCACCGCGCGAAGTGCCGCGCGCCGTCGGTCGCCCCGGTCGCCACGCCGTGGTACAGGCCGCGCAGGGTGACGCCCGTGAGCAGCACGGTCCCGAGCACGGCGGCGGCGAGCAGGATGACCGTCGCGCCTGCGGGCCCGATCAGGCTCGAGAGCCCACCGCCGATCGCCACGCCGAGCCAGCCACCGCCCGCAGCGAGCGCGGCGTGTGACGCGCCGATCCCGGGCCGGGCGTCGGCGAGGTCGCACAGCCCGCACACCGCGAGCAGGACGAGCCCGCCGCCCGTCGACGCACGAATCGCGTCGAGGTCCTTTCGACCAGCGAGGAGCACGCCGGCCGCGGTCAGCAGGCCAAGCGGGACGAGGAACCGTGCCCAGCCGATGAGGTAGGCCAGCCCCGTGTCCGCGCCTCGACCGACGATGCCGAGCGCGTCGAACCAGACCGCGAGGGCCAGCAGCGCGCCGATGGTGGCGACCGCCACGATCCACAGGTCGCGCCGGTGCCTCGCGAAGAGGCCCGCCTCAGCATCGTCGGCGCCGGCAGTCCGGCGCCGCGTCCCCTTCGAGGATGGATCGGGGCGTCTGCGAGCGGCGCTGTGGGTGCGCTTCGAGGTCGCCACAACCTGACCAACCTACCGGTGCGAACCGTTGGAACGGTGACACCACCGTATGCTCGCGGCCCTATGACACCGCCCTCAGAGCGCGCAACCACGATCGCCAGCCGTCTCGAGGGGGCCGTCGCGCTGGACCTCGCCGTCGTCGAGACCTACGAGGTCACCAAGGGGATCCTCGAGCTCACCTTGGAGGGCGACCTCACGGGCTTCTCGCCGTGGCCGGGCCAGGACGTCATGGTGTCGGTCCCGCCCGGTGACGACGCAGCGCGCTGGCGCCGCTACACGGTTCGCCACATCGACGCCGCGTCGTCCACGATCGACGTGTGGGTGACGACCGACACCGACGGGCCCGGGGCGAGCTGGGCGAGCAACGCCGAGGTCGGCGACCGCGTGGAGGCGGTCGGACCTCGCGGCAAGATCACCCTCGACGAGGGGGCGGCGACCCACCTGTTCGTCGCGGACTCGTCCGGCGTCTCGGCAATGTGCGCGATGGCCGAGGGGGTCGTCGCACCGGCGCTCGTCGCGACCTTCGCGCTCATGGCGCCCGTGAGCGGGATCGAGCTCAGCACCGCCATCGCGCCGTTGTGCGCCGAGGGGGTCCCGGTGCTTCCCCACGTCTTTATGGACGACCGAATGCCGATGATCCTCACGGCGCTCAACGTGACGATCACGCACCTGGAGGCTGAGCCGATCGCCGTCTACGTCTTCGGCGAGCTCTCCCTCACCCGCGAGATCGTCGAGGACCTGGTCGAGCGCGGGTTCGACCCCGCTCGGATCGTCTCCAAGCCCTACTGGCGCAAGGGCCGCGCCAACGAGTCGAATGGCGAGCCGATGCGCGAGGAGGCTGCCGGCTCAGAGTGAGACGACCGCGCAGAGGATGACGGGCTTGCGGCGGGTGGACTGCCCGATGAACCGCCCGACGGTCCGCTTCGCGATGCGATTGAGCGAGTCGACGTCGTGCACGCCGGACTCGAGCGCGTCCTCGATTGCCTTGGCGACCAGCTCCGCGCACCGTGCGCGCAGCGTCGTCTCCTGCTCGCCGTCGAACCAGCCCCTCGTCGATACCGTCGGCCACGCGACGAGCTTTGAGTTCTCTGCGTCCACGCCCGCCGCGACGAGCACCACGCCCTCGTTCGCGAGCATGCGGCGGTCCTCGAGCGGTCGCTCGTCGACGTCGCCGGTGTGCCCGTCGACGTAGTGGAACCCCGCGGGCACCTCGGGCCCGCGCCGGAGCCCCGTCTCGTCGAGCACGACGGAGTCGCCGTCCTCGCAGAGCAGCACCCCCTCGTCGGGCACGCCCATGCGCCGGGCGATCGCCGCGTGGTGCACGAGGTGGCGATACTCGCCGTGCACCGGGATGAACGCCGCGGGTCGGGTGAGCTGCAGGAACGTGCGCAGCTCGCCCTGGCGCGAGTGGCCCGAGACGTGGACCCGCTCGTGCGCTGAGTGGAGCACCTCGGCCCCGCGGCGGTGCAGGTCGTCGATCACCCTGCCCACGGAGAACTCGTTGCCGGGGATCGGGTGCGACGAGAGCACGACGGTGTCGTCGGGCCCGAGATCGAGCGAGCGCATGTCGCCGGACGCGAGGCGCGACAGCGCCGAGAGCGGCTCGCCCTGCGAGCCGGTGCAGACGACCAGCACCTCGGAGGGAGCCAGCCGGTCGAGGGCGGCGGCGTCGGCGAACTTGGTCCCCTCGACGCGCAGCACCCCGAGGCGGCGTCCGAGCTCGACGTTCTTCAGCATCGAGCGGCCGAGCAGCACGACGGTGCGGTCCTGGGCGGTCGCCGCGTCGAGGACCTGCTGGATGCGGTGCAGGTGCGAGGCGAAGCACGCGACGATCAGCCGACGCTCGGGGCGCTCCAAGAACAGGCGTCGCAGCGCGGGACCGACCGACGACTCCGAGTCAGTGAAGCCGGGCTCCTCGGCGTTGGTCGAGTCCGAGAGCAAGAGTGCGACCCCCTCATCGCCGAGCGCCGCCAGCCGTGCGAGGTTGGTGCGCCGCCCGTCGATCGGGAGCTGGTCGAGCTTGAAGTCCCCGGAGTGCACGACGATGCCCTGGGGCGTGTGCAGCGCGAGCGCGAACGCACTCGGCACCGAGTGCGTGACGGGGATGAACTCGACGTCGCACGGCCCGATCCGTCGGCGCTCGTTGTCGGCGACCTCGATGAACTCGGTGTCCTTCGCGAGGCCCACCTCGTCGAGCCGGTGCGTCGCGAACCCGAGCGTCAGCGCCGAGCCGTAGACCGGGACGCGCAGGTCACCGAGCAGGTAGCGCAGCGCGCCGGTGTGGTCCTCGTGCCCGTGGGTGAGGAGAATCGCGTCGACGCGGTCGCGGTTGGCGAGCAGCCAGGTGAACTCGGGCAGGATGATGTCGACGCCGTACATGTCCGGCTCGGGGAACATGAGCCCGACGTCGATGACGAGCAGCCTCCCGTTCACCTCGACGGCGCAGCAGTTCCTCCCGATCTCTCCCAGCCCACCGAGGAACGTGACGCGGACCGCCGCGTCAGGCATGGAGCGCGGGGAACCCCGCGGCGATCGATGCCGCCGCGGCGTCGAGCGAGTCGTCGGAGGGACCCATCGGGAGACGGCACTGCCCGACACGCAGCCCGATTGCCCGAAGGACAGCCTTGGTCGGCAGCGGGTTCGGCCAGCGCTCGGTGCTCATGAAGGCGAACGAGTCGAGCAGCGACGCCTGCTGGGCGACCGCGGCGTCGTGGTCGCCCTTTTCGAACAGCGAGATCACCTGGGCGAGCTCGGTCCCGCACCAGTGCGCGGCGACGGAGATCAGCCCGACCGCGCCGATCGAGAGGTACGGCAGCACCAAGGCGTCGTCGCCCGAGTAGACCTCGAACCCGTTCGGCGCGGCGGCCACGATCCGCGCCGCGCTCACGAGGTCGACGGTCGAGTCCTTGACCGCGACGACGTTGCGGTGGTCGCGCGCGAGGCCGAGCAGCGTGGCAGGGTCGATGCGCCGGCCCGTGCGCACGGGGATGTCGTAGACCATGACGGGGAGCTCGGTCGCCTCGGCGATCGCGCCCAGGTGCCCGGCGATGCCGGCCTGGGAGGGTCGCGAGTAGTAGGGGCACAAGGCGAGCACGCCCGCGACGCCGGTCGCGGCCGCCTTCGCGGTCAGCTCGACGTCGTGGGCGGTGTTGTTGCCCGTGGTCCCCGCGATCACCGGCACGTCGACGGCGCCAGCGACGGCCGAGAACAGGTCGAGCTTCTCTGAGTCGGTGAGGACCGGTCCCTCGCCGGTCGTGCCCGCGACCACGAGGCCCTCAGAGCCATGTGCGCAGAGCCATCTCGAGAGGTCGCGCGCGGCGTCGAGGTCGAGGTCGCCCGCGTCGTCGAACGGCGTCACCATCGCGGTCAGCAGCCGGCCGAACCGCGCCTCGCTCATTGGGCGAACCTACCAGTGGCGACTAGATGTCGTCCCTCATGACGGGGCTGCCGTCGGAGGCTTGGTCCATCTCGAGTGTCGTGTCGACGTAGTCCTCGAAGGCGATGACGCCCATCTCGGTGAACTTCGTCCGCAGCCAGCCGTCGGCGGCGTCGAGCAGCCCGAGCTTCTTGCAGTTCGGCACGATCTTGGAGAACAGCACCGTCGAGAACTCGCCTCGCTGGGGGTCCTGGGCGGCCAGCTTGGCGGCCTCGGTCGGCGAGACGCCGAGCCGGTCCCAGACCTCTTGGCCCGCCATGCGGTCACGCATGCGCACCGCCGCCTCGTAGGCGAACTCCTGGCGCTCGCGGATCTCGGGCGCGCTCAGCTGCTCGTAGACCTCCGAGAGGCTGAGCACGCCGAAGGCGACGTGGCGGGCCTCGTCGGCCATGACGTAGCGCAGCAGCTTCTTCAGCAGCGGCTCTGGGGTGAGCTGGTGCATGAAGCTGAAGGCGGCGAGCGCGAGGCCCTCGACCATCACCTGCATGCCGAGGTAGGTCATGTCCCAGCGCTCGTCGCGGATGATGTCGTCGAGGAGCAGCGACAGGTGGCCGTTCACCTGGTAGTGGCCGGAGCACTTCTCCTGGAGGTAGCGGCTGAAGACCTCGACGTGGCGGGCCTCGTCGACCACCTGGGTCGCCGCGTAGTACTTCGCGTCGATCCACGGGACGGTCTCTACGATCTTGGCGGTGCACATGAGCGCGCCCTGCTCGCCGTGCATGAACTGGCTGAGCGTCCAGTTCTGCTGCTCGACGTTGAACCGCACCCACTCCTTCTCGCCCCACTTCTCGAGCGAGGTGCCCGAGAGGTCTGGGTTGGCCATGTTGCCCTTGCCGCCCTCCTTGTAGATCTCGTAGGCGAGGCGCTCTTGGTCGACCTCGGTCTCCCAGGGCAGGTCCGTGCGGCCGTTCCACTGCGCGCCCTTGGCCTTCTCGTAGAGCTTGTCGAGCTTCGGACGGGCGCCCTTGGTGTAGTCCCAGGTGAACTCCGCCTTGCAGTTGTCCTCGACCGCGTGGCGCTTGTTCGCCTCCTCGGTCCCGATCAGCGAGTAGATCTCGACGTGGTCGTTGACCTCGTCGCGACCGATGAGCTCGAGGTTCGACTTCCTCGTGTCAGAGCTATCCGTGACGGTCATGGCCCCTCCTCGCGTTCCGTGCAGTCTTGCAGATCTAAGACAGTTCTGCCGAGATTGTCTCAGCCCGCGACGGGCGCGTCCAGGGCGACCAGGGCAGGCAGCACGTGGCGGTCGACGAGGATCCCCGCGCCCGCGGGGTCGCACAGGTCGATCTCGTCGGAGGGAAACAGCAGGTACGACACGACGAGCCTCGTCACCCACTCCCCCACGCGTCCGGAAGTCCCAGGATCGAGGTGGTGGCCGAGCAGTGCGGCGAGCCGCGAGCCCGCGACGGCCAGGGTGCGGTCCATCTGCTCGAACTCGAGGTGGGTGAGGAGTACCGCGGGCTCGTCGAACATGAGCGTCGCGATCGCCTCGTTGGCCGTGAGCCAGACCGCCGCGGCGTTGATCGTGCTCACGAGTGCCCCGCGCAGGTCGCTGGCAGCCGCGACCGCGCGCTCGATCGTCGTCGCGAGGTGCTCGAGCTCGGCGTCGAGGACCGCCGCGACGATGGTGTCGCGGCCGCCGGGGAACGCCCGATACAGCGTCGCGCGCGAGATGCCCGCCTCGTTGGCCACGTCGTCCACGGTCGTGTGCCGCAGGCCCTGGGCCGCGAGGCAGCGAAGCGTCGCAGCGACGACCCGCTCGCGCGTGCTGGCAGCGACCGCGGCGCCCCCGACGCTCACGCCGCGTGCGCCTGGAGCCCAGCGAGCAGCTCGCAGCGCACGAGCCCTCGCACCTCGTCGGCGTCGGTGAGGTCGAACCTGCCGGGGGCCGAGATGTAGCTCAGCACCATGCGCGCGAGGTAGTCGGCGTGCGCCGCGCGAGTCGCCTCGTCGTGCACGCCGTGCGCCTCGAGGTACGGAGTGAGGAAGTCCGCGACGAGGAGCAGCATCGGCTGGCTCGCGCGAACGAGCGTCGGCTGCAGCAGCTCGGGCTGCTCGCGCAGCACGATCTGGAGGACCTCGAGCTCGAGGAGCGCTCGGTGCGCGACCATGAGCCCGCGCTCGACGACCTCTTCGAGCGTCGTCGCGCTCTCGACGGCCTGGGCCAGGCGGACGAAGAAGCGGCGGTGCTCGAAGACAACGAGGGCGTCCAAGAGCTCGTCGCGGCCACCAGGGAAGTGCCGGTAGATCGTCGCGCGCGAGCAGGCCGACTCTCGGGCGATCTCCGTGAGCGAGGTGTGGCGCACGCCACCGACGCAGATCGCGCGGCTCGTGCCCTCCAAGATGCGCTCGCGCACCTCGAGGCGCGCCGGGGTGCTCACTCGCCCAGCACGTGCTCGAGGCCGACCTGCAGGCCGGCAACCCGGTCGATGCGGCGCAGCGCGAGCACGAGGCCGTGCATGAAGCTCGATCGGTCGTAGCTGTCGTGGCGCAGCACGAGTCCCTCGCCGGGCGAGCCGAAGTGGACCTCTTCGTGCGCGAGGAGCCCGGGGAGCCGCACGCTGTGCACGCGCACGCCGCCAGGCCCCGCTGCGCCGCGCGAGCCAGGTATCGACTCGGTCTGCGTGGGGTCCGCGACGTCGGGCATGCCGCACGCTGCGCGGGCCTCGGCCAGCGCCCTCGCCGTCGCGATCGAGGTGCCCGAGGGGGCGTCGCGCTTCTGGTCGTGGTGCAGCTCGATGACCTCGACGCTGTCGAAGTAGCCCGCGGCCTGGGCGGCGAACCGCACCAAGAGCACCGCGCCGATGGAGAAGTTCGGCACGACGAGGATCCTCGTGGTCCCCGCCGCGCGTGCCGCCCGCTGCAGGTCCTCGTCGGTGAGCCCGCTCGTGCCGATCACCGCGTCGACCCCGTGCTCGCAGGCCCAGGCGATCGTCCGCCGCGCGACGTCGGCGACGGTGAGGTCGACGAGGACGTCGACGAGGCCCGCGTCCAGCGCCTCGATCGAGGGCGATCGCACCGCCCCGTCGAGCACGACGGTGTCGTCTCGGGTGACGACCGCGCTGAGCTGGAGGTCGTCGGCCGCCCTGATGGCCGCGATCGCAGCAGTCCCCATCTTCCCGGCGGCGCCCACCACGCCCACGCGTCGCACGTCCGGACACTACCGAACGATCCCGCGAGCGCTCGTGCTCGGCGCCTGCTCAGATGCTCAGCGCCACCCAGGACCCTCGAGGCGCGCACCGTCTGCCACGTCGTCAAAGGGCCCGACGACCACGAGGGTCCGCGGGCTGGCCGCGACGTGCTGGGCGACTCGCTCGACGTCGGCACGCGTCACCGACGCGATGCGCTCCAGCGTCTCGTCCAGGGTGCGGACCTCGCCGTCAAGAACGAGCGAGCCGCCGATCCGCGACATCACGTGGCTCGAGTCCTCGACGGCGAGGAGGGCGTCGGCTCGGAGCGACTGGCGGGCGATGTCGACCTCCCTCGCGGTCGCCCCGCCGCCCGCGAGGTCGTCGACCTCGATCCCGACGAGATCGACGACGCGCTCGGTGTGCTCGGGCGCGGTGCCTGCCACGACGCAGAGGCACCCGGCGTCGGTGAACTGCGCGCGCTCGGAGTACACCTGGTAGGCGAGGCCATGACGCTCGCGGATGGACGTGAAGAGGCGCGACGAGAGCCCCCCGCCGAGCAGCTGGTCATAGATGCGGTACGCGTCGCGCGACGGATCGTTGCGAGCCGGGATTCGCACGCCGATCACGACCTGGGACTGCTCGGTCGCCGCGTGCAGCACCTCGCGGCGCGCGAGGGCAGGTGCGGGGGCGTCGCCGTCGTCGCGCTCCGCCGCCGCTCGTGTCGGCCACATCGACACGGCCTTGACGACCGCGGCGTGATCGACGTCCCCGGCTGCGGCGACGACGAGGTTCTCGGGCCCGTAATGGCTCGCGAAGAAGCGCTGCACGTCGTCGGTCCCGATCCGCCGCACGGTCTCGAGCGTGCCGAGCGGGTCTCGTCCGAGCGGGTGCTCGGGGAACACGAGCTCGAAGAAGCGCTCCGCGGCCACACTTCCCGGGTCGTCGTGCGCGCCCAGGATCTCGTCTTCGATGACGGTGCGCTCCGCGATGACGTCGGCGTCGCGCAAGGCGGGGTCGCTCACGATCTCGCCGAGGATGGACAGGCCGACGGCGATGTCCTCACCCAGGAGGCGGATCCAAAAGCACGTCTGCTCGCGGGCCGTGAAGGCGTTGGACTGGCCGCCGACGCGGTCGAGCGACTCGGCGATGGTCACCGCGTCGAGCCGGTCCGTCCCCTTGAAGAGCAGGTGCTCCAAGAAGTGCGACGAGCCGGCCACCGCCGCGGGCTCGTGGCGCGAGCCGACGGCCACGAAGACGCCGAGCGAGGCCGAGCGCGCACCGTCGAGCACCTCGGTCACGACGCGGCACCCGTTGTCGAGCCGCTCCGTGACCGCACCGGATGCGGCCCCCACGGCGCGGGCTACCTGCGGCGGCGGGGGTTCCTCGGGCGCCGAGCCCCGTCGTCCTCTGTGAACGGCTGGCTCGCGGGACCGAGGTCGCCGAGCTCGTTCGCGAGCTGGGCCTCGAAGGTCTCCTCGAATGACGCGGCGCGCGGTGCGTCGCTCGTCGAGCCGGTGCCGGTGCCGGTGCCCGATGCGCTCTCGGGCCGCGGCGCGCGCGACTCGGCGCGCGGGGCCGAGGATCTCGGGGCGGTGTCGCTCGAGCCGTCGCCGGCGATCGAGAGTGACACCTTGCCCTGCGGGTCGATGTCGTCGACCTTCACGTCGAGCGACTGGCCGAGCTCCAAGACGTCCTCCACCTGGTTGACGCGCTTGCCGCCGGCGAGCGAGGAGAGCTTGGAGATGTGCAGCAGGCCGTCGCGACCCGGGAGGATGTTGACGAAGGCGCCGAACTTGGTGAGGTTCACGACCCGCCCGGTGTAGACGGCCCCGACGTCCGCAGTCGGCGGGTCGAGGATCATCTCGATGCGACGCTTGGCCTCCGTCACCGCGAGGCCGTCCTTCGCACCAATCGTGACCGTCCCGACCATCCCGTCGTCGTCGACGGCGATGTCCGCGCCGGTCTCTTGCTGGAGGGTGTTGATGACCTTGCCCTTCGGACCGATGACCTCGCCGATCTTGTCGATCGGGATCTCGAAGCTGACGATCTTCGGCGCGCCGTCGGCGACCTCGTCGCGAGGCTCGGCGATCGCCGCGGTGATCACGTCGAGGATCCGGAGCCGTGCGACCTTCGCCTGGTCGAGCGCCTTGGCGAGCACCTCGGAGGGGAGCCCGTCGATCTTCGTGTCGAGCTGGAGCGCGGTCACGGTGTCGGCGGTGCCGGCGACCTTGAAGTCCATGTCACCGAAGGCGTCCTCGGCCCCCAGGATGTCGGTCAGGGTCACGTAGCGGCCGGCCTCTGAGACGAGGCCCATCGCGATGCCCGCGACGGGTGCCTTGATCGGCACGCCCGCGGCCATGAGCGACAGCGTCGAGCCGCAGACCGACGCCATTGACGTCGAGCCGTTGGACGCCATGACGTCCGAGACGACACGCAGCGTGTACGGGAACTCCTCTTGGGACGGGAGCACCGGGATCAGGGCGCGCTCGGCGAGCATGCCGTGGCCGACCTCGCGGCGCTTGGGCGCCCCGACCCTGCCCGTCTCGCCTGTCGAGTACGGCGGGAAGTTGTAGTGGTGCATGTAGCGCTTGTGGGTGCCCGGCGTGATCGAGTCGATCAGCTGGTTCATCCGTGGCATCCCGAGCGTCGTCACGTTGACGACCTGGGTCTCGCCGCGCTGGAACAGCGCCGAGCCGTGGACCGTCGGGAACAGGTCGATCTCAGCGGAGAGCTGCCGGATCTCCTCGGTCGTCCGACCGTCGATCCGCACGCCGTCCGCGAGGATCCTCGCGCGCACGACCTTCTTGGTCAGCGAGCGGATCGCGGGCTTGAGCTCGTGGCGGCGCTCGGGGAACTCGCCGCCGAGCTGCTCGGTGATCGACTTGGTCACCGCGTCGGTCGCGGCGGCGCGATCCGCCTTGCCCGCCACCTTGTTCGCTGCTGCGAGGGGCTCCGCGCCGATCGCCTCGACGCGGGCGTAGACGTCGTCGCCATAGTCGGCCCTCGCGTCGAACTCGATGTCCACGATCGGGCCGCGCTGGGCCACAAACGCGTCGACCAGGTCGCGCTGGAGGTTGATCGACTCGAGGATCCAGATCTTGGCGGCCTCGAGGCCCGCGGTCAGGACCTCCTCGCTCACCTTGGGCGCGCCGTCGGCGAACTTCTCGAAGCTCCCCGCGGTGCCGCCGGCCTCGACCATCATGATCGCGATCTCGGCATCGCGGTCCTCGGACAGCGCACGGCCGGCGACGACGAGCTCGAAGGTCGACTCGTCGCCCTCCTGGTACGTCGGGTGCGGCAGCCAGCCGCCCTCGGTCGTGAAGGCGACACGCACCGCGCCGATGGGGCCCGTGAAAGGGATCGGCGAGATCATGAGCGCCGCGGACGCCGCGTTGATGATCAGCACGTCGTGGGGGTTCACCTGGTCGGCGGCGAACACCGTGCCCACCACCTGGGTCTCGTTGCGGAAGCCCTTCGGGAAGCTCGGGCGCAGCGGGCGGTCCGTCAGCCGGCAGATCAGGATCGCCTGGTCCGAGGCCTTTCCCTCGCGGCGGAAGAACGCCCCTGGGATCTTGCCCGCCGCATAGGCGCGCTCCTCGATGTCGACGGTGAGCGGGAAGAAGTCGACGCCCTCGCGCACGGTGCGCGCGGCGGTCGCCGTGACGAGCACGACGGTGTCGCCGATTCGCGCGACGACCGCGCCGTCGGCCAGTTGTGCAAGTTTGCCGGCCTCGAAGGACAGGCTTCGGTCGGTCCCGGTGATGGGACCGCTGACGCGGATCGCGTCGGACATGGTGCTCCTTATGTTGTGGGCACCATGCCGCCGGATCCCAGTGGCGGACCTCCGAGGACCCGGGAGCCCGCCACTGGCAGCCGACAAGGTCGGGTGCCGTCTGGTGCGCCGGACGATCCGGCGCTGTGTACCGCGCTAGCGGCGGATGCCGAGCTTCCCGATGATCGTGCGGTACCGCTCGACGTCGTTGCGCTGCACGTAGTTGAGCAGGCGACGACGCTGGCCGATGATCATCATGAGGCCGCGACGGGTGTGGTGATCGCCCTTGTGCGCCTTCAGATGCTCGGTGAGGTGGTTGATGCGCTCGGTGAGCAGCGCGATCTGGACCTCGGGCGAACCCGTGTCCGTCTCGTGCTTCCGATGCTCCTCGATGATCGCAGCCTTCTCAGCCATGACGTGGTGGTACCTCAGTGAGAGCCCGACTTCGCGCCAGCGGAGCGCGGGGGACGGCGTCAGCCATCCGGAGATAAAGGGTAGCAGCCGCCGTGATCCCCGGACCCACGTCCTCGCGCGGCGTGCCCGAGCCAGCCGGTGCGAGCCGGTTGTGGCCGCATTGCGTCACGGTTGAGGCCGCGTGGAGGGTCTCCTGGGACCCTTTCCCCGCTGGGTCGACACCACGCCCACGAACGAACCCCGGGGTTGCCCAGATGACGCTCGATGCCGATCTCGCCCACCGCCCAGTGCGTGCCGGTGCCGACCGTGACGCTGGCACGTTCCTGTCGGCCATGGCGACCGTCGCGCAGCACTCCGGTGACTTCCACATCCTCGTCAATCGTGCAGGCACGATCATCTATGCGAATCCGGTCGCCGCGGAGGCATTCGGCGTCGCACCTGACGATGCCGTTGGCAACTCTGTGTCCTCCCACCTCCACCCCGACGACGTCGAGCGCGCCATGTCGAGCTTCGTCGAGCTCCTCACGATGCCCGGAGCGTCGATCACCGACACAGTTCGGATCGTGTCGCCCTCCGACGGCGTCCGGACGATCGAGACGGTGACAACCAACTGCCTCGACAATCCCGCGATCGCGGGCGTCATCGTCAACGGGCGGGACGTGACGAGGCACGAGAAGCTCGGGCGCGCCTACGAGATGCTCGCTGCCACGAATGAGGCAATCCTGCGGATGGAAGACGCAGCGTCGATCTTCGCGGCGATCTGCCACATCGCCGTCCAGCACGGCGGGTTCCTCGGTGCCTGGATCGGCGTCAGGGCCTCCCCCGACGGACCCCTCGAGATCGTGGCGAGCTCGGGTCCCTACTCGCCCGAGGGGATCACGGCGCGGATTCGCACCGTCGACAGCTCATTTGACGAGGGGCGCACGCCGACGGGCATCGCGCTTCGCGAAGGCGTGCCGTACTTCTGCGACGACTTCGCAGGCGATCCCTCGACCGCCCGGTGGCACGACATCGCCCGCGAGTCAGCCATCAGCTCGAGCGCGTTCGTCCCGTTCCGTCGAGGCGGCACGCCGGTCGGCGTGCTGTCCTTGGTCGCCACCCAGCCGAGGATCTTCGACGCCCAGCTGCGATCGGTGCTGTCCCAGATGGCGAACAACGTCAGCTTCATCCTCGACCAGTTCGTCAGCGACGCCGCGCATCGCGCGGCCGAGTCATCCGTCGCGCAACTGCACGACACGCACGAGCGCCTGCTGCAGGACCGAACCAAAGAGCTTGACCGGACCCGTGCCGCGACGGAAGCCCTCGCAGAGCGCGAGCGCCACTTCCGCCTCGCCTTCGAGGAGAACATGGCGCCGATGCTCTTCACCGGCCTCGACGACAGGGTGCTGGCGGTCAATGACGCGTTCTGCCGCATGCTCGGGCGCCCGAGGGAGGAGTTCTTCGGACCGGACCTCAACCCCTACACCCACCCCGACGACGTCGGCATCACCGAAGACGCGCACCGGCGCCTCATGTCCGGCGAGATCGACAAGGTCAGGTACGTGAAGCGCTACGTCCACATGGACGGCCGCGTGATCGTCGCGGAGGTGTCGAAGTCCCCCGCCCGAGACGTGTCGGGCAACCTCCTCTACTTCATCGTCTCGGAACGCGACATCACCGACGAGCGGGCCCTGACTGCCCAGCTCTCCCACCAGGCGCTGCACGACCCGCTCACGGGGCTGCCGAACCGCCTGCTCTTCGAGGACCGGCTCTCACAGGCCCACGCGCGCGTCGTGCGCGACGGGGGGCTCGGCGCAGTACTGCTGCTTGACCTCGACGACTTCAAGGGCGTGAACGACACGCTCGGGCACCTCATCGGCGACCAGCTGCTCGTCGCCATCGCCCGGAGGTTTGAGAAGGTGACCCGCGCGTCGGACACGCTCAGCCGATTCGGGGGCGACGAGTTCCTCTACCTCGCCGAGCGCCTCGGCTCGGCGAGCGAGGCCGAGGAGATCGCGACGCGCATCCTTCACACGCTCGCAGAGCCGATCTCGATCGACGGGTCGCTCCTCGAGCTCCATGCGAGCGTCGGCGTCGTCGTCTTCGACGAGACGAGCAAGGACCATGCCGAGCTGATTCGAGACGCCGACGTCGCGATGTTCGAGGCGAAGCGCGAGACCAAGGGCCACCACGTGGTCTTCACCCCGAGGATGCACCAGCTGCTCGCGAGTCAGTTCACGCTGCTCCAAGAGCTCCGCTCATCCCTCGGCTCCGGCGACCTCGCGATGCACTACCAGCCCGTCGTCGACCTCTCGACGCTCGGCATCATCGGCTTCGAGGCGCTGATGCGATGGCTGCACCCCGATCGCGGCTGGGTCCCACCGACGTCGTTCATCCCGCTCGCAGAGCAGAACGACCTCATCTACGTCCTGGGCTCGTTCGCGCTCAATGAGGCCGCGAGCGTCGCGAGCGACTGGGTGCGCGCGACGGGACCCGACGCCGCGCCGTACATCGGGGTCAACCTCTCGGCTCGGCAGTTCCATGATCCGGGGCTCGTCGCCAAGGTCGACGAGGCGCTCGAGTTGAGCGGCCTCGCGCCGGACCGACTCATCATCGAGATCACCGAGAGTGTCGCGCTCAGCGACATCGCCGTCACCTCGAGGGTCATCGAGCACTTCAACCGGCTCGGGATCGGCATCGCCCTCGACGACTTCGGCACGGGGTACTCCTCGTTCTCCTACCTCATGCACCTGCATCCCCGGATCATCAAGATCGACCAGTCCTTCGTCCGGCCCCGCCACCCGAGTGCGCGGAACGACACGTTGCTCGAGACGATCATCTCCCTCGGCAGCAAGCTCGGCCTGACCGTCGTCGCCGAGGGCATCGAGACCGAGGCGCAGCTCGAGCGACTGCGGTCGTTCGGATGCGAGCTCGGGCAGGGCTTCCTCTTCTCGCACGCTGTCGCAGCGAGCGACGCGGCCGAGCTGCTCGGTGCGCGGCGCACCGCGCGCGCCGTGCTCGCGCCCTAGGCGTGGCCGCGGGGCCCGCCCTCAGCGCACGTCCATGACCACCTGGCGCCGATCGGGGTCGCCGCGCACGACTCGTCGAGCTGGTCGCCAGCCCATCTCGGATGTCGCGGCATCAGGATGCCTCGCCTGAGCGATCCAGGGCGGCCCTGGTTGCCGCGACGTCGTGGCCGATCTGTGTCACGAGCCCCTCGACGGACTCGAACCGCTCCTCGCCGCGCAGCCGCGCCACGAACGAAAGCCTGCCCGCCTCGCCGTAGAGGTCGTCGTCGAAGTCGAGCAGGTGGGCCTCGACGAGCACGTCGGCGTCGTCGTAGAAGGTCGGGCGCCGGCCGACCGAGATCGCCGCGGCGTGGCGCTCGCCGCTCGGCCGCGCCCAGGTCCCCGCGTAGATCCCGACGGCGGGGACCACGAGCCCGTCGCGCACCGCGAGGTTGGCGGTCGGGAACCCGAGCCCGCGCCCCCGGCCGTCGCCCCTGACCACGGTGCCCTCGAGCCCGTGGGGCCGGCCGAGCATGGCCGAGGCGTCGCCCACGTCCCCGCGGGCGATCGCCTCGCGGATCCTCGACGACGAGATGGGCGCGCCCCCGCTGGCGTCGAGCGCGACGGGCTCGACGGCGTAGCCGCCGGGTGACGCCATCGACTCGAGCAGCTCGACGTCGCCGCGACGCGCCCGGCCGAAGCGGAAGTTCTCGCCCACCACGATCGTCGCGGCGCGCAGCTCGCCGACCAGGACCTCCTCGACGAACGACGACGGCTCCTGGGTCGCGCGCGCCTCGTCGAAGGCCACGACGACGACGCGGTCGATCCCGTTCTCCTCGAGCAGCTCGAGGCGCCGGCCGAGCGTGGTCAGGAGCCTCGGTGCGTGCTCGGGCGCGACCACCGAGGCGGGGTGCGGATCGAAGGTCACGACCGCGGCGGCGAGGCCCTGGTCGCTCGCGGTCGCGAGCAGGCGCCCGAGCACGTGACGATGCCCGAGGTGCACCCCGTCGTAGACGCCGACGGTCACCGCGGACCTCAACTCGTCGCGGGGCACCGCGCCAGCCGCGTACACCTCCACGGCGGCGAACCTAGTCCTCGTCGCGCGAGGCGCCCGACGCGACGACGACCTCGGGGCGCAACGCGCCGGCTCGGTCGAGGACCGCGACCGCGACGAGCGCGCCCGCGTGGTCGCAGGCCGCGACCTCGCCGACATGCTCGACGGGCCCGTCGAGGTGCACCGTGCCGCCGCGCGCGAGCGCGGCAGCCGAGACGGCGTCAAGCGTGACCACGCCCAGGTGCTCGACCATCGAGCGCGGCGACATGAGCAGCTCGCGCGGTGCCAGCGACCCGTCGCGGATCGCCTCGAGCGCCGACGCGTCGTCGAGGGAGAAGCGGCCTACGCCCGTGCGGCGAAGCGACGTGAGGTGCGCGCCGCCACCGAGTGCGCGGCCGAGGTCGTCGGCGAGCGATCGGACGTAGGTACCCGGCGAGCACTCGACGCCCACGGACCACGAGCCGTCACCGAGCGGGGCGACGTCGAAGCGCTCGACGTGGACGCGACGCGGCGCGCGCGCCACCTCGACCCCCTCGCGCGCGAGCTCGTGGAGGCGCCGGCCCTCGTGGTGGACCGCCGACACCATGGGCGGGACCTGGTCGAGGTCGCCCACGAGCGTGCGCGCCGCGCGCTGGACCTCCTCGTCGGTGACCGAGGACATGTCGTACGTCGCCGTCACCGTGCCCGTGGCGTCGAGCGTGCTCGTGGTGGCGCCGAGCGCCAGCGTGCCGTCGTAGCGCTTGGACGTCGCCTCCAAGAACCGCAGCAGCCTCGTCGCGCGGCCGACGCCCACCAGCAGGACGCCCGTCGCCGGCGGGTCGAGGGTGCCGGCGTGCCCGACGCGGCGAACGCCGAACGCGCGACGGATCACGGCGACGACATCGTGGCTCGTCAGGCCCTTCGGCTTGTCGACGACGACGAGCCCGAGGAGCTCGTCGCTCACTTGTCCGTGTCCGCCAGTCGACGCAGCGCGTCGTCGATCACGGCGCCGTGCACGACGGCGGGGTCGACGCTGAACGACAGTCTCGGCGTGCGCTTCATGCGCACCTGGGTCGCGACCTCCCGCTGCAGCTGGACGCGACGCTCCTCGAGCACCTCGGCCGCCTCATCGCTCATCGACGAGAGGTACACGACGGCGGTGCGGAGGTCCTGGGCGCAGTCGACGCCGGTGACCGTCAGCATCCCGAGCGCGTCCTCGGCGTCGGCCAGCCGCTCAAGCGAGTCGGCCACGACCTCGCGCAGCACCTCGTTCACCCGCGCGACACGGGGGTAGCCGTGCGTGCCGCCCCTCGAGCCCGACGCGCCGGCCACTAGAGGGTCCTTGGGATCTCGCGCTCCTCGAAGGTCTCGATGAGGTCGCCTTCCTTCAGGTCCTGGAAGTCGCTGAGCCCGATGCCGCACTCGAAGCCGGCCGTGACCTCGCGCACGTCGTCCTTGAAGCGACGCAACGAGTTGATCGTGCCCTTCCAGATGATCACGCCGTCGCGAAGGAATCGGACCTTGGAGCCCCTCGTGATCGCGCCGTTGCGGACGAAGCACCCCGCGATCGCGCCGAGACGCGGCACGCGGAAGATCTCGCGCACCTCCGCCTCGCCGATGACGATCTCTTCGAACTCGGGCGCGAGCAGGCCGAGCATCGCGGCCTGAATGTCCTCGAGCAGCTTGTAGATGATCTCGTAGGTCCGGATCTCGACGTCCTGGTCATCGGCGAGCTCCCTCGAGCGGCGGTCAGGGCGGACGTTGAAGCCGATGATCGTGGCGTTGGTGGCCTTCGCGAGCTGCACGTCGTTCTCGGTGATCCCGCCGACGCCGCGGTGCACGAAGGCGAGCTTCACGTCGTCGCGCTCGAGCTTGCGCAGGCTCTCGGTGCAGGCCTCGAGCGAGCCCTGGACGTCGGCTTTGAGCACAAGGTTGAGCGTCGCGGTCTCCCCGCGCTGCAGCTGCTCGAAGAGGTCCTCGAGCTTCGCGCCGCCGGTGGCGACGATCGGCTGGTGACCCGTGAGCCGCACACGCTGGGCTCGAGCGTCCGCCAGCGTCCTCGCGTGGGCGAGGTCAGTCGACACGCGCACCTCGTCGCCTGCCTGCGGCGCCTCGGAGAAGCCGAGCAGCTGCACGGGCGTGGACGGCCCGACGACCTTCACGTTCTCGCCGAGGTCGTTGACGAGGGCCTTGACCTTGCCCCAGGCCGCGCCGGCGACGACCGTGTCGCCCACCTCCAAGAGCCCCTCTTGGACCATGACGGTCGCGACCGGGCCGCGCCCGACCTCGAGGTTCGCCTCCAAGACGACGCCCGTCGCACGACCAGTGGGTCGCGCGACCAGCTCTTCGACCTCGGCGACGACCAGGATCTGCTCCAAGAGGTCGTCGATCCCGGTGCTTTGCAGCGCGGAGATCTCGACGACGACGGTGTCGCCGCCCCACTTCTCGGGCACGAGCCCGAGCTGGCTCAGCTGCTCGAGCACGCGGTCGGCATTGGCGTCGGGCCGGTCCATCTTGTTGATCGCGACGATGATCGGGACGTCGGCGGCCCTGGCGTGGTTCACGGCCTCGACGGTCTGTGGCATGACGCCGTCGTCGGCCGCGACGACGAGCACGACGATGTCGGTCACGTTCGCGCCACGCGCGCGCATCGAGGTGAACGCCTCGTGGCCCGGCGTGTCGATGAACGCGATCGGGTGGCCGCGCCACTCCACGCGGTAGGCGCCGATGTGCTGGGTGATGCCGCCCGCCTCGCCCGCGATGACGTTCGAGGAGCGGATCTTGTCCAAGAGCAGGGTCTTGCCGTGGTCGACGTGGCCCATGATCGTGACCACCGGCGGACGTGTGGCGACCTCGATCGCGTCGAGCTCCTCGTCCTCTTCGAAGTACTTGGCCAGCAGCTCTGCTTCCTGCTCCTCGCCGGGGTCGACGAGCCGCACGGTCGCGCCGAGCTCGGCGGCGAACAGCTCGACCATGTCGTCGCTCAATGCCTGGGTGCCCGTCACGATCTCGCCCTGGAGGAAGAGGAAGCGGATGACGTCGCCCGTGGTTCGGTTGAGCTTGGGTCCGAGGTCCTTCGCGGTCGAGCCACGCTCCACGATGATCTCGCCATCGGGAACCGGGGCGTTGGACGGCACGTAGGTCGTGAGCTGCGTCGGCTCGAGCTCCTCGAGGTTCCTGCGGCGCCGGCCCGATCGCCGACGCTGCGGGGCACGGCCGCGCGGTGCGCCTCGACCCGCACCGGGCGCGCCCGGGCGCCCTGGGGGCCCGCCCGGCGCGCCACCGGGACCGGGGCGTCCACCGAAGCTCGCGCCGCCCGAGCGCGGGGGCCCGCCGACGCGCGGCGCTCCTGGGCGCGTACCGGCGCCGCTTGGCGTGCGCGGCGCGACGGTCCGACCGCCGGGGCCGGTGGATCGAGGGGCGCTCGGACGCGCGCCTGTTGGCATGCCGGAGCGGCGTGGGCCCCCCGGGGGCGGCGGGATGGGCTTGCCCGAGGCGCTGAGCGGTCGACCCGGCGGTGGCGGAATGGGCTTGCCCGACGAGCTGAGCGGTGGGCGCGGCGGGCGCGTCGCGCCGGGGTTCGGCCCGACCGGCGGGCCGCTGCGCACGGGTGCGGGGCGCGACGGGACGACGGTGCCCGATGCAGCTGCCGCGGCGGCCGCGGCGGCGTCACGCTCGATCGAGGGCGTCGCGGTGCGAGGAGGGACCAGTGGTGGAGTCTCGGGCGGTGTGATCCGCGTGGAGGCAGCCGCGATGCGCTGTGAGGAGATGACCCTCGTCGCGATGGGGGGCCTCGCAGCTGGGGGCGCGGGCGTCTGCTGGGGGGCGGGAGCTGCCGGCTCGCTTCGCGCTGGTGGCGCCTCGTCGTGGTGGTCGGGGGAAATGGGGCGGCGCAGCCCGTCGGCGTCGGCCCTTCGGCGGACCCGGTCGGCCTGGGCATCCTCGATCGACGAAGAGTGGCTCTTCACGCCGATGCCGAGTGAGATGGAGAGGTCCAAGGCCTCCTTGTTGGTCAGACCGAGCTCTTTCGCGAGCTCGTAGACACGGATCTTCTTCGGCAAACTGTCCCTCGTCGTTCTCCGTCGCGACGCACCGCCGGCGCGCGACCACTAAGTCTCCCACACCACTCATCGCCCCCGTTTGGCGCTCGCCGTGCGGTGCGAGCGTCAGCGCGGACGCGACAGGCTAGGCCGTCGTCCCGTCGCTCAAGACGGCGGCGGCGGCGTCCTTTGCGAGCGCGTCGACGGGCAGGTCCGCCGAGTCGGCACCCGAGGTCTCCGCACCGTCGTCGGGCTCGGGCTTCGGCGCGGGCGCGGTGCTCGCCGCGACGGGCGTCACGGCGTCTGCGGGGCTGGCCTCCTCGGTCGGTCCTGCAGCCACCGGGGCGCCGCTCGGCGCGGCGGCGGCATCCTCTTCGGGAGCGGGGTGCCACACCATCTGGCCCTCCTCTTCGACCCACTCCCCCGCGGCGTACTCGATCTCGGCCTCCTCGGCGTCCTGGGTCTCCGAGCGGATGTCGATGCGCCAGCCGGTGAGCCGCGCGGCGAGCCGCGCGTTCTGGCCCTCCTTGCCGATCGCGAGCGACAGCTGCGCGTCGTTCACGATGACCGTCGCGTTGCCCTCCTCATCGAGGCGCACCTCGCGCACGCGCGCGGGCTGCAGGGCGGACTGGATGAAGTCGACAGGGTCCTCGGAGAACGGCACGACGTCGACGCGCTCGCTCTTGAGCTCGTTCGTGACCATGCGCACCCGCGAGCCGCGGGCGCCAACGCAGGCGCCGACCGGGTCGACGTTGTGGTCGTTCGACCACACGGCGATCTTCGTTCGGTGGCCCGGCTCCCTCGCGAGCGCCTTGATCTCGACGATGCCCGAGGCGATCTCGGGGACCTCGAGCTCGAAGAGCCGCTTGACGAGGCCGGGGTGGGTTCGGCTCACGACGATCTGGGGGCCCTTGGTGGTCTTGCGCACCTCGACGATGTAGGCCTTCACCCTCGCGCCGTGGTCGTAGCGCTCGTAGGCGATCTGCTCGGCCTGGGGTAAGAGGGCCTCGACCTTGCCGAGGTCGAGCAGCGTGTAGCGGCTGTCGGTCTGCTGGACGATGCCCGTCACGATGTCGCCCTCGCGCCCGGCGTACTCGTCGTACATCTGCTTGCGCTGGATGTCCCGGATGATCTGCAAGAGGACCTGCTTGGCAGTCTGGGCCGCGATCCGGCCGAAGTCATTGGGGGTTGCGTCCCACTCGCGCGTGACGTTGCCCTCCAAGTCGAGCTCGAGTCCGAAGACCTTGATCTCGCCGGACTCGCGGTCGATCGTGACCTCGGCGTCCTCGGCGGAGTCGGGCAGCCGCTTGTACGCCGCGAGCAGCGCGTTCGCGAGCGCCTCTAGGAGCTCGTCCTCGGCGATGTTCGAGTCGCGGGCGATCTGCGCCAGTGCGTCGAGAAACTCGTAGTTCTGCATCAGTGTCCCCTCGCCGCGACGTCGCGCTTCGGTGCGCGTCCCTTGGACGGTGAAGGCTTCGGCGCGGCCCCCCACGTGAACACCGTGCGCGCGCGCTCGATCTGGTCGTAGCGCGCGGTGCGCGGTCCGGTCTCCGTCGCGATCTCGATGCCCTCGTCGGTGGCGGCGAGGAGCGTGCCGCTCACTCGCTCCGCGGGCGTGTCAGGAATGCTCACCCGAAGTGTCACGGACTCGCCGACCGCCCCCGCGAAGTGCGCGGGGGTGCGCAGGCGCCGCTCGAGGCCCGGGCTCGAGACCTCGAGCGTGTAGCGGCCCGGCATGGGGTCGTGCTCGTCCAGGTACGTAGAGAGCAGCGAGTTGGCGGCGGCGAGCGCGTCGAGGTCGACCCCGGCAGGGCGCGTCACGGTGACCCGCAGGGTCCCCGAGGTTACCTCGACGTCGTAGAGCTCGAGGCCTGCCGAGACGAGCAGGGGCGTGATCTGGCCCGCGAGCTCGTTCTCGTCCACCGCACCCTCCTCAACCGTCGTCGTCCATATAAAAAGCGCGGGCCGTGGCCCGCGCCTGACTGATCCAAGCGTCCTTGCGGACTATGTCAACGAGTGTAGCAGCAGGTGTCAGAAAGCCACCCTGGCCAGGTCAGTCGAGCGCGGATCTGAGGCGTTCTGCGACCGACGCCGCGGCGGTCGCGAGGTCGAGCTCGTGGACGTCGCCCGTGCGACGATCACGCGCCTCTACGATGCCGCGCTCCAAGCCGCGCTTGCCGACCGTGACGCGCAGCGGCGCGCCCAAGAGGTCCGCGTCGGCGAAGGCGATGCCCGCCGAGACGTCGCGATCGTCGAAGCAGACGTCGACGCCGAGGCCGCTGAGCTCGTCGTACAGCGCGTCGGCGGCCACCGCCACCTCGGGCGTGCGCCCTGCACCGAGCGCGCAGAGGTGCACGTCGTAGGGCGCGGAGGCCCGCGGCCAGCACAGCCCGTCGTCGTCGCGGAAGGTCTCGGCCAGCACCGCGAGCACGCGGCTCACCCCGAAGCCATAGCAGCCCATGTAGAACGGCTGCTCGGAGCCGTCCTCGGCAGTGAAGGTCCCGCCGGGCATGACCAGCGAGTAGACGAGGCCGAGCTGGAAGATATGCGCGGCCTCGACAGAGCGCACCACCTCGAGCGCGGCACCGCACCTCGGGCAGGGGTCGCCCGCGCGCGCCGTCACGTAGTCGCCGACCTCGGCGGCTACGAAGTCGCGGCCATAGAGAACGTCGAGCAGGTGGGTGTCCACCTCGTTCGCGCCGACCACCCAGGCGTGCGAGGCCGCGGCGATCGACGCGTCCGCGACGACGCGGGCGTCGAGTCCGACCGGGCCGAGGTACCCGCGCAAGAGTTCGGGGTGCGACGCGAAGTCCTCGTCGCCGAACAGCCCCCAGCTCGACGGGACCTTCGCCTCGCGGTCGCCGGGCACGAGGATGACGACGGGTTGACCCGACTCATCGAGGGCCGCGACGGACTTGAGCGCCCGCGACGCGTCGATCCCCTCGTCTGCGAGCAGGGCCACGACCTCGTCGATCGTCGTCGCGCCCGGGGTGGCGACCCGGCGTGGCTTGCCGGGAGCCACCGCACTCGGAGTGCCGGTGGGCGCGCCCACCTCGGCGCGCTCCAGATTCGCGGCGTAGCCGCACTTCCCGCAGCGCACGAAGTGGTCCTCGCCGATCGCCGACTCGACCATGAACTCGTGGTTGACGTCGCCGCCGATGGCCCCGGACAGCGCCTCGACGGGGGTCGCGGGCAGTCCCAGGCGCTCGAAGATCCGCACGTAGGCGGCCTTGGCGCGGTCGTAGGAGACCTGCATCGCGTCCTTGTCGGCATCGAAGGAGTACGCGTCGCACATGAGGAACTCGCGGCCCCGCAGGAGCCCGTAACGGGGCCGGGCCTCGTCGCGGAACTTTGTCTGGATCTGGTAGATCGTGACCGGCAGCTGGCGGTACGAGTCCACCTCGGCGCCCACGGTGACCGTCGCCACCTCCTCGTGGGTGAGCCCGAGCACGAACTTGCCGCCCCGGGCCTCGAGGGTCATCGCCGGCAGCGCGTCGCTGCCGAACTTGGCCGCGCGCCCGGACTGCTCCCAGAGCTCGTAGGGGCTGAGCGCGGGCATGAGCAGCTCCTGCATGCCCGCGGCGTCGAGCTCCTCTCTGATGAGGTTCGAGACCTTGTGCACGACTCGCAACCCGAGCGGGAGCAGCGTGTAGACCCCCGAGCTCACCCGGCGCACGTAGCCCGCGCGCACCAACAGTGCGTGACCTGCGGTATCGGCGTCCGCGGGGTCCTCGCGCAGCGTGCGCAGCAGCATCCTCGACATCCGCATGGCCGGAGAGGGTAGTGGGTCAGTGATTTACCCTGCGCGGGCCGAAGCCCCTGGGGCCTACCAGCCCACGGCACGTTGCAGGCGGCGTTCAAGTCGGCATGGGCCCACTAGCCGAACGCCGTGCATCTAAAACGCCTGTGTCGGCTCGCCTCATCAGCGTGCTCGCATCTCGAGCACCGCTGCAAGGTGCACTGGGGTGCGTCAACACGTAGCTCGCGACCAGCGTCCACCACTTTGTACGCGAGCATCCGTACCAACGCACCGCACCCAGCATCTTGGGTTTGATCGATTGAACCCGGACTTCGCCTTCGCCCCATTGGGCTCATAGGTCCCGTCCGGGCAAGGACGGGGCTTCGAGCGACGCACCATCGCTCTCGTCGTTTCGATCGGGGCGGCGACGACGAACGCAACTGCCCTGGCGACCTGCCTCGTTCGATCTCGCAGCACGTGAGTTCGACTCACCAGTTCAGGTCCAGGTGACGGCCCCACTCCCACGGTCAAACTCAACGGCGCACTGCCCACAGGCCTGACCGCCGCCGCCGAGCCCAACGGGACCCTCGTCATCTCGGGCACCCCTCGGCGGGGCTCGCACGGGATCTACAAGGTGACACTCCTCGCCAGCAACAAAGTCGGCGCGGCGTCGAAGGCACTCACCATCGTCGTCAAGACCTAGCTACTTCCACCTGAGACAGTCTGCATCGAGCTGAGAGCTTGGATCGAAGTTCTCGTCAACAGGTGGAGATTCACGTTCAGCTCGATCGCTGGGATCTTGAAAGGACTGAAAGGCTCGCTCAAGGGTGCGCGTCTGCTTGACGGTTGGATTCAGTGGGAAGCGGAACGATCGACACTGGCTCACCCACCATCGTTCGGTGTGGGTGTGACATGCACACCGACGCACTACCCCTCCAAGCGACTCCGGATCTTTGCGATGCGCGTCAAGGAGTGGTTCGCGTCAAGTCCCTTCTCGTCGAGGAGCTCGGCGCGGTCTGCCGCGGCTTCTGCCTCCGCGGACTCGTCGGCGGCGGCCAACCTCGCGTCGATGCCCTCGGCGACGAGTCGCTCTGCTTCCTCCACGAGTGCGGCGACCATCTGGTCCTCGGGCACGACGCGGACGATCTTGCCCTTGATGAACAGGTGGCCCTTCTTCTTGCCCGCAGCGATGCCCAGGTCCGCGTGTCGCGCCTCGCCGGGCCCGTTCACGACGCAGCCCATGACCGCCACCTGGATGGGCAGTCCCCTGCCCTCCAACGCGGCCTGCGCGGCGGTCGCCACGGCGATCACGTCGACCTCGGCGCGCCCGCAGCTCGGGCACGCGATCAGGTCGAGGTCCTTGCGCTCGCGGAGCCCCAGGGCCTCCAAGAGCTGGCGGCCCGCGCGCGCCTCTTCCACGGGGTCCGCGGTCAGCGAGTACCGGATCGTGTCGCCGATCCCCTCGGCGAGCAGCGTCGCGATGCCCGCGGTGCCCTTGAGCAGCCCCGCCGGCGGCGGGCCGGCCTCGGTCACGCCCAGGTGCAGCGGGTGCTCGAAGGTCTCGGCGGCCAGTCGGTAGGCCGCGATCATGAGCGGCACCGAGGACGCCTTGACCGAGATCTTGACGTCGTCGAACCCGACGTCGGCGAAGTACGCGAGCTCGAGTCGCGCGGACTCGACGAGCGCCTCTGGGGTCGCGCCGCCGAACCGCTCGTAGATGTCGGGGTGCAGCGACCCCGCGTTCACGCCGATGCGGATCGGCACGTTGCGGTCCTTCGCCTCCTGGGCGACCAGCTTGATCTCGTGCTCCTTGCGCAGGTTGCCGGGGTTGAGCCGCAGGCCCTGGACGCCCGCGTCGAGCGCGGCGAGCGCCATCTCCACGTGGAAGTGGATGTCGGCGATGATCGGCACCGGCGAGCGCGGCACGATCTGGGCGATGCCCTCGGCCGCGGGGCCCTCGTTGCAGGTGCAGCGCACGAGGTCGGCGCCCGCAGCGGCGAGATCGTAGATCTGGGTGAGCGTGCCCTCGACGTCCGCGGTCTTGGTCGTCGTCATCGACTGCACCGTGATCGGGGCGCCACCGCCGACCGCGACGGGGCCGACGTGGATCTGGCGGGTCAGGCGCCTCGGTGCGAGCACCGTGTCGGCTACGTCCACAGGCCCATTCTGCCGTGGGGAGCGCCTGGGTCGATCAACCGAAGGGGTTCACGGACCCGTGGGCGATGTCGAGGTACATCTTGCTCACGACAAAGAACGCCAGGAACGCGAGGAACGCGTAGACGACGGGCATGAGCTTCTTCACGTCGGCGCGGTAGCGGGGCTTGCCGCGGCGGGTTCGAACTCGCTCGTAGAGGGCGATCGCGACGTGGCCACCGTCGAGCGGGAGCATCGGCAGCATGTTGAGGATCCCGAGGGAGATGTTGAGCGAGATGAGGATCCCCAGCAGGGGCTCGACGCCAGCCCTCGCCGCGTCGGCGATCCACTGGGATGCGCCGATGATCGAGACGCTCCCGCCGCCCGACGCCTTCGCAGCCGCCCCTGCCTTGGAGTCCGTGACCTGGTGGGCGAGCGATGCGACGCCCGCGGGCGAGAACGCCGAGGTGAAGACATGAAACGTCGCGTTCGTCACGAACCAGATGAGCGAGCCCGCCCCGGTGATCGACCCAATCACGCCGGGGTGCGTGATCGGGCCGGCGAGGTAGTTCGCGAGCACGCCGAGCTTGAGTCCATTCGAGGCCCCCGCGATCGCGCGCGGCGTCGCCCTGAGCGTCAACAGGTGCCCGTGTCGGCGCACCACGATCGTGAGAGCGTGCCCGTTGGCCGCTTGGATCTGGCTCACGAAGTTCGCGGTGTTCGTCTTCACGTTGTCGATCGACACGACGACGTCGCCCTCGTGCAACCCGGCGAGTTGCGCTGGCGTGACGATGCCCTTGATGTGGCTCAGCCCGCCGATCTGCACCGGACCTGCCTGACCCTGCCCGATGAAGAACAGTGCGCAGAACGCGAGCACGAGCGCGAGCAGGAGGTGCACGAGCGAGCCCGCGGACGCCACGAGCACCCGCTTGCGCGTGGGCTGGTTGACGAAGCTGCGCGGCTCGTCGGAGGGGTCGAGCTCCTCTAGCGACGTCATGCCGAGGATCTTCACGTAGCCGCCGGCCGGGATCGCCTTGATCCCGTACTCGGTGTCGCCGCGGCGGATCGACCACAGCTTCGGGCCGAAGCCGATGAAGAACTCAGTCGCCTTCATGCCCGACCACTTGGCGGTCACGAAGTGACCGGCCTCGTGCAGCATGATGATCCCGAGGATCGAGACGACGACGACCAGCCACGGCCAGCCCCCCGTCACGAGTATGAGCAGTGTGACCGCAGTCGTGCCCGCGAGCAGCCCGAGGAGCCGCGACACGGTCTCCGGGCGCGTTGGTGGCGCCTCGGCCTCGACATCGCTGGTCGCGACGATCGTCTCGGTCACGGGCTCGCCGAGGACAGGGCCATGGACGCAATGATGCCCGACGCGACGCGGCGAGCGGTCATGTCCGCCCTAAGAAGTGTCTCAATGTCCTCGCACGGTGTGTCGTCGTAGCGCTCAAGGGTTGACTCGATCACCTGGGCGATGCCGCGCCACGGGAGCGAGCCAGCGAGGAACGAACCGACGGCGCACTCGTCGGCTGCGTTGAGCCATGCAGGTGCGGTGCCGCCAAGGCGGGCCGCCTCGTAGGCGAGTCCGAGGCACGGGAACGCGGCGCGGTCCGGCGGTTCGAACGTGAGCTCGAGCGGTTCGTCAAGTGTGAGCCGGCCGAAGCCGTCGTCGAAGCGCGCGGGGTAGCCGAGCGCGTAGGCGATCGGGAGACGCATGTCGGGGCAGTTGAGCTGGGCGAGCGTCGAGCCGTCGACCAGCTCGACCATCGAGTGCACGATCGACTGGGGGTGCACCACCACGT
Source organism: Acidimicrobiales bacterium (assembly GCA_035510855.1). Taxonomy (GTDB): domain Bacteria; phylum Actinomycetota; class Acidimicrobiia; order Acidimicrobiales; family RAAP-2; genus Palsa-459. The sequence goes on from DATKGG010000079.1 coordinate 28,377, forward strand.
CGACGAGGTCGACGTCCACGCCGAACAGCGCCGCGGCCTCGAGGACCTCGAGGCCCTTGTTCATCAGCGTCGAGCAGTCCACCGTGATCTTCGGGCCCATCTGCCACGTCGGGTGCGCGAGCGCGTCGGCGACGGTGACGCCCTCGAGCTCGTCGGCGCGCCGGCCCCGGAACGGGCCGCCCGAGGCGGTGAGGATGATCCGTCGCACCGAGCCCATGGGGTCGGGCCCGGACAGTCCGGCCAGGCACTGGTGCACCGCGCAGTGCTCGGAGTCGACGGGCAGCAGCTGGGCGCCCGGCGTCGCGCGCACCTGCTCGACGAGGTCCGCAGCGACGATCAGGGACTCTTTGTTGGCGAGCGCGAGGTGCCGGCCCGCACGCAGCGCGGCGAGCGTGGCGGGCACGCCTGCGAACCCGACGATGGCGTTCAGCACGATGTCGGCGGTACTCGCGGCCTCCACGAGCCCCGGCTCGCCGACGAGCACCTCGGTGCCAAGCGGCAGCGAGCCTGCGAGCGAGCTCGCCGAGGCCGCGTCGGGCACCACGACGCACCGCGGACGATGCACCTGGGCGAGGGCGGCGAGCGCCTCGAGGCTGCGCCAAGCGCTCAGCGAGTCGAGCTCGAACTCGCCGGGGTGCCGTGCGACGACGTCGAGCGCCTGGGTCCCGACCGAGCCGGTCGCACCGAGGATGGCCAGCGACCTCGTCATCGTGCCCTCCTCGTGCCTCGGCGCTGCGGTGCGCGCTCGCTCTCTCAGTGCAGGTGGAACGACAAAACGACGTAGTACGTCGCGGGCAGGACGAACAGCAGACCGTCGAGCCGGTCGAGGAGGCCGCCGTGCCCGGGGAGCGTCCGTCCCATGTCCTTCAGCCCGAGGCTCCGCTTGAACATCGACTCGCACAGGTCGCCGAGCGGGGCGAGCACGGCCGCGCACAGCCCGAGGGTGAGGGCCGCCGACATCGTCCACGGCGACATGGCCGACACGCACGCACCGACGATGATCGCGAAGACCGCGCCGCCGACCGCGCCCTCCCAGGTCTTGTTCGGGCTGATCGTGGGGGCCATCGGGTGGCGACCGAGCAGCTTGCCCGAGACCAAGGCGCCCACGTCGTAGGCGACGGTCACGAAGATCGCGCCCAGCAAGAAGTGCACGCCGTCGTGGTGCGGGAACGACGACGGGGCGAGCAGGAGGCCCGCGAACGACCCGAGCACCGCGACCCAGACGAAGACCAGCATCGTGGTGGCCGCGCCGTCGATCACGTCGGCGCGCTCGACGCCGGCCATGTACCACATGAACGTGAAGAAGAAGCAGAGCGCCGCGACGAGGGGGAGGGCAGCGATGCCCTTGTTGTACGACGCGACCATGAGCGAGAGCGAGGCGACGAGCCCGAGGGCGGCCGCCGGACGGTGCCCCGCGAGGCGCATCGCGCTGTAGGCCTCCCCGGCCGCGAGGGTGACCGCGATCGCGCAGATCACGCCCGCGAGCACGGTGCTCACCTGGAAGGCCACGATCACGACGACGAGGAGCGACGTGCCCGTCACGACCGCGGCGGTCATGTCGCGCGAGCCCGAGGGACGCGCGGCGCGACCGGTCAGCGGTCCGTCGCTCGGTGCACGCCGTGGCCGCGCGGTGCGCGCCCGCACCCGCGTGGTGCGTGCCGCCGTCGTCGTGCCAGCTCCCGCCTCACCAACCACGGGGACCGCGGTCGTCGGTGGATCCTCGTGCTCGTCGAACTCCCAGGGCCTGCGACCGTCGTCGCCGTGGACCGGAGCGGCCCCGCCCTCGTCACCGAGCATCGCGGGCTCGAACCCGTGCTCCTGGGCGGTCCAGTCCGTCTCGTCCTGGCGCCACGTGGGCGCGGGCAGCGACGACCACGGGTCGTCGCTCGCACCGGGCGGCTCGTCGCGGCTGAGGACGGCAGGGACCTGACCAGTCGGGGCCTCGGTCCAGTGCGGGAGCTCTGGGTCCGGCGAGGTCCCACGCACGAACGACCAGTCGTCGAGAGAGGCCTCGGGCGGGGCGTCGTGGTCGGGCGGCCGCGTCACGGCCTGGTGCGCGCCGGTGATCGTGACCCCGGAGGCCTCTTGCACCACGTCGTCGTCCGGATCCCAGTCGATCGGCCCGCCCCCGTCGTCGTCGCTATACCTCAAGTAGCTCCTGCTCCTTGTGCGTGAGCAGCGCGTCAACCGCCGCCACCTCGTCGTGTGTCATCTTGTCAAGCGCCTTCTCGAAGCGCTCGACCTCGTCGGCGCCCACGCCCTGGTCCTTCTCGTCGTGCTCGAGCTCCTGGCGTGCGTGGCGGCGCATGTTGCGGATCTGGACGCGCCCCTCCTCGGCCTTGTGCCGCACGACCTTGACCAGGTCCTTGCGGCGCTCCTCGGTGAGCGGGGGGAAGCTGAGGCGGATCACCGTCCCGTCGTTGGAGGGCGAGATCCCAAGGTCAGAGGCCGTGATGGCCTTCTCGATCGCGCCGATCACCGTCTTTTCGTAGGGGGAGATCACGAGCATCCTCGCATCGGGCACCGAGAACTGGGCGAGCTGCTGGAGCGGCACCGTGCTGCCGTAGTACTCGACGCCCAGGTGCTCGACGAGCGCGGGATTGGCCCGCCCCGTGCGCACCGTCGAGAACTCCGCGCGGACGTGCTCGATGGCCTTGGCCATCTTGTCCTTCGTGTCTTCCAGCAGCAACGCCGTGAGGGAGTCGTCCATCACCGCACCAGCGTACCCACGCGCTCCCCGGCGAGGGCGCGGCTGATGTTGCCAAGGCCCATCAGGTCGAACACGTGAATTGGGAGCTTGTTGTCCATGCAGAACGTGATCGCGGTGAGGTCCATCACGCGCAGTTCCCTGCTGAGCACCTCCATAAAGGAGATCTCGTCGTAGCGCACCGCGGTCTTGTCGAGCCTCGGGTCCGCCGAGTACACGCCGTCGACGCCCTCGTGGGTGCCCTTCAGGAGCATCTCGGCCTCGATCTCTGCGGCACGGAGCGCGGCCGGCGTGTCCGTCGTGAAGTACGGGTTGCCCATGCCGGCCGCGAAGATCACGACTCGGCCCTTCTCGAGGTGCCGAATCGCGCGCCGCCTGATGTACGGCTCGGCGACCGCGGGCATCTGCAGCGCGCTCAGCACCCTCGTCGGCCTCCCGTGCTTTTCAAGGGCGTCCTGGAAGGCGAGCGCGTTGATGACGGTCCCGAGCATCCCCATTGTGTCGGACGTGGCGCGGTCGATGCCCGCCTCCTCCCCGGTCGCGCCGCGCCAGATGTTCCCGCCGCCGATCACGATCGCGAGCTCGAGGTCGTCGTCGGCGCACGCGAGGGCGATGTCGCTCGCGAGGCGGTCCACCATCGCCACGTCAACGGTCTCGTCGCTCGCCGACGAGGCGAGTGCCTCGCCGGACATCTTGAGGACGAGCCGTCGTGGCGCCACTCAGCTGCCGATCAGGACCTGGGCGAACGACACGATCGACGCATCGCCGAGCAGCTGGGCGATCGTCTGCTTCTCGTCCTTCGCGTAGGGCTGCTCCAGCAGCACGCGCTCCTTGAACCAGCCCCCGAGGCGACCCTCGACGACCTTGTCGAGCGCTGCCTCGGGCTTGCCCTCGTTGCGCGACAGCTCCTCGATGGTCGCGCGCTCGGCGGCCACGTCGGCGTCCGGCACGTCCTCGCGACGCAGGTAGGCGGGCTTGGCGAACGCGATGTGCACGGCGATGGCGTGGGCGAGCGCCTCGGTGCCGCCCTCGACCACGATCGCCACGGCGTTGACGCCGCGCTCTGACTGGATGTGCAGGTAGGTGTCGACGACCTGGTTGTCGCCCGCGGTGAGCCGGACCACGCGGCCGAGCGAGACGTTCTCCTTCAGCGTCGTGGCGAGCTTGGTGATCTGGTCGGCGAACTGGTCGACGCCCGACTCGCCCTCCTCTGCCACCCTGGCTGCGATCTCGCCGACGAGGTCGACGAACTCGGGGGTCTTGGCGACGAAGTCGGTCTCGCAGCGAAGCTCGACGAGCGCGGCGACGTTGCCGTCGCGCACCGCGGCGACCGCGCCCTCGCTCGCGTCACGGTCCGCTCGCTTGGCGGCGCCACTGAGGCCCTGGACACGCAGCCACTGGACGGCGGCGTCCATGTCGCCGTCGGACTCCTCGAGGGCGCGCTTCGCGTCGAGCATGCCAACCCCAGTCATCTGGCGGAGCTTCTGGACGTCCTTCGCGGTAAAGGTGCTCATGCCGACGCCTCGCTCGCTGCGACGACGGCCTCGGGCTCGGGCTCGGATGCGGTCTCCGCGGGTGCCGCCTCGGGGGTCGGCGGCGCTGCCGGCGGTGCCGCGTCGGCCGCTGGCGCGGTCACGACGGCCTCGGCCGGCGCACTCGCGGGCTCAGAGGCGGGCTGGGCCGTCTCGGACGGGGCGACCGTCTCGGACGGGGCCGCCGGCTCGGCCTGCGCGGCATCAGGCGCCTTGTCCTTCGCGCCGTTTCGCTGCGCGGGAGCGGGAGGCGCCGGTCGATTCGCGCGGATCCACCTGCCCTCGACGACCGCGTCGGCGATCACGCGGCAGAGCAGCGCGCCGGCGCGGATCGCGTCGTCGTTGCCGGGGATGACGAAGTCGATGCAGTCGGGGTCGCAGTTGGTGTCGACGACCGCGACGACGGGGAGCCCGAGCTTGTTCGCCTCGGTGACCGCGATGTGCTCCTTTTTCGTGTCGATCACGAAGATCGCGTCGGGGAGCCGATCGAGGTGCGCGATGCCACCGAGGTTGCGCTGAAGCTTCTCGAGCTCGCGCGAGTGCCGGAGCGCCTCGCGCTTGGGCATGCCCTCGAAGTCGCCTGCCTTCTGCATGGCGACGAGCTCCTGCATGCGCTTCACTCGCCCAGACACGGTCTGGAAGTTGGTCAGCATGCCGCCGAGCCAGCGCTGGTTGACGAAGGGCATGTTGCAGGCCAGGGCGTAGTCCGCGATGGGGCCCTGCGTCTGCTTTTTGGTACCGACGAACAGGATGATCCCGCCGTTTGCGACGAGGTCGCGGACGTAGGCGTAGCCGGCCTCGATCCCGACCAGGGTCTTGTGCAGGTCGATCAGGTAGATGCCGTTGCGCTCGCCGAGGATGAAGCGGCGCATCTTCGGGTTCCACCGACGTGTCTGGTGGCCGAAGTGGACGCCCGCGTCGAGGAGCTGGCGGACGGTGACGAGTGGCATGGAACTGCTCCGTTCGGTTGTGCGCCCTGCACGGCACCACACAGTGGCGACCGCACGTCTCGTGCAGGGGGGACCTTCTCGTGCCGTGCCGAGTGGCGCGGCGCGTGCACTCTATCGGAGGCGCGTCGTGGGCGGCTCAGCCCCTCGGATGGGTCGCGCGGTGGACGCGCTGCAGGCGCTCCTTGGAGACGTGCGTGTAGACCTGGGTCGTCGTCAGGTTGGCGTGGCCCAGGAGCTCTTGGACGACGCGGAGGTCCGCGCCCCCCTCGAGCAGGTGCGTGGCGAAGGTGTGGCGCAGCGCGTGAGGGTGCAGCGGCGTCCCGCTCCTCGCGGCCAGGACCCGCCGGACGTCGCGCGGGCCGAGCCGGTTGCCCCGACGGTTGAGGAACATCGCCGCGGCGGGGCTGCGCTCGGTCAGCATCGAGGCGCGAGGCTCGCCGAGCCAGGCCCCGACCGACGCCGCGCACGTGTCGTGGATCGGGACGCGGCGCTGCTTGTCGCCCTTCCCGGTGACCGTCACGAGCCGGCCCTCGAGGTCCACGTCGTCGACGTCGAGCCCGCACAGCTCGGCCACCCGCAGGCCCGCCGCGTAGAGGAGCTCGGCGATCGCCCGGTCCCGGACCGCCACGGGGTCAGCCCGGTCGATCGTGGCGTCCAAGAGCCGGTCCAGCTCCTCGCGGGTCGCGAGCATGGGGAGCCTCGAGCCGGGCACGGAGGCGACGAGCCGGGCGGTCGGGTTCTCGGTGAGCACCCCTGTGCGCTCGAGCCACGAGAAGTACGCGCGCAGCGAGGCCGCGTGCCGCGCGATGGTCGCCCTCGAGCGCCCGCGCGTCTGCAGGGACGCGAGGTAGCGGCGAAGCTGCAGCCTCGTCACGCCAGCTGGCGAGTCGACCCCCAAGCGCCCCAGCCACCCGATGGCCGTCGTGAGGTCGGCGCGGTAGGCCCGCCGGGTGGCTTCTGATCGCGGAGCGAGGTGCCGCTCGAAGCCGTCCAGGTCCCAGCTGCGCGTCGCCCAGGCGTCACTGCCCATCCCTCGAGGCTACCGAGCCGGAGACCCGATCCCGGGTGCGGGGCGAACGGACCCGTGCGGCGCGCTTCAGTGCCGGTCCGAGGCGTCAGCGTGGGGCCGCTCCACGCGCCGGCGCGGTGCCGCGGACCAGAGGTGCTCGAGGTCGTAGTAGGCGCGCGTCTCCTCGTCAAAGACGTGCACGACGACGTCGCCGAAGTCCATGAGCACCCACCGCGCGTCCGAGAGCCCCTCGATGCGGATCGGACCGCGCCCGCACCGCAGCTTGGCTATGCGCTCGACCTCCTCGGTGATCGTGCGCACCTGCCGGTCACTGCGCCCCGCCGTGATCACGAACAGGTCGACCAAGCCGAGCAGCGCGGTCATCTCGAGCACCACCGGGTCGTTGCCCAGCTTGTCGTCGATCGCCTCGAGCGTCGCGGCGAGCATCTGCTCGGTCTCCTCATCGTGACCCGCGGGCTGTACCGCCCGCGCCGACGGGATGGGGGTCAGCGGACCACCTCGAGCACGCCAAGGCAGGCGGCGAGCGGGGTGAGGAACACGATGGCGGCGACGGCGAGCCAGTGTCGCCGCTCGCGTCGCGCGGCCGCCGCGGTGATCATCCGAGGCGTCGGCGCGAACTCGTGGATCGAGGCGGTACTCGCAGCGATCGTCGATTGCTCAAGAGAACCGAGGTCGATCGCCTGCAATGCCATGCGTCACGGAGCGTACAACCGGTGTGCCAACACCAAGCGGACCACGGCCTCGGGGAGGAGCCCGTGAGGGTCCTCGCCTCGCTCAAGGGCGGCGCGGACCGCGGTGCTCGAGAGGTCCACCGGCGACATCTGGACGGCGTGGGCTGAAAACTCTTCAGGCGCCGTCGCCTCGGCCCCGGGCCGTGGCACGACCGCGATCTCGACGAGGGCCGCGAGGT
>DATKGG010000080.1:0-17818 GCA_035510855.1 Acidimicrobiales bacterium
ACGCGGTCACCTCGATCATGGACCACGAGCCGCTGGCGACGGACGTCCACGTCGGCCCCTCGGACTACGTCCCGTGGCTGACCGACCGCAAGTGGGCGCACATCCGGCTGGAGGGCCGGGCGTTCGGCGACGTGCCGCTGACCATCGAGCTCAAGCTCGAGGTGTGGGACTCCCCCAACTCCGCAGGCGTCATCATCGACGCGGTGCGCTGCGCGAAGGCCGCGCTCGACCGCAAGATCGGCGGGCCGCTCATCGGGCCGTCGGCGTACTTCATGAAGTCACCGCCCGTGCAGTACCACGACGACGTCGCCCACGAGATGGTCGAGGCGTTCTCCCGCGGCGACGGGGACTGAGCCACCGCCGCAGAGCGTCGACGACCGGATCTCGCTTGCGAACCCGGCGGGGATCCGCGACGATCCGGTGATGGACCACACAGCGACACGAGCCCAGTTCCGACGCCTGCACGAGTCCGGCACCTTCACGATGCCCAACCCCCACGACGTGGGTTCCTGCCGGCTGCTCACCGAGCTCGGGTTCGCCGCGCTCGCGACGACGAGCGGCGGCTTCGCGTACTCGCTCGGGCGCCTCGACATGACCGTCGGGCGCGACGCGCTCGTCGCGCACGTGGCCACCCTGGCCGCCGCCACGCACCTGCCGATCAACGTCGACGCGGAGAACTGCTTCCCCGACGCGCCAGGCGGCATCCGAGCGACCATCGAGCTGCTTGCGGCGGCGGGCGCGTCGGGGTGCTCGATCGAGGACTACAACCCCGCGACCACGTCGATCCTCGATCGCGACGAGGCGGTGCGCAGCGTCGCGGTCGCCGCGGCTGCGGCCAAGGACACCGGTGTCGTGCTCACCGCACGCGCGGAGAACCACCTGCGCGGCGTCGCCGACCTGGACGACACGATCGCGCGACTCTGCGCCTACCGCGACGCGGGTGCGGACGTCCTCTACGCGCCCGTCCTCCCGGACCTCGCCGCGATCGCCCGTGCGGTAGACGAGACCGCGATGCCCGTGAACGTGCTGCTGCGCCCGGGCGGCCCGACGGTCGCCGAGCTGGCCGCGCTCGGGGTGCGCCGGCTGTCGGTGGGCGGCACCTTGGCGTCGGTCGCCTACGGCGCGCTGTACCGCTCGGCCGCCCGACTGCGCGACGAGGGCGTCCTCGACGTCGGGGCGGGCGGGCTCGCCTACGACGTCGTCGTGCGCGCCTTCAGTGGCGAGGTCCCGTCGTAGCGACAGGGCCGCACCCGCCCGCTGCGACGTGGCGCAAGATCGGCGTCCACGACGCAGACGTCGTCGTGCTCCTGCGTGCACCGGCGACCTGGGGCCGTGACGGACTCGCGGGATCTGTCCATGTCTCGAAGCGATGGGGCTCGACGCCTGCTGACGTCGTCGTCGCGTTCTGTCGGGCCATGTCGCAGCTCGAGCGCGAGGCGCCGACGCTTGGCGACGCGATCACGCCGGACGGCATGGTCTGGGTCGCGTGGCCGCGCAAGGCCGCGGGCCACGCGAGCGACCTCTCCGACACGGCCGTGCGCTCAGCGATGCTTCCCTTCGGCCTCGTCGACGTGAAGGTGGCGATGCTCGACGAGGACTGGTCCGGGCTCAAGTTCGTGTGGCGCGTCGAGCGCCGCGGTGCGCTTCGGTAGGGCTTACTCGATCGGCTGGTGCGCGATGCCGGTCGGCTCGCGGCCCGCGAAGCACATGCCCCCGAGGGCCGCGAGCAGCGGGAGCCCGAGCAGCATCATGCCGAGCGGGCGCAGCGGGACGTTCTGGGTCAGCTCGGAGAAGTTGTCCGCGCTGTCGTTCGAGAGGAAGGCGGCGACCAAGAGGTAGGCCGTGACGATGCCGAGGGCGGCCCCGACAAAGCCGAGTGAGCCGGCGGTCACCGCGGTGAGCGTTCGGCGCGTGCGCCGGCTGGCGCCCGCCGCTGCGAGCACGCGCAGCTCCGAGGCGGTCTCAGAGCGGATGAGCCCCACCGTCATCGCGAGCACCCCGAGGGCGAGCAGGAGGCCGGCACCGATCGCCCAGGCCAGCACCTCGTCGAGCGACGCGAACGAGTTGGCCGTCTCGACGCTCGTGCCGTTGGTCGCGGCCAGCGTCCGCGCCGTCTGCTCCTGCAGGGTCGTGAGGTTGTGCGGCGTGGTGAGCAGGTACTGCTGCAGCTGCAGCGTCTTGGAGAGGTGCAGCAGCTGGACGGCGTGCATCGTGAGCAACGTGTTCGGTGCCGACGTGCCCACCGGCAGCTGGGCGACGTACTGGACCGACGGGCTCAGCACGCAGTAGCCGGGCGGGCACGGGCCGACTGGCCCGTTGAAGAAGCTGGGGTTGGACCACGCCTGGCCGTAGACCAGGGCCATGCTGCCAGTGGCACCCGGGAGCTGTGCGCGAGCGGTGATCACGAGCGCGTTCGGGTCGATCGACGATGGTGCGATGCCGTAGTGCGCGAGTAGCGCGGGGGTCGCCACGAACACCTGGCCGTTGAACTGTCGTCCCGACGTGGTGCGCTGGAGGCCCCCGTTGGCCGTGTACAAGGGGAGCGCGTCGCTCGCGCCGGTCTCGGTGGCCACCCTCTTCGAGAACGCCGTGAACTGCGCAGGGGTCATGGTCGACGGGCCCATGACGATCTGCTTGCAGCCGCTCGTCGGCGTGCACTGCGTCACGATCGACTTGCCGCCGCCGAAGCCGTTCCCAGGCGGATAGACCATGATGACGTTGCTCGCCAGGTTCGGCCCGACCCAGTCGAACGGGTCCGAGTAGCGCGCGGTCGCCGCGATGACGACGACGCCGGTCACGAGCAGCGCGAGGCAGATCGCACCGAGTGCGGCCCCTGAGCGTGAGCGGTAGCGCGCGAGGTCTCGCAGCGCGACCTTGGCGGCGACCGGTGCCCGGCCCGCGAGGCGGCCGAGCTGGGCGACGATCCACTGGGAGACCGAGAACAGCCCAACACTCGCGAGCACGATCCCGAGGAGCACGGACAGCACGCCGCCACCCTTGCCGCTGCCACCACCGTGGCCCGCCGAGCTGCCGGCGAACACGAGCAGGACGCCCCCGGCGAGGATCGCCACGCCTCGGGCGGCGTTGCGGCGTGACGCGGTTGGCTCGGTGGGCCGGCCGGACAGCGCCGCGACGACGGGGAGCTTCGAGGTGGCCCGCGCCGGCCGAAGCGCTGCCAGGGTGGTCGTCACCGGTGCGAGCACCAGGGCGACGACGACGAGCCACCAGGGGATGGCGGCGGGATCGACAACGTGGCCGACGTTCGCCTGCTGGTGCGGTGCGTAGAGCCACCACCCCGCGAGACCGACGACGCCTCCGAGCGCCATCGAGGCGACGCCGACGACGAGGCCGTTCACGAGCAGGGCGAGCCGAACCAGGGACTCGTCGGCGCCGAGCGCCCCGAGCATGCCGATGGCGCGCGTGCGTCGGCGTGCGAGCACCGTGAACCCGGCGACCGCGATCAGCCCGATGAAGAGCATGCCGAACGTCGCCGCGACGAGGAGCAGCACCTCGCCGATGTCAAACGTGCTCACCGGCAAAGTGGAGATGGAGCTGATCAGCGTGTTGTAGATGGCCTTCGGCGGCGAGAAGCTCGCGAGCTGGTCGGGGGTCGCGTCGAAGAGCGCCGTGACGGTGGCGGGGTGCGCGATGGCGCCGGGGGCCGCGAGCGCGAACGTCGCGTTCAGGTCGGTCGGCGTGCGGACCTCGCCCACGACGTGCCACGTGGTGCCGGCCGCGACCCAGGTCCCACCAACGTGCGTGCCGTAGAGCTCGGCGAGCTCGCTCGTGAGGTCCACCTCGCCAGGCCCTGCCGGATAGCGCCCCGAGGCAAGCTGCACGAGCGGCGCCACATAGGGCCCGTGCGGGTCCAGGGACTCGAGCAGCGCTCCCGACACCGTCCCGGTGGCGACGGGCACGGCGTCGATCACGCCTACCGGCCCGAAGTGCGAGCGCAGCACGCTGAGCTCCTGGGCGAGGTGCGGATCCTGGCCGGACAGCGTGGCGAGCTGGTTTGCAGTCCCGTAGCCCGCGTTCTGGGGGACCTGGCTCCCCGAGATGATCCCGGCACCGAGGATGGTCGTCGCGACGGCGGCCGCGACGAGCAGCGAGATGAGGACCTGCTGTCGCCACTCGCGGCGGAACATCCGCAGCGACCAGCGCAGCACGGCCTCGCGCGCTGGCATGCCGCCGCGCGACACGCGCGAGCTCATTGGGCCTGGTGGGCGACGAACGCCTCGGGCGAGGACGGAGGGTGGGTCTCGTCCATGATCTTGCCGTCACGGATGAAGACCACGCGATCGGCCCACGAGGCCAGCTTCGCGTCGTGGGTCACGACGACGGCGGCCACGCCCTGCTTGCAGGCGTCGTGGATCGCGCGCATCACGGACTCGGCGTTCACCGAGTCCAGTGCGCCCGACGGCTCGTCGGCCAGGATCAGCTGCCGCTCCCCCACGGTCGCCCGCGCAATGGCAACACGCTGCCGCTCGCCACCGGAGAGCTCGTCGGGGAACTTGTCAGCCTTGTCGAGGACCGAGAAGTTGTCGAGCGCCGCCTGGGCCTTGGCGCGCGCGGACTTGGAGGACAGGCCGTCGAGCTCGAGCGGCAGCGACACGTTCTCGAGCGCGCTGAGCCCGGCAAGCAGGTTGTAGTCCTGGAACACGTAGCCGATCGAACGGCGCCGCAGCTGCGACTTGTGCCCCCGCGACATCTTGGACGTGGGCTCGCCGGCCACAAAGACCTCCCCGCTCGTCGGGTCCTCGAGGCCCCCTGCGATGGTGAGCAACGTCGTCTTGCCCGAGCCAGAGGGGCCCATGACGGCGACGAGCTCGCCGGCCGCGACCGACAGGCTGACGTCGCGGAGCGCGTGGACGGCGGTCGGACCGTCGCCGAACGTCTTGAAGACGTCGTGCAACTCGAGCGCGGCGGTCATCGCCGCACCGCCGTCCTGCGAGGGAGCGGGTAGGGCAGGGCCCGCGGCGAGTCCGAGGGGCGCGCGTCGGCCTCGGGGTCGAAGCGAGCGATGCGGCCGTCTGCGGCGTCCAGCCACCGGATGACGGCGTCGAGGCGGAAGAGCTCCGCGTCCACGACGAGGGCGAAGTGCAGCTCGTCGCCGCCGCGGTGTGACTTGAGCCGTGTCCACTCCTGCATGAGCTCGACCATGTAGCGCCGGTGATCCTGGATGACTTCACGGACCTCAACGCCGCGCACCGACATCGCGATGAGCACCTTCATGACGATCTCGTCCCGGGGCGGGGCAGAAAGGTCCGGCGGGGTGCGCAGCCAGGTCTCGAGCTCGAGCTCCCCCGACTCAGTGATGCGGTAATCCTTCTGCGCGCCGGCCTCCTCACCCTCGCCGTCAGAGGCGACCAGGCCGTCGCGCTCGAGGCGCTGCAGCGTGGTGTACACCTGCCCGACGTTGAGGGGCCAGACGTCGCCGGTCTTGGCCTCGAACTCGTTGCGCAGCTGCAGGCCGTACTTCGGGCCCTCGCTCAGCAGCGCGAGCAGCGCGTGGCGGACGCTCATCGAGCAGTCTTGAGTATCATACTCAGTATCCTACCGAGAATTGTCGCCATGTCAAGGGGCGTTGACACGCCACCGCTGGTTACCGATTCACCGCTGGTTACCGCTCAGACCGGCGGTCAGGCGCCCTCTTGGCGCGCCGACCACCACTCGTCGAGGCGTCGTGCTGCCTCGTCGGCGCCGACGAGCCCCTCGTCCAGGCGGAGGTCCAGCAGGAACTCGAGCGCCTCGCCGACCGCACGGCCCGGAGCGATCCCGAGCCGTGCCATCACCGCCTCGCCGTCCAGCTCGGGCCGCATCGCGTCGAGCTCCTCGCGGGCCGACAGGTCGGCGATCCTCGCTTCGAGCTCGTCCATGCGCGCCCCCAGCTCGGTGGCGCGCTTGGCGTTGCGCGTCGTGCAGTCGCAGCGGGTGAGCTCATTCAGCCGGGCCAGGTGCTCGCCCGCGTCGCGGACGTAGCGGCGCACGGCGCGGTCGGTCCAGCCCATCTTGTAGGTGTGGAAGCGCAGATGCAGCTCGACGAGGCGCGAGACCGTGCCGACGTCGTCGGTCGGGTAGCGCAGCTCGTTCATCCGGACCATCGTCATGCGCGCGCCGACGACCTCGTGGTGGTGGAAGTTCACGCCGTCGGGCCCGAAGGCGCGCGTCTTGGGCTTGCCGACGTCGTGGAAGAGCGCCGAGAGGCGCAGGAGACGGTCCGCCGAGGTCTTGTCGACCACGGCCAGGGTGTGTGCGAGCACGTCTTTGTGCCGGTGGATCGGGTCCTGCTCCAAGGCCAAGGCGTCGAGCTCGGGGAGGAACTGGCTCGAGAGCCCGGTGCGCACCACAAACCACAGGGCGACCGAGGGCACCTCGACCATGAGCATCTTGTCGAGTTCGTCGCGGATCCGCTCGGACGAGACGATCTGGAGCCGCGGCGCGAGCTCGCGCGCGGCCTGCACCAGCGACTCGTCGGCGACCAGGTCGAAGCGGGCGATGAACCGGGCCGCACGCAGCATCCTGAGGGGGTCGTCCCCGAAGGAGACCTCCGGGTCGAGGGGGGTCGCGAGCCGGCGCTGGGCGAGGTCGACCGCACCCCCGAAGGGGTCGACGAGCCGCAGGCTCTCGAGGTCGAGGGCCATGGCGTTGATCGTGAAGTCCCGGCGCGACAGGTCGACCTCGACGTCGTCGCCATAGGTGACGGTGGGCTTCCTCGAGTCCGAGCGGTAGACCTCGGCGCGGTGGGTCGTGATCTCGAATGCCCGCCCGTTGACCCGTGCCCCGATCGTGCCGAACGACCTGCCCTGCTCCCAGATTTGTTCAGCGACCCCTCGAAGGAGCGCGAGGATCTCCTCGGGACGCGCGTCGGTCGTGAGGTCGAGGTCGATCCCGTCGAGGTCGACGTCGCCGACCAGCGCGTCGCGCACCGAGCCCCCAACCAAGTAGAGGCGGCGATCTGCCCCGGCGAACGCGGCGGCGATCGGCTCGGCCGCGGCGAGCAGCGACTGCAGCCGCGGCGGAACACTCGACGCGGGGTAGCGGGTCACTTTCACCCATCGCGGGCCGAAGCCCGCTGAGCCCTGCCGGCCCACAGCACGTTGCAGGCGGCGTTCACGTCGGCATGGGCTTGGCACCCGCACGCCGTGCATCGAAACGCCGCCTGTGATCGCCGGCTCGCCTCGTCAGTGTGCTCGCATCTCGAGCATCGCTGCGAGGTGAACTGGGGAGGCACCACACGTAGCTCGCGACCAGCCCCTTCCGCCTTGTACGCGAGCATCCGTGTGAGCTGACCCCACCCGGCGTCATTAATAGATCGATTGAGCCCGGACTTCGCGTTGGCACCGTTCGGCTCGAAGGTCCCGTCCGACGAGGGCCGAGGCTTTGGACGTCGCACCATGGACCGGACCTTGAGGTCCTCGAGCACGATGAAGTCGTAGTTGTTGACCAATTGGCGTGAGACCTTGTGGGCCAGGTCCCGGCGCTGATTGCGGACACGGCGGTGGTGCTCGGCGACTCGCTCGACCGCGCGACTCCGACGGTTCGATCCCTTGTGCTTGGTCTTGAGGTCTCGCTGCGCCTTGGCGAGCGCCGCTGCGGCGTTGTGACCGAAGCGACCCTCATTGACCAGCTCACCGTCAGAGGTCGCCACGAGGTTCACGACGCCGAGGTCGATGCCCACCTCGCGACCTGTCGGCGCCAACGGGATTGGCTCGACGCCGGTGCATCGGAACGAGACAAACCAGCGACGTCCCTGGCGCTCGACCGTGATGGCCTTGGGAGTGCCGTGGATCTCGCGATGCATCTTGACCTTGACGTCGCCGATCCCGTGGAGGCGGAGCCGGCGTTCCTCGGTCTTGAGCTTCCAACCCTTGGTGTCCTCCCACTGCAGCGAGTTGAATCGGGAGCGGGACTTGAAGCGCGGATAGCCGGGGTTCTCGCCACGCTGGCATCGCCTGAAGAAGTGCTTGTAGGCACCGTCCAGGCGCTTCAGCGTGCCCCGCGACACGGTCACGCCGAACTCGAGGACCTCGGGTCGGACCTGGCGGAGCTCGGTCAGGGTCCTGCACTGCTGGAAGTAGCTGACCGATCGCCGCTCCCAGCGCCACGCGCCTTTGCGTTCCTCCAAGGCCGAGTTGAAGAGCTCGCGTTGCAGCCACAGAGCGCGATCGAGCTTGTTCGCCTGCTTGACGGTCGGGTAGACACGGAATTGGAAGGACCGACACTGGCTCACCCGTCCAGTGTTGGGGTCGGATGCGACAATCGTCAAGCTGACTCACCACCCCCCCCAATGCGATTCGAGGCACCCCCTAACCTTCGGCCATGGACTCCGGCACGCGGGTGCGGCGCCGGCTGGCCGCCCGCGTGCTCGTTGTCGCCGCCACTCTGACGATGCTCGGCTCGGGCGCGCACAGTGCGGCATCGGGCGCCGCGACCAGGAGCTCGACGACCGGTGCGCCGGTCCGCCTCCTGCACGAGACGCCGTTCCTCGGGACCGCCGGCGAGCTCCTCGGGCTCTCGCTGTCCAAGACCGGGCCGGCGCTTGCCCCCCACGCAACCGTGCAGCTCACGATCTACTCGAGGTTGACGACCCGGTCCGCGCTCACGACGGCCATCAGCGGCGGCGGGACCTTCGGGCCCGTGTCGACGACCACGCCGTTGCCGGTGTCGTGTCTCGCGTCGTCGGGCGCGCTCCGCGTGGCCCTCGCCGTCAGTCCCAACAACCAAGTGGTCACGGCGCGCCAGCTCTGCGGGGCGGTCGCACCGGTGCTGCGGCTTGGCTGCTCGGCCAGCTGCGACGGCGTCTACCCGCTGCGCATCACCGTGATCGGCGGGGGCCAAGTGGCCCAGCTCGTCACGCTCGTCACCTTCGCCGCGGTGCCGTCCAGCACGAAGCTGCGGGTCGCCTGGGTCCTGCGGGTCGCGGGCGACCAGTCCGGACTAGCCGCGGCGAGAGGCGTCCTCCGCGGCCTCCACGCGCACCCCAAGGTCCCGGCGACCTTGGACGTCGAGGGCAGCACGATCGCCGCGGGCCAGCCCACGACCGGGGGTCAGCTCTCGACGGCGCTGATTCGCAAGATCGCAGCGACGCCGGCCGACGAGCTCATCGGTGAGCCCTACGTGCCCGCGGACCTCGGTGCACTGCGAAAGAGCCGGCTCCAGACCGAGGTCATCCGCCAGTTCGCGCTCGACGAGGTGGTGCTCAAGGCCGCGGGGGTGACCGCGGCGCCGGCGAGGTCCGTCACCTACGGCACGGGTCCGCAGACCCCGACGATGGCCAACGCGATGGCGACCGTCGGGGTCCGTCACCTGATCGTCGACGGCGACGCGCTCGGCGTCGACCCGACGACGACGCTCACCTGGGGCGACGCCTTCAAGCTCACTGACGCGCCGTCGGGTCCCTCGGTGCTCGCGTCGGACACCGAGCTGTCCGCCCTGAGCGACGACACCGCCCAAGACCCCGGCCTCGCCGCGGCCGAGGTCTTGGGTGAGCTCGCGTTCCTGCACTTCGAGCAGCCCAACCTGGGAGCGCCGCGCGTCGCGGCCTTCGTGACCACCGCGACGTCGAAGGTGGGCGCCTCGTTCGTCGCCACGGTGCTCGACGGGCTCGCGCACAACCCGGTGCTGACGCCGGTGTCGGCCACCGAGGCGTTCCGAGCGGTGCCCGTCGGGGCGAATGGCTTCCCCGCGGCGCGCTCCTTGGTGCTCGGCTACTCCAAGCCGCTCGCGCCCTCGACGATCAGTGAGATCGAGCACCTGCGCATCACGACCGACGCGCTCAGCTCGGCAATCGTCGCGGGCGCCACGCCGATCCCCTCGATCGAAGGCGAGCTGTTGAGCGCCGAGACGGTGCTGACCGACACTGCGCGCAACCGGATCATGAACGACGTGCAGCTCCGCCTGCAAGACCAGCTCGGCTACTTCCGCATCTACGACGGGCCGATCACGCTCACCGAGTCGGGCGCGTCGCTGCCGATCACGGTCTTTTCGAGCGCGCCCTACACCGTGACCGGGACGCTCGTGCTCAAGAGCCCGAGGCTCACGTTCCCCGGGCTCGCGGGCAACAAGGTGCCCGACTTCCTCCTCGACGCGTCCGTGCGCACGATGCGCGTGCCGGCTCGCGCGCTCGTGAATGGCGACCTGCCGCTGACCGTGACCCTGAAGTCGCCTGACGGCCGGCTCGTCCTCGCGCACGCCGAGATCACCGTGCGGGCGACCGGCTTCTCCTACGTGGGCGTCGTGCTGACCGCCCTCGCGGCGCTCGTGCTCGCGGCGTGGTGGATCCGGACGTCACGGCGCCGGCGCGCGGCGCGTTGATGACGACGAGCGCGCCGGTCAAGGCACTCGGCGCGGCGAGGTCGATGGCGCTCGGCACGCTCGCGTCGCGCACGACGGGCGTGGTCCGCATCCTCGTGCTCGCGTGGGTGCTCGGGTTCAGCCCGCTCGCGGACGCCTACAACCTCGCCAACACGGTCCCCAACATGCTCTACGACATCGTGCTCGGCGGCGTGGCCACGGCCACGTTCGTCCCCGTGTTCGTCGAGCGCCTCGCGATCGACGGCGAGCGTCGCGCGTGGCGGTCGATCTCGGCGGTCGTGACCGTGTCGTCGATCGTGCTCGTCGTGGCCTCGGTGCTCGCGTGGGCCCTCGCCCCGTGGATCATCGACGCCTTCACGGCGCTCAACCACCTGTCAGCGACGCGATCCGCCCACGTCATCAGCCAGCAGCGCGCCGTCGGGACCTCGCTGCTGCGGTGGTTCAGCCCCCAGATCCTCTTTTACGGCCTGCTCTCGCTCTCGACCGCGCTGCTCAACGTGCGGGGGCGCTTCGCGGCCCCCGCGTGGGCACCGATCACGAACAACGTCGTGTGCGTGGGGGTGCTCTTGTGGTTCGCTGCGATCGACCCGGCCCCGACACTCGGCTCGGTCGCCACGCCCTCGTCGCGGCTCTTGCTCCTCGGCCTCGGGACGACCGCGGGGGTCGCCCTCCAGGCGCTCGTCGTCGCGCCCTCGCTGGTCCGCGCGGGCGCGCTGCGGCTGCGGTGGCGCTTCGACCTGCGCGACGACGCGGTGCGGGCAGTCGGGCGGCTGTCCACGTGGACGCTCGGGATCGTCGTCACCAACCAGCTCGCGCTCGCCGTCGTGCTCGCGCTGGCATTCGGGATCGGCGGGAACGGACCGGTCTCGGCGTACACGTACGGCTGGGCGTTCATGCAGATGCCCTATGCCGTGGTCGCCGTCTCGGTGATGGGAGCGGTCACCCCCGAGCTCGCGCGGCACTGGACGCGCAAGGACGCCCTCGCCTTCGCCCAGCGCTTCGGCACGGGCCTGCGCGGGACCATGGGCATCATCCTGCCCGCGTCGGTCGGGTTGGTGGTGCTCGCCCAGCCGCTGGTCGCGCTCCTCCTGTACCGCGGACACGGCCACGGCCAGCTGCTCGCGGGCACCGTGCTCGCAGTGCTCGCCGCGGGGCTGCCGGGCTTCGTGTGCTTCCAGTTCGCGATCCGCGGCCTGCAGTCGATGCAGCGGGCCCGTGACGCGTTCTGGCTCTACGCCTTCGAGAACGCGTGCAACGTCGCGATCGCCCTCGCCATCGGCCGCCACTCGATCGGCGCGCTCACCTCGTCGGTGTCGATCGCCTACAGCGCAGCGGCCATCGCAGCCCTCCTCGTCGTGCGCCGGCGGGCCGGCTCGCTCGGGGCACCGGGCTGCTACCGCCCCCTTGGCGGTATCGCGATCGCGTCGCTCGCCATGGGCGTCGTCACCGTGCTCGCGGCTGCCGCGACGGGGTGGGACACCGGCGCTGGTCTCACCGCGCGGCTCGCCTGGAGCGTGGCCGCGGGCACGCTCACCTTTGTTGCCTGCGCGGCGTGGCTGTCGCGTCGGTCCCGTCGCAGCACAGGGCTCGGCGCTCGTGGCAGTCTCTGAGGGGGGAGGTCACATGGGATCAGTGCGCATCGTCACCGACAGCGCGTGCGACATGCCGACGGCGCTGCTCGAGGCGAACTCGATCGACGTCGTGCCGCTCACGATCCGCTTCGGGTCAGACGAGTACACCGACGGCGTCGACCTCTCGACGGCGGAGTTCTGGAAGCGCTGCAGCGAGTCCACGCGCCTTCCCGAGACCGCCGCGCCCGCGCCGGGCGCCTTCCACGAGGCCTTCGACCGCGCGGTCGCCGACGGCTGCGACGCGGTCGTCGCGATCACGCTGTCGTCCAAGCTCTCGGGCACCTACCAGGCGGCGGTCGTGGCAGCCGAGTCGATGGGCGGGGCGATCGACGTGCACGTCGTCGACTCCAAGATGGTGACTGCTGCACAGGGGCTCTTGTGCCTTGAGGCCGCCGAGCACGCCAAGCGCGGCGACAACGCCGCGACGATCGCCGAGCACGCGCGGTCGCGGTCAGCCACCGCGGGGCTCGTCGGCACGCTCGACACGCTCGAGCACCTTGTGAAGGGCGGACGCGTGAGCAGCGCGAAGGCGATGCTCGGCTCGCTGCTCAGCGTCAAGCCGATCCTCGTGCTGCGCGACGGCGAGATCGTGGAGGACGGCCGCCAGCGCACGCGCGGGCGTGCGCTCGAGCACGTGGCAGCCCGCACCGAGGCCGCGGCTCCGTTCGACTGGCTCGCCGTCGGTGGCGGCGACGCGAGCGACCTGCGCGTCGTCATCGATCGCCTCCGCAACGTCGAGACCACCCACCCGCTCATCGAGACCGAGATCGGCCCGGTCGTCGGCGCCCACGGCGGCCCGGGCGTCGTCGGGGTCTGCTGGCTCGCTCGGACGAAGTGACCGCGCCCCGCACCGCGAAGTGCGGAGCGGTTCACCAGTAGGGTCACTGCGTCATGGCGGACGACACGACCCCCTCGCCCGGCGACAAGGACCTCGCGGGGCGCGCCATGGGCGCGATCGACCTCCTCGTCGACACCCTCCACGACAAGGTCATCCGTCCGATCCTGCTCATCGCGCGGACCGTCGCGTTCGCGTTCATCATCGTCGTGTGCGTGGGCGTGATCGCAGTCGGGGTGTGCGTGGCGCTGCTCCGACTCTTGGACGTCTACGCGTTCGCCGCGCACCAGTGGGCGTCCTGGGCGCTCTTGGGGGCCATCTTCACAGTGGGGGGGCTCGTCGTCTGGCGGTGGCGCAAGACACCCGCGAAGTCCGAGGGCGCGAGGTGACCGAGCGCATCAAGCTCGCCATCATCGGCTCGGGGCCCGCGGGGCTGACCGCCGCGATCTACTCGGCCCGAGCCCAGCTCTCCCCCGTCGTCATCGAGGGCGAGCCGTCGTCGACCTCGGACCAGCCCGGCGGCCAGCTCATGCTCACGACCGAGGTCGAGAACTACCCCGGCTTCACCGACGCGATCATGGGCCCGGACCTGATGGGCGCGATGCGCGGCCAGGCGAAGCGCTTCGGCGCGGACTTGCGCGTCGCCAAGGTCACCGCCGTCGACCTCGCCACGACGCCGTTCTCGTTGTGGCTGGGTGACCGCGACGAGCCCGACCTGGTCGCCGACGCGGTCATCTTGGCCTCCGGGGCGCGAGCGGTGCCACTGTCGGTGCCCGGGGAGGCGCGCCTCTTGGGCCATGGCCTTTCTACGTGCGCGACATGCGACGGGTTCTTCTTCCGCGGCCAGGAGATCGCCGTCATCGGGGGCGGCGACTCCGCGCTCGAAGAGGCGCTGTTCCTCACTCGCTTCGCGACCAAGGTCACCGTCGTGCACCGTCGCGACGAGCTGCGCGCCTCGCGCATCATGCGCCAGCGCGCCGTCGACCACGACAAGATCGAGTTCCGCTGGAACACCGTCGTGACCGAGGTCCTGGGCGACGACACGCTGACCGGGATCGCCGTGTGCGACACGGTGACGGGCGCGGCGTCGACGATCGAGCTCGGCGGGGTGTTCGTCGCGATCGGCCACGAGCCCAACACCTCGCTCGTCAAGGGCCAGCTGGACCTCGACGAGGGCGGCTACGTGCGCACGTCCACGGGGAGCTGCACGAGCGTGGACGGCGTCTTCGCGGCGGGCGACGTCCAGGACCACGTCTACCGCCAGGCGGTCACCTCGGCGGGGTCGGGCTGCATGGCCGCGATCGACGCGGAGCGCTGGCTGGAGCACCGAGGGCACTGAGCCAGGTGCGGCGGGGAACACGGGGGCGCGCCTCGGCGTTGGTACCTTGTGGCCGAACGGAGGAACAGATGGCAGCGATCCAGACCCTGACCGACGACACGTTCAACGAGATGGTGGGTGCGGCGCAGACGCCGATCCTCGTCGACTTCTGGGCGGAGTGGTGCGGCCCGTGCAAGCAGATCGCCCCCATCCTCGAAGAGCTCGCCGAAGAGCAGGCGGACCGCCTCTCGATCGGGAAGCTCAACGTCGACGAGAACCTGAAGGTCGCCCAGGAGTTCAGCGTCATGTCGATCCCGACGCTGATCCTGTTCAAGGGCGGCGAGCCGGTCGCGCGCCTCGTGGGCGCCAAGCCCAAAGGGGCGCTCCTCCAAGAGCTCTCCGCCTACCTCTAGGCGCGCCGCTGCCCACGCTCCCGCTCGCTGAGGGATCAGCGGGACCCGCCGTGGACGACGTCCAGGACCGGCTGGCCTTGCTCGGCCACGTCGTCGACGGCGACGACCCGGGGATCTTCGGGCCCTCCACACGGGCCGCCGTCGAGGCGTTCCAGCGCCGCCGCGGCCTGCGCAACGACGGGATCGTCGGGGTGACCACCTGGGAGCGCCTGGTCGAGGCCGGCCGGCACCTGGGCGACCGGGTGCTGTCGACGACCGCCCCGCTCACGCGCGGTGACGACGTCGCCGAGCTCCAAGAGCGCCTGGCGGCCCTCGGGTTCGACCCCGGCAGGGTCGACGGCATCTACGGGGCCGCCACTCGGACCGCGGTCGCGGCCTTCCAGCGCGACGCGGGGCTCGCCGCCGACGGCGTCGTCGGGCCCTCGACGCTGGTCGAGCTGCGCCGCCTCGCGGCCAGGCACCCCCGTGCGACGCTGGTCAACGAGGTGAAGGAGCGCTCCGAGATGCGCCGGGGCCACGGCACGCTCGAGGACCTGGTGGTCGCCCTCGGCCAGGCGGGCGGCCTCGATGCGGCCCTCGAGGCCACGGCTCGTGCGCTCCGGGACCGCGGCGCCTGCCCGACCGTCGTGCGCGAGTCCGACGAGCACCCCCTCGCGATGGCCGCCAACGCCTCGCGGGCTCGGTGCCTCGTCGTGGTGCGCCTCGACCCAGGGGCATCGTCGGTCACGGGCCTCTACTTCCAGACCGAGCGCGGGGAGTCGCCCTCGGGCAAGCGCCTCGCCGAGCGATTGGCGTCGTCGACCGGCCGCGCGCTCGGGGTGGACGTGGCGACCAAGGGCATGGCGCTCCCGGTCTTGCGCGAGTCGCGGATGCCCGCGTCGATCCTCGAGGTCGGGCCCCTCGACCGCCTCGTTGAGCGCGTCGCCCAGTTCGCCGACGCCGTGGCCGTCGCGCTCGAGGGGTGGGCGGTCCCGGGCGGCTAGGCCGCTGAAGTTTCTTCCGTAGCCGATCGAGCCCGAGTCGCCATCGACACGGAACGTTCGGAGTGTGCTGAGGCCTGCGGCGCTGCCGCTCGATCCTGCGAACTCGCGGGACCTGCGCGCTCGCGGGGCCCGTGTGCCTCGTGCCGACGCGCGCAGGGCGGTGACGTCACCGTGACATCAGACCCGTGGCGGCGCGGCTGCCGCGTGCGCAGGGCGGTGACGTCACTGTGACGCCAGACCCGTGGCGGCGCCGGTGCCGGGCACCTCCGCAGCGGGGCGACGCTCGCGCCCGGATGTCGCTCGTGGCCAACTGGCGGTGTGCGAGTGGGTGGGTGACGTCGTCGTGGCGTCACCCATCGAGTGGCATCGAGGGTTGTCCAGCAGTGTCGCCGCTGCCCACGAAATGGTGACGCTTGTGCGACCCAGAGGTGAAAACCCACAACCTCAGCCACAGGCTGGGGATAACGCTCGACCGGCTCTCGCCATGCCTTGGGTCAGCTCGAGGGGACCCCGGTCACGGCTCGGTAGATGCGCTCGAGGTCGTCGAGGTCGGCGAACTCGACGATGACGCGGCCCCGTCGACCCTTGAGATCCACCTTGACACGGGTGTCCAGGTGTCGCTCCAGCAGGTGCTCGAGCTCGGAGATCCCCGCGTCGGGCATGGCCTGGTCCTTGGGCGCGGCCAGCTCGTCGGCCGCGGTGGGCGCCGGGGGCTGGGGCGCGACCATGCGCCGGACGAGCTCCTCGGTCGCACGGACGCTCAATCCCTCGACCTCGACTTTGGCGGCGGTCGCCTCGAGGGTCGCGTGGTCCTCGATCGCGAGCAGCGCCTTGGCGTGACCCGCCGAGATGCGGCCTTCGACCAGCGCGCGCTGGACCCCTGGTGGCAGTGCGAGCAACCGGAGCGTGTTGGTGATCGACGTCCGGCTCTTGGTCACCCGCTCGGCGACCTGCTCGTGGGTGAGGTCGAACTCGTCGATCAGCTGCTGGTAGGCGGCGGCCTCCTCGAGCGCGTTGAGGTCGGAGCGATGGAGGTTCTCGATCAGCGCGATCTCGAGCGAGTGCAGGTCCGAGGCATGGTCCTGGACGATGGCGGGGACGACCTCGAGTCCCGCGCGGCGCGCGGCGCGCCATCGGCGCTCCCCCGCGATCAGCTCGAAGGCGTCCGTCACGCCCCCCACGGTGCGCACGAGGATCGGTTGGAGGACGCCGACCTCGGTGATGGAGGCGGTGAGCTCGGCCAACGAGTCGTCGTCGAACTGGCGCCGTGGCTGGAACGGGTTTGGTCGGATGGCCTCGACGGGGACCTCCACGAGGCGCGCGCCGTCGACGTCGCCCAGCTCGTGCTCCACCGTGTCGTGGACCTCGCCGGGGATGAGGGCCTGCAGCCCCTTACCCAGCCCGCTTCTGCGCGCCATCGCTCACCTCCCTCGCCAGTGCCTTGTAGGCCCTGGCTCCTTTCGACGTCGGGTCGAACGTCGTGATCGGCTGGCCGAACGACGGTGCCTCCGAGAGGCGCACCGTCCTCGGGATGACGGTTCCCTGCGTCTGGGTAGGGAAGTGCCGGCGCACCTCGTTCGCCACGTCCTCGGACAGGCGCGTGCGCGCGTCGTACATGGTGAGCACGACCGTCGAGATCTCGAGTTGCTCGTTGAGGTTGCGCTGCACCAGCTCCACGATCCGCTGGAGCTGGGTCAGGCCCTCGAGGGCATAGAACTCGCACTGGACCGGGACGAGGATCTCCTTCGCCGCGGCGAACGCGTTGATCGTGATCAGGCCCAGCGACGGTGGGCAGTCCACGAAGACGAAGTCGTAGTCGTCGACGACCGTGGACAGCGCCCGCTGGAGCCGCAGTTCCCGGCTGAGCACGCTGAAGAGCTCCTGCTCGACGCCGGCGAGGTCGAGGGTGGCCGGGGCGACGAAGAGGTTCTCGATGCCCACGGGCTCGATGCAGTCGACCATTGGGGTGTCGCTCAGCAGCACGTCGTACATCGAGTGCTGGAAGCCCCGCGCGTCCACGCCGAGCCCCGTCGTCGCGTTGCCCTGCGGGTCGAGATCCACGATCAGGACCCGGTAGCCAAACTGGGCCAGGCTGGCACCGAGGTTCACCGTCGTCGTGGTCTTGCCGACCCCGCCCTTCTGGTTCGCCACGGCGATCACCCTGGGAAGGAGCCGCACAGGACGGTCCTGGGGTGCTCTCTGCGGAGTCGGGAGGGGCGCGTCGGCCTCGTCAGCGAGCTCGTCGGGGTCCAGTGCGGCCTCCTGGTCACCGCTGGCGACCGGCGGCCTGCCTGATGGCGCCGTTGAGGCGGTCGAGCCCCCCC
>DATKGG010000081.1:0-31427 GCA_035510855.1 Acidimicrobiales bacterium
TGCACGTCGTCGCCAATCTGCCCTACAACGTCGCGGTCCCGATCGTCATGCGGATCCTCACGGAGGTCCCGGCGGCCACCTCGCTGTTCGTCTTGGTCCAAGCAGAGGTTGCCGAGCGGCTCGCGGCCGGGGCCGGTGAACCTGCCTACGGCGCGGTCTCCGCACGAGTCGCCTACTTCGCGAACGCGACGGTACGAGGGCAGGTCCCGAGGACCGTGTTCGTGCCCGAGCCCAACGTCGACTCGTCGCTCATCTCGATCGAGCGCCGCAGCGAGCCAGCGGTGGACCCGAGCGAGGTCTCACAAGAGCGGCTGTTCGAGGTCGTGGCGACCGCCTTCTCCCAGCGTCGCAAGATGCTGCGACGGTCACTCGCGGGTGTCGTCGACGACGGCGCCTTCGAGCGCGCGGGCGTGCTGCCCACCCAGCGCCCCGAAGAGCTGGACGTCGCCGCCTTCGGCCGGCTCGCGGCGCGCCCGTGACCCAGGTCGCGGCGTACGCCAAGCTCACCTGGTCGCTGCACGTCACCGGCGTGCGCCGCGACGGCCGGCACCTCCTCGAGGCCGAGATGGTCACGGTCGACCTCGCCGACACACTCGGGCTGGAGGACACCGACGACGAGCCGAGGTTCTCGGCGCGCGCCGAGCCCCCGGCGGGCTCGACCGATGCGCAGCTCGGCGAGGACGACCTCATCCGACGCGCGCTGCGCCTCGTTGGACGCCGAGCCCACGTCGAGCTCGTGAAGCGCATTCCAATGGGTGCGGGGCTCGGCGGCGGCTCGGCCGACGCCGCGGCCGTGCTTCGCTGGGCGGGCGAGACGGATCCTCGCGTCGCGCTCGAGCTCGGCTCGGACGTGCCGTTCTGCTGCGTCGGCGGCCGCGCCGTCGTCCGTGGTGTCGGCGAGCTCATCGAGCCGCTCACGCCGATCGCCCGCACCGTGACGCTCGCCATCCCGCCGATCCGCGTGGACACGACGTCGTGCTACCGCGCCTTCGACGAGCTCGACGGACGCCAGCAGCGCCACCCGCGCAACGACCTGACAGTGGCCGCGGAGCTCGTCGCCCCCGAGCTGGCCCCGATCCGTCAGGTCCTCGAGGTGCGCACGGGCGCTGACTTCCTGCTCGCGGGCAGCGGGTCCACGCTCTTTTGCGAGGGCAACCCGCTCGGGCTTGGCGTCGGGTCGATCGAGGTCCTCGAGACGGAGGAGGGAGCGGTGCGGCTGCGGCTCGCCACGACGACGGGGAGCTTCGAGGTCTGAGGCCCTACTTGCCGGCTGCCCTGCGCTGCCAGCGGGTCTTCTTCAGCATCTTTTTGTGCTTCTTCTTGCGCATCCGTTTGCGGCGCTTCTTGATGAGCGATCCCATGGCCTGTGGCACGCTAGTTGCCGTCCACCACTTGCCGCCAACCAGCTGCTGGCGGACACGGAACGAGGAGTCCCACGTGCACGCTGTCGTGACGCCGGGTGCTGCAGGACGAGCAGGGTCGTGACGGCGCCGCTGCTCGTCCGTCTCGACCACGTCCAGCTCGCGATGCCCGCGGGCAAGGAGCCCGAGGCGATCGCCTTCTACGAAGGGGTCCTCGGCCTGCGCCATGTGCCGAAGCCCCCGGTCCTCGCGACGAGGGGCGGGTGCTGGTTCGAGAGCGGCGCGGTCGTGGTGCATCTCGGCGTTGACCCGAGCTTCATCCCGGCGACCAAGGCGCACCCCGCGTTCGTCGTCGACGACCTCGACGCGTTGGCCCAGGTCCTTGCTGCCGCGGGCGTGCCGCTCACCTACGACGATGCGCTCGAGGGCGTGCGCCGTGGCTACGTGGCAGATCCGTTCGGCAATCGCATCGAGCTCATCGAGGAGACACAAGCTCGCTGATCGAGGTCGCGCCTGCCAGGCCGTGGCGTCGCGAAGCGCGGGAGAAGGTGACCGGCCGGCGACGGGCGCTGGGGTGACGCCCGCCCGCCGGCCAGTCGAAAGTGCCCGCCGCTCAGCTGCGAGCCTGGTCGCTGTGGGGGAGGCGACACCGGCTCGAAGCCGACTGTGGAGCGTGCGACGGACCCGAGCTCGGCACCAGACAGCACGACTGCCCGGCACGGCCCACCAGGGTGGTGCGGCGGACTCGATTGGGGTCTCGAGCGCTGCGGTGGGCGTCGTGTTGGCTTGCCGTCACTGCCTGGTGCACGTCGGACTCCTGCACTGTATGGATTCCGTTGATCCCACAAGTGTCGCGGCGCGCGGTAAGCCAACGCGGTGCGGACCGTAAGAAAGCCGTCAGAAACCCGAGGCAGCGTTCCGCGGGGGGAGTCGGAGCTCGAATCGCGCCCCGCCGAGGCTCGAGCTCCGCGCGGCCGTGACGGTCCCGCCGGCGCCCTCGGTGACCTGGGCCACGATCGCGAGCCCGAGGCCCGAGCCGGGCAGGCCGCGGGCGTGCGAGGAGCGGTAGAAGCGGTCGAAGACGAACGGCACGTCGGACTCGTCGATCCCCGGCCCGTCGTCGTCGACGGTGACGACCCCGCCCCGGCACGTCACCGCGACGTGCCCGCCACTCGGGCTGAACTTGATCGCGTTGTCGAGCAGGTTCCCGACCGCCCGGGTGACGCGCTCGCGCGACGCGTGGACCGGGCTCGGCTCGACGTCGACGTCGACCGACACGTGCTTGGTCCTCGCGTGGGTCTCGGCGATCTCGGCGCACTCGCTCACGAGCTCGGCGAGGTCGAAGTCCGTGGCCGGCTCGACCGTGTGCTCGCCGCGGGCGAGCTCGGTGAGGTCGCCGACGAGCCTCGTCAGCTCGTCGACCTGGGTCACCATGTCGACGGACAGCTGGGCGACGTCCTGGGGATCGAGCTCGTCGATGCGGCTGAGTACCTGGGCGTTGGCGCGCAGGCTCGTGAGCGGCGTCCGCAGCTCGTGGCTGGCGTCCAAGATCAACTGTCGCTGCGCGTCCTGGGATCCCTCGAGCGCAGCGAGCAGCCGGTTGAAGGCGCGTCGCAGTCGTCCCAGCTCGTCGCGCGAGCCCTCGTTCATCCGATGCGACACGTCGAGGGTGGTCGCCACCTCTTCGATGTCGCTCGTCGTCTCTGCGAGCGGGACCAGCGCCGCCCTCGCGGCGAGCCACCCGAAGAGCGCCGCGACCAGCACGCCGAAGGCAGCGAGCACCACGAGGTAGTCGCCGAGCGAGCGCAGCCGGTCCTCGACACCCTGGAAGGACTCGACCAGGACGAGCGCGACGGGGCTCCCGAGCTCGACGGTCCCGGCCGGGTCGTACCCGGCTAAGTAGGTCCCCGCGGGGATCGGCTCGATGAGCTCGCGCAGCGCGTCGCCCCTCACGTCGTAGATGGTCCGGAACTGTGCGGTCTGCTTGCCCGACGCCACCTGGGTGATCGTCTGGTCGATCGGGAGGCAGTGACCCTCCAGGTTGGAGAAGGCGCAGCGGCCCACGGGGCTCACGAGCATGATGCCGAAGCCCGGGATGTTCGCCGGCCGCAGCACGGGGGGCGTGGACATCGCATGGTAGGCGCCGGTGAGCGACGAGTCAGCCGAGCCGATGAGCGCGTCGCGTGCCTCTCGATACGACACGAAGCAGGCGAGCGCGACGGCGATCGCGACGACGATCGCCGCGGCGAAGCTCACCCTCGTGCGGAAGCTCACGGCTCTCTGAGCACGTACCCGACCCCGCGCACCGTGTGCAGCAGCCGGTCCTCGTCACCCTCCTCGAGCTTGCGACGCAAGTAGCCCACGTAGACCGCGAGCGAGTTGGTGCCGGTGTCGAAGTTGTAGCCCCAGACCCGGTCGAGGATGACGTCACGGGTGAGCACCTGTCGAGGGTGCCGCAAGAAGAGCTCGAGGAGGTCGAACTCGACCCGCGTGAGCGTGAAAGTCCGCTCGGCACGCTTGGCGTCCCTCGTCGAGAGGTTGAGCGACAGGTCGGCGAACCGGAGCAAGTCGCCCTCGCCGTCGGACGGGCCGCGTCGACGAAGCAGCGCCCGGAGCCTCGCGAACAGCTCGGCGAGGTCGAACGGCTTGACCAGGTAGTCGTCCGCTCCCGCGTCAAGCCCCGCCACGCGGTCGTTGACGGCGTCGCGCGCGGTGACCATGAGGATGGGCGTGGCGTCCCCGCTCGAGCGGACCCGCTTGCAGATCTCGACTCCGTCGACGTCGGGCAGGCCAAGGTCGAGGATGATCGCGTCGGGCGCGGACACCTGGAGCGAGCGGATCGCCGACAGGCCCTCTTCGTGCAGCTCTGCCTCGTAGCCCTCGAGTCGGAGCGCGCGCGACAGTGAGTTGCGAACGGCTGCGTCGTCCTCGACGACGAGGATCCTCATCTCGACGACCCCCGCATCGAAGCGAGCCTACCGAGCAGCCCTGGGAAGTATCGGCGCTCGAGCAGGGCGATCCCGGGCAGCAGCGCCGTCGGGGTGTGGTCACGGCGCATGGGTCCTCCTCGTCGAAGCGCATCTTCGCGTGCGGCGCTAAGTCACGCCGCAGCATCGCCTAAGAGCGCGAGAAGAATCGTGCGCGAGCCGGCGCCAGCTGCGCCGCAGTGAGCGATCGGGTCATTGGTACGGTTGCCCGCACGGCTCGGGGAGCGCGGGCACGATCATGACGCGCGACGCGGCGTCGATGGCGGGTAGTTCAATTGGCAGAACGACGGACTTTGGATCCGTAGGTTGGAGGTTCGAGCCCTCCCCCGCCAGCTCGTCGCGCCAGCCAGTGTGGCCGATCACGGCACGGTTCGATTCGTTCGCGGCGAACCGGGGGCTCAGTGTCAAGCTCTCGCGTCGAGTTGTCCGCTCGTGGACGACACGTGATCGACGTGCGAGCAGCACGCGACAGCTGGGTGCAAAGCCGTCGGCATGACGGTGTGCGACATGCATGTGCGTGAGGGTGACCGCACCACACGATGTCGTACCCAACTGCGTCGTTGACAAACCTCGTGTGCGACGGACGTAGAACCTCGTTCGTGTTCGATACGCGCAGGCGCGCGATACTGGGTGTGTGATCGACGACGGCTACCTCCAAGCTGTGCGAATCCTTGAGCAGCTGCGAGCCGACCTCGACCGAATCGCGAACGCGGAGCCCGGCACCGAGGCCCATCGAAAGTCGATCACCCGGTACACCTCGACGTACGCGAAGCTCGGACGGAGCGCCTATACGAAGCACGTCCCGTTCCCCATTCCCGAGAATCGAACGCTGCATGAGTGAGCTGCCGCGGTGCATCCGCGATGCGGGCACGCCGCGACGCCCGCTCGGTAAGGCTCCCTAGAAGTCGAGGAACCTGTCGAGCACGTCGGCGAGGACGAGCGGCTGGTCCCCTTGGACGGAGTGGCCGCTGTCGGCCACCTGGACGATCGACGCCGACGGCTGTCGGCGTCGGAACTCTGCTTCGTCCTGATCGTCGACGACCGAGCCGGGTCCCATCGCCCGAACGAGGAGGACCGGCACGCGAACGCCTGACAGCTGGTCCCACATCGCGGCGGGGTCGAGCGAGCGCGCGTCGCTCGGCGGATCGAAGCGCTGATGACGCCACATCCAGGTTTCATCGTCGAGCTGCACTGCGTTGTGCAGCACGCCGCGACGAAGTGAGCTTTCTGAGCGCGACGGATTGTGCGCCACCGTTCGCGCAACGAGTTCGTCGAGGCTTGAGAAGGTCTTTGGGCCGTTCACGAACGCGGTGATGTGACCTGACTTCTCCGACGTCAGCCCTGGGGTCACGTCGATCATCCCGAGGCGATCCACGAGGTCCGGTGCGAGCGCCGCGATCGCCAGGGCGACGAGACCTCCGAGCGACATCCCCACGACAGGTACTCGCTCGATGTCGAGCGCACCGAGCGCGGCGACGACGTCTCGCGCGTGTCCGGGAACGTCGCTCATCGCGCCCGGTGCGCCGTCGGAATGACCATGTCCGGGAAGATCGATGGCGACGAGCGGTCGGCGCAGCGCGAGCGCGACGGTGTCGTAGGTGTGCGCGTTCTGCGCCCCGCCGTGCAGCAAGACGAGCTCGGGAGCCGTGGCGCCCCATCGCAGGGCGCTCAGCCGGCGCCCAGGAGCGACCTCGAGGTGGAGCCGCTCGACGTGAGGCGCGGCGCCATAGGGCAGTGCCCACTCCGCGGCGTTCTCATGGAACATTGAGAACTCGTCGTATCGGACCTTGGCCACAGAGTCGAGGCTAGGCCCCCTCGTCCTGCTAGAGAAGAGACATGGCAGGTCTCCGTGCAATCGTGCTCGCAGCGGGCGAGGGCACACGGATGCGCTCGCAGCGGCCGAAGCCGCTGCACCACATCTGCGGCCGCCCGATGGTCCTCCATGTCATCGACGCGGTGAGCCAGCTCAAAGTCGACCGCGTCGTCGTCGTCGTCGGCCACGAGGCCGAGTGGGTGGTCAAATCGCTCACCGACCGGTCCCCGCCGGGCCTCGAGATCGAGTTCGTGGAGCAGCCTGAGCAGCTCGGGACCGGGCACGCGGTGAGCATCGCGCTCGAGAGCTTCGACGTGGCAGACGACGATGACGACGACGTGCTCATCGTCCCCGGCGACGTGCCGCTCCTGCGGTCCGAGATACTCACGTCGCTCGTTGACGACCACCTCGCCGGTGGCCATGCCCTCACGGTGCTCACGACGACGCTCGACGACCCGACTGGCTATGGCCGTGTGATCCACGGTCGCGACGGGGCGGTCGCGCGAGTTGTCGAGGAGCTCGACGCGAGCAGCGAGGAGCGCGGAGTCCACGAGGTCAACACGTCGATCTTCCTCCTCAAGATGGCGCTCTTGGGCCCTGCGCTGCGGCGGCTCGACCGCACGAACTCCCAGTCGGAGTACTACCTGACGGACATCGTCGGGGTCCTCTACAACGCCGGTCACATGACGCGAGCGTCGTCGACCGACGACGTCGCCGCGGTGGCCGGCGTGAACGACCGCGTCCAGCTGGCTGCGGCTGAGGCCGAGCTTCGCCGGCGGATCAACGAGCGGTGGATGCGTCGGGGGGTCACGATGTGGGACCCGGCGTCGACCTACGTCGATGCCGACGTCGAGCTCGCCGAGGACGTCTCCTTGCTGCCCGGGACGATCGTGAAGGGCGCCTGCCGGATCGGCGCGGGGGCCCAGGTCGGCCCAGGGGCGCTGCTCGTCGACGTCGTGGTCGGTGCGCACGCCCAGGTCGGCACGGTCCACGCGACGAGCGCGCGGATCGGCGAGGACGCAGAGGTCGGCTCCTTCAGCGTCCTCGGGCCCGGCACGGACGTGCCCTCGGGGGCTCGGATCGCGCCGCACTCGACACTCGGGCTGTAGGACGTCGCACCGGGTCGCTCGGGCTGGGTAGCCTCGAGCGAGTGGAGGTGATCTCGAAGCACCGGCTCGAGTTCGCCTCGGGCCGTTCGCACCCTGAGCTCGCGAGGGCGATCGCTCGGCATCTCGAGGTGCCGCTCTCGGAACCGAACCTCCGTGAGTTCGCCAACGGCGAGATCCACTGCCGCTTCGAGGTCTCGATGCGCGGCGCCGACGTCTTCATCCTGCAGACGCACTGCGGCCCGGTGAACGACTCGCTGATGGAGCAGCTGATCATGATTGACGCTGCGAAGCGCGCGTCGGCGAAGCAGATCACCGCGGTCTGCCCGTACTATGGGTACTCGCGTCAGGACCGCAAGTCGACCGGACGAGAGCCCATCACCGCGAAGCTCGTCGCGGACATGCTCCAGGCCGCAGGCGCGGACCGGGTGATGTCCGTCGACCTGCACTCCGGACAGATCCAGGGCTTCTTCGACGTTCCCTTCGACCACCTCACGGCCGCACCCGTGCTCGAGACCTTCCTTCGGGACCAAGCGACGAGCGACATCGTCGTCGTGACCCCTGACGCGGGTCGCGTGAAGGTCGCCGAGCGCTACTCCCAGCGCCTCGGAGCGGACCTCGCGCTCGTCCACAAGACGAGGCCCCGCAACGGCGGGCAGTCCGTGGAGGCGCGCCACGTCGTCGGCGAGGTCGAGGGCCGCCACTGCATCCTCATCGACGACATGATCGACACCGCCGGGACGATCTGTGCGGCCGCGGACCTGCTGGTCGACTCGGGGGCTCGGGAGATCTGGGCGCTCGCGACGCACGCAGTCCTGTCGGACCCCGCGAGCGACCGGCTGAAGGCATCGCCGATCACCCGGGTGATCGTGACCGACACGCTGCCGGTGCCTCCCGAGCGGCATTTCGACGGCCTCGAGGTGCTCTCCGTGTCGAGGCTCCTGGCCGATGCGATCGACGCCGTGTTCGAGGGCACCTCGGTGTCGGAGATCTTCGGCGGGGAGAACCTCGCCTGAGGGGCGGGGGCACCTGAGAAGCACAGTAGAGTTCTCGGTCGGCCCGTGCTCGGCGCAGGGCCTGCAACACCGTTCGAGGAGACAGACATGCCCGACATCACTCTCACCGCTGAGCTCGGTCGCCCCACCGGCTCGAGCGAGACACGTCGGCTCCGCGGCGAAGGCAAGATCCCCGGCGTCGTCTACGGCCCCGGGGTGGCCCCGCTCCCGGTCTCCGTCGACGCCAAGGCGTTCCGCCAGGCGCTCTCGGGCGAGCAGGGGCTCAACACGCTCCTCGACCTCGTGGCGGGCTCCAAGCACTACCTCGTGCTCGCGCGCGAGATCCAGCGCCACCCCGTCCGTGGCACCGTCCACCACGTCGACTTCCAGGTCGTGAACCGCTCCCAGGGCATGGACGTCGAGGTGCCGCTGCAGGTCATCGGCGACGCCGTCGAGGTGCGACACCACGACTGGGAGGTCGACCAGCAGCTCTTCTCGATCCACGTGAAGGCGCAGCCCGACCGGATCCCGAACTCGATCACCGTCGACATCTCCGAGTTGCAGGTCGGCGGCGCCATCAGGATCAGCGACCTCGAGCTTCCCGAGGGCGTCGAGGCGATCCAGGACCCCCAGACCACCGTCATCGGCACGCACGCCGCGCGCGTGGCCGCGACCGTCAAGGCAGACGCCGAAGAGGTCGTGGAGACTCCTGCAGAAGAGTCGTAACTTCCGTGTTCCGCCGTCGCCATGACGGCGCGACGCGCCGTGGGACGCCCTCGGAGTGGCTCATCGTGGGCCTCGCGAACCCAGGCGTCGAGTATCGCGACACCCGGCACAATCTGGGCGCGGCCGTCGTCGAGGAGCTCGCACGCCGAGCCGGGGCGTCGCTGCGTGTCGAGCCGCGACTCCGCGCCAGGCTCGCCGACGTCGTCATCGACGGCCATCGGGTGCTCGTCGCGGTCCCGACCACCTACGTCAACGAGTCGGGAGCAGCCGTCGTGCCGCTCGTCCGCCGAAGCGGCCTCGACGACGAGACCCGCATCCTGATCGTCCACGACGAGCTCGACTTGGAGCCCGGCAGGCTCCAGCTCAAGACCGGCGGCGGCCTTGCCGGGCACAACGGCCTCCGGTCGATCAGCGGTGCGCTGGGCACCGACGGGTACTCGAGGCTCCGAGTCGGGGTCGGCAAGCCGCCCTCGAAGGACCGGGGCGCGGACTGGGTCCTCGGTCGACCCGGCCGTGACGACCGCGCCGTGCTGGACGCCGCGGTCGTCGCCGGCGCTGACGCGCTCGAAGACGTCGTGCGCCACGGGCTCGAGGAGGCTTCGGTTCGTCTCAACGGCGCGCGCGGTGCCTGACGAGGCCGGACGGCTCGCACCGCTCGCCGAGGCGCTGCGCACCGATCCGGGTGTGCGCGCCGCAACGCCGGGTGCGGTCGTCGCGGTGGCGGTTGCCGGCCAGGCACCAGTGCTCGCGTCGCTCGCGTCGCTCCGTGCGGACGCCACGACGCTCGTCGTCGCACCCACCACGCTCGACGCCGAGCGACTCGAGCGCGACCTCGTCTGCTTCCTCGGCGGATCCACGCCCGGCGCGGTCGGTGCCGCGGACGGCGCGGTCGTCGCGCTTCCCGCGTGGGACACCCTGCCCTTCGAGCGCGTCAGCCCCGAGGTCGCCGCGATGGGCGCACGGCACGCGACGAGGTGGCGCCTGTCCCAGGAGGCGGGTCGTCCGCGCATCGTGGTCGCGTCAGCCCGCGCGCTAATGCAGCGACCGACTCGGCAGGTCCCTCCGCCGCCGATCGTCGTGCGCACCGGCGACGTCGTGGAGCGCGACGAGCTGCTCGCCGGGCTCGTCGCGCTCGGGTACCGACGCGAGCACCGCGTCGAGCACCGCGGCGAGGTCGCCGTCCGCGGCAGCATCGTGGACGTCTGGGGCTCAACCGCCGACAACCCCGTTCGCGTCGACCTGTTCGGCGACGAGGTCGACCGACTGTGCACCTTCGACCCCGGCGATCAGCGCCAGGTGCAGGCGTGCGACTCGGTCTGGCTCTTCACGTGCCGAGAGCTCGTGCTCGACGCCGACGACCGGCGCCTCGCCGAGCGACTTGCGGTGACCGAGGGGTGGGGGAGCGGCTACTTCACCCGGCTCGCCGCCGGCGAGCTGTTCGACGGGATGGAGGGCTGGCTCACGTGGCTCGACGACGGGCCCCCGATCACCGCGTCGCTCCGTGACGGGGACCTCGTCGTCGTGCTCGAGCCCTCGCGCACCTACGACCGAGCGAGCGAGCTCGTGGACGAGGAGTCCGAGCTGCTCAAGGTCCTCGCCGTGACCTGGGGGGCACCCGTCGCGCCGCCGCCCCTGCACGTCGCGCTCGACGACGCGCTCGCGGCATCGCCCGCTGATCCGATCCGGCTGCCCGCCGTGCCAGAGGACCCCGGGACACCGGTGGCCGACCTGCACGCGCCCGCCCCGCTGCGGGGCGATCCCGCCCGATTGGCGAGCGCGCTGGCGTCGGCGCCAAAGGGCACGACGGCGATCGTCTGTGCGCAGTCGGCCGCCTCGGCGTCGCACCTTGCGGGCCAGCTCGCCGCCGAGGGCGTCACCGCGCTGATCACCGACGCGGTTGTGCCCGGAGCGCTGAATGTCATGGTCATCGGCCTGTCCGCGGGCTGCGCGGCGCCCGGCGCGGGTTTCGCGGTGTGGGCCGACGTCGACGTGACCGGTCGGCGCGCCGTGCACCGGGCCCCCCGTCCGAGGTCGAGGGCGGTGGACGGGTTCTTCGACGACCTCGCACCCGGCTCGTTCGTCGTGCACCGCCATCACGGCGTGGCGAGGTTCGCCGGCGTGACGACGCGACAGCTCGCCGGGACGACGAGGGACTACCTCATCCTCCAGTTCCGCGGCACCGACCGCATCTACCTCCCGACCGACCAGATCGACGCGATCACGGCGTACTCGGGTGGCGAGACGCCGACGCTGTCAAAGATGGGTGGCGCCGACTGGCAGCGCACCACCTCGCGCGCGAGGGCTGCGGCGGGCGAGATCGCCCAGGAGCTCGTGGCGCTCTATCGCACGAGGGCCCAGACGAGCGGTCACGCCTTCGCACCGGACACGCCCTGGCAACGCGAGGTCGAGGCGCTGTTCGCCTTCACCGAGACCGTCGACCAGCAGCGCGCGATCGACGACGTGCGCGCCGACATGGAATCCGTGCGGCCGATGGACCGCCTCGTGTGCGCCGACGTCGGCTTCGGCAAGACCGAGGTCGCGGTGCGCGCCGTGTTCAAGTGCGTCCAGGACTCCAAGCAGGCGGCGGTGCTGGTCCCGACGACGCTGCTCGCGAGCCAGCACTTCCAGACCTTCTCGGACCGCTACGCCGGCTATCCCGTCCGCGTCGAGATGCTGAGCCGGTTCCTCGCCGACGCCGATGCACGGCGCGTGATCGCCGGCGTCGCCGACGGCTCCGTCGACGTCGTCATCGGCACGCACCGGTTGCTCGCCGAGGGCATCGAGTTCAAGGACCTCGGCCTCCTCGTCGTCGACGAAGAGCAGCGCTTCGGCGTGACGCACAAAGAGTCGATGAAGCGTCTGGCGACGGACGTCGACGTCCTCACGCTCACGGCGAGCCCCATCCCGAGGACCCTCGAGATGGCGCTCACCGGCATACGCGACATGTCGATGATCCAGACCCCGCCCGTCGACCGCCAGCCGATCCTCACCTACGTCGGCGAGTTCGACGACCGCGCGGTCACCGAGGCGCTGCGTCGCGAGCTGCTCCGAGAGGGCCAGGCGTTCTTCGTGCACAACCGCGTCGCGGACATCGAGCAGGTCGCACGACACGTGGCCGACCTCGTCCCCGAGGCGCGCGTCGTGGTGGCCCACGGCCAGATGGACGAGGGGACCCTCGAGCGCGTCGTGTACGACTTCTGGGAGCGCCGCAGCGACGTGCTCGTCTGCACGACGATCATCGAGTCGGGCATCGACATGCCGACGGTCAACACCCTCGTCGTCGACCGCGCCGACCTGCTCGGGCTCGGCCAGCTCCACCAGCTTCGCGGCCGCGTCGGTCGTGGGGGCCAGCGGGCCTACGCCTATCTCTTCCACCCGCCGGGGCGCGTCCTCTCCGAGCAGGCCTATGAGCGGCTGCGGACCATCGGCGAGCACACCGAGCTCGGGAGCGGCTTCAAGATCGCGATGCGGGACTTGGAGATCCGGGGCGCGGGCAACCTGCTCGGTCGCGACCAGTCCGGGCACGTCGCCGCCGTCGGCTACGACCTGTACGTGCAACTCGTGGCAGAGGCGATCGGCGAGGCGACCGGTGTCGTCCGCCCCGAGCTGCCGACGGTGTCGCTCGACGTCCCCGGCGACGCGCACCTGCCCACGACCTACGTGACCGCCGAGGACGACCGGCTGGACGCTTATCGCCGCCTCGCGAGGGTGACGACCCTCGGCGAGCTCGCCGACGTCGATGCCGAGTGGCAGGACCGATTCGGGCCGCTGCCCGAGCCGGCGCGCATCCTGCTCGCGCTCGCCGAGCTGCGCGTCGAGTGCCTTCGGTGCGGCGTGCGAGAGATCCAGGTGCTCCCCGCGAGAGGCGGCATCCGCCGCGACGCCGTCGCGAGGCTGTCCCCGCTCGAGCTGGCGCTGTCCGCGCAGGTTCGGCTGCGACGCCTGCACGGCGAGGACGCCTACGAAGCGGGCTCTCGGACGGTGCGCGTCGTGCTCGACCGGTCCGACCCGTCGCCGAGGCAGCTGACCGAGCTGCTGAGGACGCTCGTGCCCGTCGCGTAGCCGAGTGCCCGCTTGCTCGACCGTTAGCATTGAACGGTGCGCAAGGTCCTCGGTCTGCTCGTGGCCGCCGCCGTTGCGGTCATCACTGGTCTGGCGCTGCCCGCCGCAGCGCTCAAGGTCGGCTCGACGACGGTCGATGCGAGTTCCTTCGACAATGAGCTCGCAGCAATCAAGGCGAGCCCGATGTTCGAGTGCTACCTCGAGGCGCGCGTCTACGTGGCGTCCCAGGACCAAACGCAAGGACCGACCATCGGCGGCGTCACGCCGCAGACGAGGTCGAGCTCGGCAGCGGTGCTGTGGGCAGATCAGCGCGTCACACAGCTCGCCGTCGCGCCGTTCGTCCGGGCCCACGACCCCGCTGCATTCTCGCCGGCGGCGCTGGAGGCGGCGCGAAGCGCGCTCGGGGACACGCTCGTTGGCGCGTTGGACGGCGCGTTCTCGGCACAATCGTCCACGTTCTCGTGTCCCGCGGTCGTCGTCGGCGGGGCTACGCCGCGCCTCGAGTCAGGTGCGGCGATCCTGGCGACGCTGCCCACCTGGTTCCAGGACGCTCAGGTGCGCGCCGAGGCGGCGGACCTCGGGCTCATCGATCTGCTTCCCAACACGATCAGGATCCCCGAGTCCGGTCCTGGCCTCGAGCAGTGGTACGTCAAGAACGCGTCGCAGTTCGAGACGACGTGCGTCGGGCGCATCGAGGTGCTCACCGCGTCGGCAGCACGCTCCATCCGCTCGAAGATCGCCGCCGGCCTGTCCTTCGCCAGTGCCGCACGGCGGTTCTCAACCGACACGTCGACCAACAAGAAGGGTGGCGCGCTCGGCTGCTACTCGCCGAACTCGCCGGCCTGGTCCGCGGTCGTCCACTACGTAGGCTCGACTCCGACGGGAAAGGTCGCGCTGTGGCCGGCCAGCGGTGCCTACTTCGTGTTCTCCCCGACGAAACGGACGCCGAACAGCTACGCAAAGGTCGAGGGAGCAATCGAGGCACAGGTCCACGCGGCGAACGTGCAGAACGCAGGGGACCTCGGCGTCTCGATCCAAGAGGTCACCCCGGTGTCGGTCGACAGCTGGCTCGGGACATGGGCGCTCGACCAGATTGGCGGCCACGTCGTCCCGAGTCTCGCGCCACCGAGCGCCGCGGTCACGAACCCCACGGCGAACGCGCCGACCGGCTAGTCGTGCCGACCGTGGTCGCGGTGGGACTCGGTCCCGCTGGGGCCGAGCTGATGACGACGACGGCACATGACCGGGTCATGGGCGCGACGA
This sequence comes from Acidimicrobiales bacterium, assembly GCA_035510855.1. Lineage (GTDB taxonomy): Bacteria > Actinomycetota > Acidimicrobiia > Acidimicrobiales > RAAP-2 > Palsa-459. The sequence continues at coordinate 14,314 of DATKGG010000081.1, forward strand.
CCGTGCGGCTTCGGACCCGCCGGCATCCGGCTGCGGCTGCGTTCCCAGGCGTCCAGTCCTTCGACCAGCTCTACGAGGCGGCGTCGGACTTCGAGGCGCTCTACCAGTCGATTGGCGACGAGCTGGTCCGGCTCGCGACGAGCGATCCGCGCGGCACCGTCGTCTACGCGGTCCCGGGGTCTCCCTCAGTCGCGGAGCGATCCATCGCGATGCTCGGTGAACGAGACGACGTGGACCTCGTCATCGTGCCGGGGCTCAGCTTCATCGACCTCGCGTGCGCGGCGCTGTCCATCGATCCGATCGCCGTGGGGCTCCGCCTCGGCGACGCGCTGGAACTGCCCGACCGATTGCGCGGCCACGGACCGCTCCTGCTCGCCCAGGCGCACTCGCGCGACGTGCTCGCCGATGTCGCGCTGCTCGTCGACAGCGACCTCGTGGGCTCGGACGTCACCGCGGTCGTGCTCCATCACCTCGGCCTTCCCGACGAGCGCGTCGAGCGCCTCTCGATCGTCGAGCTCGCGTCGTTCCGCGACCCCGACCACCTGACCTCGGTATACCTCGAGGGGCTGCGCGGCCCCGGTGACGCCGTTGACGATCTCGTCGGGCTGATGGACGAGTTGCGGGAGCGATGCCCCTGGGACCGGGTCCAGACGCACACGTCGCTCGGTCGGTACTTGCTCGAGGAGTCCTACGAGGCCCTGGACGCGCTCGAGGCGCTTGCGGCCGCACTGGACGACGAGGCCGAGCACGGGGCGACGCCGGACTCGGCGACCCTGGTGCGCGCCGCAGCGCACCACGCAGAAGAGGAGCTCGGCGACGTGCTGTTCCAGCTCGTCTTCCACGCCCGGCTCGGCATCGAAGAGGGGCTGTTCGACCTGCGCGGCGTCGCCGACGCCGTGCGACACAAGATCGTCGCGCGCCATCCCCACGTCTTCGCCGACGCGGTCGCCACGACCCCCGACGTCGTCGCAGCTCGCTGGGAGGAGCTGAAGCGCGACGAGAAGGGGCGCGACAGCGTCATGGACGGGATCCCCGACGCCCTGCCCGCCTTGAGCCTCATGGCGAAGGTGCGGCGCAAGTCTCTGGCCGCCGGGCTCGGAATGCGTGACGCTCCCGCGCTCCTCGACGCCACCCGCGACGCGCTCTCGAGGCTGTCGCTCGAGCCCGGCATGCCCGACGACGCCACCATCGGCGCGGACCGCGAGTCGACCGAGGCGATCGGCGTTGCCTTGGAGGCCGTGTGCGACCTCGCGCGACTCGTTGGCGTCGACCCTGAGCAGGCGCTCCGCGATCGTGCCCGCGCCGCCGCCGCGGTGGTCCGTGCCCACGAGTCGCGGTACCGAGGCTCGTGAGTCCGTTCCACCATGTCGCACCCCACCTCAACACTTGGATGAGTGAGCCAGTGTCGGTCCTTTCGCTTCCGGGTCTATCCGACCGTCAAGCAGGCGATTGCCCTCGAGCGTGCCCTGGGTCTGCAGTGCGAGCTCTACAATGCGGCCCTTGAGGAGCGCCGGGGCGCGTGGCGCTGGGAGCGCCGATCGGTCAACTACGTCCGGCAGTGCCGGACCCTGACAGAGCTCCGCGAGGTCCGCCCCGAGGTCCTCGAGTTCGGCGTGACAATGTCAAGAGGCACGCTCACGCGACTGGACCGTGCCTTCAACGACTTCTTCAAGCGCTGCAAATGCGGCGAGAAGCCGGGGTACCCCCGGTTCAAGGCGAGATCCCGGTTCGACTCACTGCAGTGGGAGGACACCAAAGGTTGGAAGCTCAAGCTCCACGAGCGCCGGCTCTACCTCTACGGGATCGGCGACGTCAAGGTGAACCTGCACCGCGAGGTCTGGGGCACGCCCAAGGCGATCACCGTCAAGCGCGAGGGACGTCGCTGGTTCGTCTCGATCCGCTGCGTGGGCGTCGAGCCAACCCCGCTGGCTCCGACCGGCCGAGAGGTCGGCGTCGATCTCGGGGTTGTCAACCTCGTGGCCACCTCCGACGGGGAGCTCGTCGACGGTCCGCGCTTCGGGCGCAATGCCGCCGCCTCACTGGCCCTGGCCCAGCGCGACCTCAAGCTGAAGCGCAAGGGCTCGAATCGTCGGCGACGTGCCGTCGAGCGAGTGGCCGAGCACCACCGAAGGGTCCGCAACCAACGCCGGGACCTCGCCCACAAGGTCTCGCGCCAACTGGTCAACGACTACGACCTGATCGTGCTCGAGGACCTGCAGGTCGCCTCCATGGTACGTCGCCCGAAGCCTCGACCCTGTCGGGACGGCACCTTTGAGCCCAACGGCGCCGCGGCGAAAGCGGGACTCAACCGATCGATACACGATGCCGGATGGGGTGAGCTGGCACGGATGCTCGCGTACAAAGCGGAAGACGCTGGTCGCGAGCTACGTGTCGTCGCACCCCAGTTCACCTCGCAGCGGTGCTCAAAGTGTGAGCACACTGACGAGGCGAGCCGGCGATCACAGGCGGTTTTCAGATGCACGGCGTGCGGCTATGAGGCTCACGCCGACATCAACGCCGCCCGCAACGTGCTGTGGGCTGGTAGGGCCTAGCGGGCTTGTGCCCGCGCAGGGTGAAACTGACCCACTACCCAGTACCAAGCCACGCGCGACGAGGCAAGTAGCGTGGACGCGTCGGACGCTCGCCGCAGCGAGAGGGAGTAAAAATCGTGGGTCGAATCGAGTCAGTCGTCGGGCGCCAGGTGCTGGACTCGCGTGGCAACCCGACCGTCGAGGCGGAGGTCACGCTCGACTCGGGCGCCACGGGACGCGCCATCGCTCCGTCGGGCGCCTCGACGGGCGCCAAGGAGGCCGTGGAGCTCCGAGACGGCGGTGCGAGGTGGCGCGGCAAGGGCGTCCTGATCGCCGTGGCCGGCGTCAACGGGGAGATCGCGACCGCGCTCGAGGGCCTCGAGGCGTGCGACCAGCGCTTCGTCGACCAGTCGCTGTGCGACCTCGACGCGACGCCCGACAAGAGCCGCCTCGGGGCCAACGCGGTGCTCGCGGTGTCCCTCGCGGTCGCGCACGCTGCCGCGCTCGAGTCGGGCCTCCCGCTCTATCGCTACGTCGGAGGCGCCAACTCGCACCTCCTGCCCGTCCCCATGTTCAACGTCATCAACGGCGGCGCCCACGCGGACAACTCGGTCGACTTCCAGGAGTACATGCTGGTGCCCGTCGGCGCACCGACGTTCGCCGAGGCGCTTCGCTGGGGGGCAGAGACCTATCACGCGCTGAAGTCGATCCTCGTGGAAAAGGGGCTCTCGACCGGCGTGGGCGACGAGGGCGGGTTCGCGCCCGACCTCCCTGACAACGAGACCGCGGTCACGGTGCTCCTCGAGGCCATCGAGCGCGCCGGGTATACGCCCGGTGACGACGTCGCGCTGGCACTCGACCCCGCGACCACCGAGCTGTGGCGCGACGGCGGCTACGAGCTCAAGGGCGAGGGTCGCACGCTATCGAGTGAGGCACTCGCCGACTACTGGGCCGAGCTGTGCGGCCGCTACCCGATCGTCTCGATCGAAGACGGCATGGCCGAAGACGACTGGGCTGGCTGGCGTGCCTTGACCGAGCGGCTCGGCGGGACCGTCCAGCTCGTGGGCGACGACGTGTTCGTCACAAACCCGGCACTCCTGGGGCGCGGCATCGCCGAGGGCGTGGCCAACGCGATCCTGGTCAAGCTGAACCAGATCGGCACGCTGACCGAGACGCTCGACACCGTCGAGCTCGCGACGAGGAGCGGCTACGCCACGGTGATCTCGCACCGCTCGGGGGAGACCGAGGACACGACCGTGGCCGACCTCGTCGTCGCCACGAACTCGGGCCAGCTGAAGGCTGGCGCACCTGCGCGATCGGACCGCGTCGCCAAGTACAACCAGCTGCTCCGGATCGAAGAGGCGCTCGGTGACGCCGCGAGGTTCGCCGGACGATCGACGATGTCGGGGGGCTCGCGTGGCCACTAAGCGCGCCGCGATCGGGGCGCCGCCGCCGCCCGTGACAGTGAAGGGCTGGCTCGTGATCGCGGGGGGCGCCGCGACGGCGGCCATCGTGCTCGTCGCGTGGCTGCCGCTCGGCGCGCTGCTCCACCAGCGCGCCGAGCTGTCGTCCGCCACCTCCCAGGTGAACGTGCTCTCGACCGAGGGCCGCCTGCTCGCCGCACGGGCGGCCGCGCTGCAGCTGCCCGGTGCACGCGACCAACTCGCGCGCGCGGACTACCAGCTGGTCGAGCCCGGCCAGGTCCTGATTCAGGTGCTGACGCCGAGATTCACGCCGAGCTCGAAGTCCTCGGACGCCCCCTATCCGGGAGACCCCGGGCTCGCACCGCTCGTGAGTCCCAGCGATGCTGGTGTCATGCCCTTCTCCCCGGTCTCCCCGGTCACCTCGACGAGCGACGCTCGCGCTGCACATCGAGGAGGCGCCTCGCAGGGGTTCATCTCCCGGGTGGTCAGCGCCCTCGAGTTCTGGCGTTGACCGACGGCCTCGTCGCGACCGACGAGGACCTCGCCGCGGTCACCAGGCTGCTGGGACGGACACCCGCGGGCAGGTTCCGAGTCGTGGTTCGTCGCCGTGACGGCACGCCGGCTGTGATCCTCAACGCGCCGAGGCTCGTGGATGGCACGCCCATGCCGACGATGCTGTGGCTGGTCGACGCCGAGCTCGTCCGCGAAGTTGCCCGGATCGAGTCGGGCGGCGGCGTTCGCAGGTTCGAGCGGCTGGTCGATGCCGCTGCGCTGCAGGCGGCGCACGACGACTACGCGACGCGCCGCACGGCCCTGCTGGATGACGATCGAGCCCCCGCACCGTCGGGCGGCGTCGGTGGGACACGCCAGGGCGTGAAGTGCCTGCACGCGCACCTGGCCAACTTCCTCGCGGGCGCCGACGATCCAGTCGGGCGCTTGGTCGCCGACGAGGTCGACGTCGACGGGCTGGTGCCCCCCGCGCCGTCGCGTGACAGGCTCACGGAATGATGCCCGTCGCCGCGCTCGACTGCGGCACCAACTCGACGCGCCTGCTCGTCATGGACGATGACGGGCGACCGATCGAGCGGCGCATGGTGATCACGAGGCTCGGTCAGGGCGTCGACGCGACGGGCATCCTTCGCGGCGATGCCATCGAGCGCACGCTGGAGGTGCTCCGTGGCTACCGCGAGGTGACGGAGCAACACGGGGTCAGTGCCGCTCGGCTCGCGGCCACGTCCGCGGCGCGAGACGCCTCGAACGGGCCTGCGTTCTTGGAGGCCGCGTCAGAGGCGAGCGGCGTGCGAGCCGAGCTCCTGAGCGGTGAGGAGGAGGGTCGGCTCTCGTTCTCGGGCGCGACGTCCGACTTCGCCGGCCCGCTCGACAAGGTGGTCGTCGTCGACATCGGAGGCGGCTCGACCGAGCTTGTGACGTGTGCCGGCGACGAGCTCGCTGCGCACTCGATGCAAGTCGGCTGTGTCCGCGTGACCGAGCGGGCGATGCCGGGCGACCCGCCGACCCGCGAGCAGCTCGACGCCGCTGCGAACATGGTTGACGAGGCGATCGACGCCGCGTTCGAGAAGATTCCTGGGCTCGCGGTACCCGACGGTGAGCGCCAGGTCCTCGGGCTCGCCGGCACCGTGTCCACCCTGGCGATGGTGGACCTCGGCCTCACCGTCTACGACGAGGAAACGGTGCACCACCATTGGCTGTCGATCGAGGCGATCAGGTCCTTGCGCGACGCGCTCGCGGCCGAGACGGTTGAGAGTCGCCGTCGCCGACCCGGGATGGTGCCAGGGCGAGAGGACGTGATCGTCGCGGGTGCCGTCGTGCTCGAGCGCGTCGTCGTCCGACTGGGTGCGACGGGCTGCCTCACCTCGGAGCACGACATCCTGGACGGGCTCGCGCGGAGCGTGCTGGCGCGATGACCCAGGTCCGACACGAGCCGGCCGGTGGGGCCGCGACGCGTCGCATCGGTGACGCGTGATGCGCTCGCGCAGCTCGGCTGTTGACCCCGTCGTGCTGCACGGCCGACGCGTCGTGCTGCGCACGCTCACCGAGAACGACTTCGAGGGCTGGTCCGAGGTGCGGACGCGCTGTCGAGACTGGCTCGTGCCCTGGGAGCCGAGGATCGCCGGCACGTCGCTGCCGCCCGAGGATCGCCGGACCTTCGCCGCGCGCTGCTCGCTTCGCGAGCGCGAGCGCCAGCTCGGCACTGGCTTCGGCTTCGGCTTCTTCCTCTCGGGGCGGTTCGCGGGCGAGCTCACGCTGTCGTCGGTGCAGCGCGGTCCCTTCCAGTCGGCGTCCGTGGGCTACTGGATCGACGAGGACCTCGCGGGCCATGGCTACGTGCCCGAGGCGGTCGTGGCTTGCCTGCGGTTCGCGTTCGAAGAGCTCATGCTGCACCGCATCGAGATCTCGATCATCCCGCGCAACGCCGCGTCGCGACGCGTCGTCGAGAAGCTGGGCATCAGGTTCGAAGGCGTCGCCGAGCGGCTGCTCTCGATCGACGGCATCTGGGAGGACCATGCCCGCTACTGCATGACCGCAGAGGAGTGGGCCACTCGTGGCAAGGCGCTCGTCGTGGAGTGGCTCGAGGACTGATGTGGAACGGCCTGTCAAGTCCCAACCAACGTGCTCTTCCTGAGCGTGCTTCGCCTGAGTCTTGTCAATGAGAGTCGTGCTGGCAGGCGGTTTGGGGCCTCGAGTCCATCGACGTCGATCGGTCGTGGCCCGAGGTGGCGGCTGCGTCACCATCGCCCCTCGCATCGAGGAGGGGGTCGGATGGGAACTCGACCATGCGCCGGGACAAGGTGGGTCGGCGAACCGCCACTCTGATGTTCGCGGGTTCTCACCGCAGGTCGGCGATGCGCAGGATGGTGCCCCTCACTAGCAGCGCGTCCCGAATGTCCGGGGGTCGCATAGTCCTTTCGGGGATCTTCCCTGCCGCGGCGGCGTCCCGGCGCATGGTGGGTTCCTCGCTTGGCTCCGGCCAGGGAGCAAGCGAGCTGTGCGGTCACGATCGCCTCCTATGCGGCCATCTCGGCCCAGAGGAACCCGGTGAGCTCCCGGGCGACGGCGGTGACCACGATGTTGCGCGAGCTCTTCCGCGCCGAGAGTCGCTTGAACTTGGAGCACAGGTGCAGCTGGGCTGCCCAGGCTCGCGTGACGGTGGCGGTGTCGCAGCGCTCTTGGCGTTTCTTCATCACGGGCCCGACGTTGGGTCGGTGCTGGTAGGACCATGCGGACTCGACGAGCTGCCAGCGAAGGTGCGTGTTGCCGGACTTGGTGATCGATCCGCGTCGTGTGCGCTCGCCGCTCGAGTACTCAGAGGGCACGAGCCCGCAGAACCCCATGAGCGAGGTCGCCCTCGGGAAGCGTCGCCAGTCGCAGACCTCCGAGGACAACGTGAGCGCGCCGAGCTCGGTGATCCCCCGATAGGCACCGAGCCTTGCGACTGCTTCGGCGAACGGACCCTCACACAGGTAGCCCTTCAAGTCGGACTCGACTGCCGCGACGTGGGCATCGAGCCCGGCAACGATCGCGCGGTAGTGCGAGTAGGTCTGGGTGAGCGCTTGGTCGTCGAATCGACGCGAGGCGAGCCACTGCTCGTGGACCTGGGTCCAGTTGACGCCACCTCGGTAGACCTCGCCGTGTCGGAGCAGGAACTTGCTGAGTCGGTGCCTCGAGCGGGTCCGGTCGATGACCACGTCCGCCCTCGTGCGGCAGAGGTCCCGGATCGCCTCTTCTTGTGGTGACGGGATATGCACGCTCGTCAGCTCGCCCGCACGAAAGAGCTGGGCGAGCCGCCTCGCCTCGCGCACGTCGGTCTTGATCTTGGCGCCGGGCTTGACCGGGATGAGCGAGGGTGCGATCACCTCGCAGTGCGTCCCCATGCGTTGGAGCAATCGTGCGAGGTCATAGCCCGTCGGGCCCGCCTCGTAGCAGAGGCGCACCGAAGCGGGCTCGCCGAGCGTGGCCATGAAGCGCCTGACGGAAGGCTCGTCGTGGAACCAGCGGTCGACGACCGGGGTCTCGCTGTCAGGTTTGAGGACCGCAGAGGTGATCGAGTCGCGATGGACGTCGAGGCCTACCCAGGTGGGCTCTGAGGCGGCAGACTTGGAGGTGGACACGGTCGGCTCCTTCCGTATGGTGGCTCGGTCCACGTCATCGTGGGCAATCCACGTCATATGCGGATCGGGCCGGCCGTTCCATTGTCACTAGCCGATGGGCGCCGAAGTGGGCGCGGGCACGCACTCGAAGGGCGCGAGCGCGACGAGGTCCTCGAGCGAGATGAGCCTCGGGTGCGACCTTGTCCCGAGGCGGCGACGGATCGCGCCGAGGTCCGAGACCGCGCCGCAGAGGAGGTGTCGATCCTCGTGGTGCACCATGACGGCGCCGGTGGGCGCGGGACCGGACCAGTCTGCGTCGAGGTCCGCGACCGCGAGCCATCGCGACCGACGCCGAGCGATGACGAGGTCGAGCAGCATCCGAGAGGAGTCCCGCAGGACCCGCACCGAGCTGCCCGGCACGTCGAGCCACGTCACCGGCACGACTGCGACGTCGAATGCGAGGCGCCCGGCCAGCCAGAGCAGCTCGACGTCGAACGCGTAGCCCCGGGTGGTCTGCAGCTGGCAGAGCAGCAGCGCCTCGCCCCGACGGAAGCCCTTGAAGCCGCACTGGGTGTCGTCGAGCCCGACCCCGCCAACGGCGCGAACCGCCAGGTTGAACGCACGGCCCGCGTCGGTGCGCAGGCGAGAGCCGTAGTCGACGTGCCCGTTGACCGCCCGTGAGCCGACGGCGACGCGAGACGTGTCGAGCGCGTCGAGCAGCCGCGGGAACAGCATCGGATCGATTGCCATGTCGGCGTCGGCGAACGCGACTCGCGGCCCACTGGCCTGGAGGATCCCTGTGCGGACCGCGGCGCCCTTGCCGAGGTTCCGCGGATGCGAGATGACGCGAGCGTTGGTACACCCATCGGCGTACCGGCGAGCCACGGACACCGTGTCGTCCGTCGAGCCGTCGTCAACGAAGAGCAGCTCGGTCAGCGAGAGGTCGACGGCGCCGCGCCGCTCGGCGTCCCTCAGCCGTGCGAACCCGTCGTCGAGACGATCGGCTTCGTTATAGGTGGGGACGACGAGGGTGAACGACGGCGTCGAGCTCATCGGTCACCCTCCCCGAGATCAGGGGCGGGCGGCACCGATGAGGCCGTAGGTGAACGCGGGCTGCAACTGGATCGTCGTGCCCGTCTGATCAGCGGCGATCGTGGTCTGGGACCCGTAGGGTCCGCTGCCTCCGTACATGACGACGTGGTCGACCTGATTGTCACCGTCAAGGTTGAAGTAGAAGAGCAGGTCGCCCGGCTGCAGCGCCGTCGTGCTGACGTGGGGGAGCTCGGCGTACTGCTCTGATGCAGTCCGCGGGATCGAGATGCCCGCCTGCGCCCAGGACCACTCCGTTAGGCCCGAGCAGTCGAATCCCGATCTCGGCGACTCGCCGCCCCAGACGTAGGGGACGCCGATCTGGGACTTCGCGGCGGCGAATGCCCGCATGCCGGCGGCGTTCCCGGCGGCGGATCCCGAGATCGACCCGGAGAAGCCCCGGAGGGACAGGATCGTCCCCTCGCCGCCTCCGAGCTGTCCGGCGACGCCAGACGCGCCGAACGCGCCCTGTCGGTTGGCGGCGGCGGCGGCGGCGCGAGCCGCCTGGATCGCGGCCTCGAGCACCAGGTGGCGCAGTTGCCTGCCCATTGAGTGGATCTCGTAGTCGGACTTCACCAAAAGGACGTGGTGCTGGTACCGGACCGCCTCGGCCTCCTGGGTCGCATGGGCGACCGCCGAGCGCTGCGCGCGAAGGTTGCGTTGGTTCGCGGCGACCACGCTGACCTGGTTCTCGTAAGCCACCTGCGTGGCGGTGACGTCCCCGATGATCGCCTGTTCGTAGACACCCGTCGCGACAGACGCCGTCGCGTTCTGCGTGAACAGCGCCACCGAGTGCGCCTCGCTCGAGCCGTAGATGTAGGCGTCCACCGCATCACGCTGGAGACGCCGTCCCGTCGCCGCGGTGCGTGCCTTCAACTGCTCCAGGCGCGTGCTCGTCGCGCGGAGCCGGGCGTCGAGCGAGGTGAGCCGACCCTGGATCTCATCGAAGTGCTGCGAGAGGGCCTCGTTGGTCCGCTCCTGATTCGCGAGGGTTGCCACCAGCCGGTCGACTCGCGCGCGAAGCGTGCCAATCGACGGTGGCGACGCAGCAGCGACGGAGAGCGACATGACGAGCACCGTGGTGCACATTGCTCCGGCGAGAAGGAGACGCGGCGCACGTCGCACGGCCCGTCTCCGTTCGAAAGGCACCTAGCAACGGTAGTGGAGGTGTTCGGTCGCGCCGCGGATTCTGACGTTTTCCAGGGTCACGATGCATCGAGCGACTAGAACGAACTCGACGGCGAGTGGCGGCCAGATCGAGGGGACGTAGCCCAATTGGCAGAGGCAGGGCGCTTAAAACGCCTCCAGTGAGGGTTCGAGTCCCTCCGTCCCCACCGCGAGCACGACAAGATCGATGTCGCAACCTCCCGTCACATCATCTTCTCGAGAGTTCATCTTGCGAGCGTTGGTCACGCGACCAGCACGTTCGATCACGCGTTGCGTTGCGTTGCGTTGCGTTGCGTTGCCTTGCCTTGCGTTGCCTTGCCTTGCGTTGCCTTGCGTTGCCTTGCATACGCCATCAATGCACGCGTCATCGAATAGGTGCGCCCGCAACGGCGGCCACGATTCCGACGAGCCCCATCAAGAGCAGCGCGCTCACCACGCCGCGTCGAAGCACGAAGAGCCAGACCGCCGCGCCCCCGAGGAGCGCAAGCTGCCAGAGATGACCGAGCTCGAGAGCGAGCGGCACTGTGGATCCTGCGATCGCGCCAATGACGGCCGGTCCTGCGCCAGCGAAGAAGGACTGGACCGTCGTGTTCCGTCGGATCAGGTCGAAGCGCGGGCCGCCGACGAGCACGAAGGCGAACGAGGGGGCGAACGCCAGTGCAGCGGCGAGCAGTCCGCCGCCGACACCAGCAGCGGCATACCCGACCACTGCGACGGTCTGGACGACCGGGCCAGGGGTGACCTGGCCCAGAGCGACGGCATTGAGGAACTGAGCTCCGGACATCCAGTGGTAGGTCGAAACGGCATCGTGCTGCATGAGCGGGACGATGACGAAGCCTCCTCCGTACGACAGGGCGCCGACCTTGACGGCGACGAACGCGAGCGCGCCCAGTCCGCCCGCGGTCGCGACGTGGACGACTGCGGGAAGGACGACGCGTGCAGACCCGGGCCGCACCTCATTGGACCGGTGAGCGACGATCTCGAGGAACCCGCACACCAAGAGCACCGCCGCGAGGTACTGCCCGATGGTTGCTGCTGCGACGGCACCAGCACCGACGTACGTGAGCCAGCGAGTTCGGGGTGCTCGCTCGTCGCCAGCGCGGCGCCAGCTCGTCGGGACAAGCCCCCGTGCAGCGTTGAGGGCGATGGCAGGAACCGCAGCCCCGGCACCTGCCGCGGCACCGAGGATCCAGGTCGGCGGGCGGCTTGCGAGGAAGACGGCTGCCAGCCCAAGGATCAGGAGCAAGCCGGGGAGGATGAAGCAGAGCCCGCCGAGCAGCCCACCGACACCGCCGCGGAGCTTCCACGCACAGAAGATCGCGAGCTGGGTGGAGGCGGGCCCCGGGAGCAGGTTCGTCGCGGCGATCCCGTCTTCGAACACCTCGGGGTCAAGCCACGCGCGCTCCTCGACGCACAGGCGCCGCAGCAGCGCAACGTGCGTCGGGGGACCCCCGAATCCGATACACCCGAGCCGGGTCCACTCCTTCGCGATCGTGCCGAGCGGGACGAGCTCGGCGGGCGTGGCCGAGCCCGGAGGGCCATCGCGCATCGTGCCAAGGTACGTCACTTCGCGAGAGCAGGTCACCGTCGCGACACGCTGTCGCGTACGGTGAGCGATCGTGGCTGACGCAGATCGCAACCCTGATGCGAAAGCAGCGTGGGGAATCCCGTCGAAGTCCGAGACGCGCTGGCCGGTGGTCGCGTCCATCCTCGTCGCGATCACCCTCCAGCTGGTTCTCCCGAACAAGGTGCTCGTCGGCCTCGGCGCGAAGGCGGTCGTCCCGGCCATCGAGGGTGTCCTGCTGCTGGTGTTGCTCGTCACCAACCCAGGGCGCCTGACGTCCGAGCAGCGCCATCTGCGGGTGGTGGGCATCACGCTGGTCGCGCTGGTCTCAATTGCCAACACGGTGTCTCTGATTGATCTGATCCACGCGTTGCTGTACGACTCAAAGACCGCGGGACGGACACTCGTCTATGCGTCAGTGCCGATCTGGCTCACCAACGTGATCGCCTTCGGACTGTGGTACTGGGAGCTCGATCGTGGCGGACCTGCGCGCCGTACCCAGGCCACGCATCCAAAGCCGGACTTCCTGTTCCCGCAGATGGGCGCCAGGGGGGCCGACCCCGACTGGACACCCGACTTCAGCGACTATCTGTACACCTCGTTCACGAACGCGACGGCGTTCAGCCCGACGGACACCATGCCGCTCACGCGCTGGGCAAAACTGCTCATGGCAGTCCAGTCAATGGCCTCGCTCATCACCGTTGCCATTGTCGTATCTCGCGCGGTCAACATCTTGAACTGACCCACTTGGGCACGCGTGCCCCGAACCGCTGGGCAGCCGTCCACCGGCAAGCGGCTAGCGTGGCGCCCCGTGGCAGCGAGCAACACAGGTGGCTGGGTACGTCGGGTCGGCGCCTCGGGCGGCGGGCGGACGTACCGTCGGCGTCGGCCAGTCAACTTCTACGGTGTGCTCGGCCTGATCGTGGTCTTTGGCTTGGGCTCGGTCGGCTTCGCTCGGTATGACTACGGCCACCCGCCTTCCGGACCGACCTCGACCTTTGCCGCCCTCGCGATCTTCGCCTGCGGCTCGGATGTGCCCTCGCTCGCCCCGAGTGCCGGCAGCTTCCACGCGCTCGCGGGGGGCGTGGTCGAGTCCACCACGACCGGCTCGCCGACGCTCAACCAGTTCACGAGCGCGTATCCCGGCCTCGAGCTGACGTCATCGACGCTTCGGATACCGGCCTCGGGCTCGAAGCACTCGCACGCGACGACCTACTCGAACGGTGATACGTGCCCTCGCGGAAGCCGGGATGCCGGCAAGGTCGGGCAAGTCGAGATCGCGTACTGGCCCACGCTCGAGTCGTCAAAGCCCACGCTCACGACGGATCCGAGCTCCGTCTCGCTCGGCTCCAGGGCGCAGATCACGGTGGCCTTTGTACCCAAGGGCGTGACGCCGCCAAGGCCGCCCGCATCCGTCATCGCGGCGATGGTCAGCGCGATCGCGGGCTCGACGGCCACGTCGACCACGAGCACGACCAGTGGGGTCACGACGACAACGGCCACGCCCTGACGTGCAGGCGGTCGTTCTCGTCGGCGGCCTCGGCACACGTCTCCGACCCCTGACCGAGACCATCCCCAAGCAGCTACTGCCGGTCGCAGGCGTCCCCATGATCGAGCGCGTGCTGGGGCAGCTCGCCTCGCACGGCGTGGATCGCGCAGTCCTGTCGATGGGCTACCTGCCCGATGCGTTTGTCGCGTCCTACCCCGACGGGCGGATTGGCGGCGTGAGCGTGTCCTTCGCGATCGAGCCCGTCGCCCTCGGGACCGCAGGAGCGATCCGATTCGCGGGACTCGCCGGATCCATTGGCGAGACGTTTCTTGCCGTCAACGGCGACGTGCTGACCGATCTCGACATCACCGCGCTCATTGACGCGCATCGCTCGCGGGGCGCGGAAGGCACGATCCACCTGACCCCGGTTGACGACCCGACCCGATATGGCGTCGTCGTGACCGACGCGACGGGTCTCGTGACGTCGTTTGTGGAGAAGCCTGAGCCCGGGACCTCGCCGTCCAACAACATCAACGCGGGAACCTACGTGCTCGAGCCCTCGTTCTTCGAACGGATCGCCGATGCAGCCATGGTGTCCGTCGAGCGAGAGATCTTCCCGCGAATGGTGCACGATCGGTCGCTCTACGCAATGGTCGATAGGTCGTACTGGATCGACGCCGGCACGCCGCAGGCGTTCCTACGAGCGAACAAGGACATCCTCGATGGCACGCGGACCGCACCGCACCCTGGCGCGCTCTCCGAAGGCGCTCTGGTGCTCGAGGGTGCCAGCGTCGCGGCGTCGGCAACCATCTCGGGCTCGGTGCTCGGGCGCAACGTGCGGGTCGGCGAGGGCGCGTCGATCGTGGACTCCGTGGTCCTCGAGGGAGCGACCATCGGGAACCGCGCGTCGGTGACCGACGCCGTCATCGGCCCCGACGCCGTCATTGGCGCCGATGCCACGCTCCTCGACAACTGCCTCATCGGGGCGTCAGAGCAGGTACCGGAGCGAGAGCGGCGGTCAGGCACCGCTCGGGCCACGTGAGGGCCCTCGTCACAGGGGGCGCGGGCTTCGTCGGGGGGACCGTCGTCCAAGCGCTCCTTGACGCGGGCCACTCGGTCGTCGTCGTCGACAACCTGAGCTCAGGCACCGCCGATCAGGTGCCCGCGGGGGCGACATTCGTCGAGCTCTCCGTCGGGAACGCTCCGGCGATCGCCAAGGTCCTGAGCTCGACGTCCTTCGACGTCTGCTTTCACTTCGCCGGGCTCATCGCGGCCGGCGTGTCAATGGCTGAGCCAGAGACTTTCTTCGCCAACAACGTTGGTGAGACGCTGTCGCTGCTCGAGTGCCTCGTGGAGGCAGGTGTCGATCGGTTCGTGTTCTCCTCGTCTGCGGCCGTGTACGGCGAGCCCTTGTACACGCCCATCGACGAGTCGCATCGGACCGAGACGGTCAGTCCGTACGGCGAGTCAAAGCTGCTGGTCGAGCACTCGCTTGCGTGGCTGGCCAGACTGGGCCGCATTCGCTATGCCGCGCTTCGGTACTTCAACGCTGCTGGCGCGCTGCGAGGACGTCCCGAGCTGCACGTGCCCGAGACGCACCTCATCCCGCTCGCACTCGAGGTCGCCGCAGGCGAGCGAGCGTCGCTCGACCTCTACGGGAACGACTACCCGACGCCTGACGGGACCTGCATTCGCGACTACGTCCATGTCGCCGACCTCGCGACCGCGCACATCGCGGCCGCGCAGATACTGGACGACGAGCCAGCCTTCGTGTGCAACCTCGGCACGGGCACGGGCTCGAGCAACGCCGAGGTGCTCGAGGCGGTTCGCAGGGTCACTGGCCGCGACGTCCCCGTCCGCGTCGGCCCACGGCGACCGGGCGACTCATCGACGCTCGTGGCGGCGAACGATCGCGCACGCACCGTCCTTCGCTGGGAGCCCGTGCGATCCTCGCTCGAAGAGATCGTGAGCGACGCGTGGGCAGCCCGGGTCGAAGCGGGCGTGTCCACCTAGACAGCATGCCGACCGAAGCGGCGCCGCCGCCGGTGCTCTCTGCAGGTGTCGTCTCGCTCGTCCGCTACCGCGGCGGCGAAACCCCCAGGCTCTTGGCGGCCGTGAGCGAGAGCGTCGAGCACCTGCGACCCTGGATGCCCTGGGCGGCTGCGGAGCCGACGTTCGACGGTCTCGACGAGTTCGTGTCGCGCGCGATGTCGCAGTGGACGTCCGGCGATGCGTTCAACTACTGGTTCTCCTACGACGATTCGCTCGACGTGGTCGGCGGCGGGGGACTGCACCGCCGGATCGGCGCCGGCACCCTCGAGATCGGCTACTGGGTCCATGCGGGGTGGACGCGTCGCGGCATCGCCACCGCCGCTGCGACGGCCCTCACGAACGCGGGACTCGCGCTGCGGGGCGTGGACCGCGTCGAGATCCGCTGCGATGAGGCCAACCGTGCGAGTGCCGCGGTGCCGAGACGCCTGGGCTACCGCCTCGAGGAGACATTCGACGATCCGATCACCGCGCCGGGCGAGCTCGGAAGGTGCATGGTGTGGGCGACGGACACGTCGAGCTGGACGCCGGCGCCCTAAGGACGAGACCGTGCGCCGGCACCTATCGGAAGAGATCCTCCTCGGGCGTGCGGATGACCTCGCTGGCGACGGACCCCTCGCGGAGCCACTCGGGCCGTGCGCCTCGGATGACGACCGCCGGCACGTTTGACGACTTGCCCATGATCAGGTCGGCCGCGGACGTGAGCTCGTCGACCACGCAGACCTCCGTTGCCTCGAGGATCCTCCCGTAGGCGTCCGGCGTGCCACGCAGATCGACGATGCCGGCGATGCCGGCGCAGCCGATGGCGACGTCCGTCACGCCGTTGCGCCACGCCCGACCGAACGTGTCCGAGATGATGACGGCAATCTCGACGCCCAATCGCCGTCCCAGGTCGGCCCGCAGCCGTCGCGCCGAGCGGTCCGGGTCGAGCGGAAGCAGCACCGCCCAGCCCTCCTCGACATTCGACAGGTCGACCCCGGCATTCGCGCACACGAAGCCGTGCGAAGTCTCGGTGATGAGGAGGTCACCGCGTCGACGAAGCACGCGAGTCGCCTCGCTCTCGACGAGGGTTGCCTTTGCCATCACGTCAGTGGGGTCGAGCCTGACCACCCGACCCTCCGCCTTGGCAACGATCTTGGAGGTGACCACGATGACGTCGCCGTCCTCGAGCGCATCTCCGCCGTGCTCGGCGATCGCGTCACCGAGCAACGCCGCGAGGTCGTCACCGGCCCGCACCTCCCCGATGCCATCGATCGTGAAGAGCCTCAGCTCGGACTCACGCATCCTGAATGACCTTCGCGAGCGCGCCGGAGCGACCTCTGTCGGTCATCATCGTGTCCGTCACGATGCACTGCATGCCGAGTCCTTCGATCGCCCCTCTGAGCGACTCGTCACGCTCATCGATGACGAAGGTGCCGACGAGGCCCTCGTACAGGCGAGCGACCCCGAGTGCGCTCGCCTCGTGGCCGAGCTCGCGCAAGAGACGATCCGCTGGGCCCTTGATCGCGGCACCTGCGACGATCGGTGAGATGCCGATGACGTCGTCTCGTCGCGACGCAACCGCGCTTGCCACGCCCGGGACCGCGAGTATCGGATCGATCGAGACGAGCGGGTTCGACGGCGCGACGATCACCTGGGCTGCTGCATCGATCGCCTCCAGCACGCCGGGCGCCGGCCCCGAGTCGGCGGCCC